>NZ_DEXW01000013.1:11614-13309 GCF_002364335.1 Winogradskyella sp. UBA3174 | reverse complement strand
ATGATCTTAAATTATATCAAAATAGCATTTAGAACCTTATTGAAAAATAAAGGCTATAGCTTTCTAAACATTTTTGGTTTAGCTATCGGTATTACCTGTGCAAGTTTAATCTTTCTTTGGGTCGAAGATGAGGTCAGTTTTAATTCAGATTTTGAAAAGCAAGATCAAGTGTATTATGTGCCAACACATCAGGAATATGATGGTGAATGGAGAACGTTTAATTCTACGCCAGGACCATTAGCAGAAGCGATGAAAACCGAAATACCTGGAGTTCTAAGAGCAGCACGAACAAAAGAAAGAGATTTTTTATTCGCTGTAAATGACAATGCGATTAATAGCTCTGGACGCTATGTCGATAAAGATTTTATAGATATTTTTAGTTTGCAGTTTATTGAAGGAAACGCAGAAGACGCGTTTAATAATCCTGAAGCCATTATCATTACTCAGGAGATGGCAGAACAACTTTATGGGGAAAATAATAAAGTTCTTGGTAAGGTCTTAAAGGTGAATAATGCTGATAACTATCTCATTACAGGAGTTATAAAAAACGCATCTAAAAACATAACATTTCCTTTTAACTGGATTGCCCCTTTTCAACGCTATAGTAATGGCCAAGAATGGATGACAGGATATGGTAGTTTCTTTGCAGATACGTTCGTAGAACTATCACCAGAATCTGATTTTTCTGCTGTAGACGCGCAGGTCCGTGGTTTATTAGAGAAAAAAACGGATGAGAGTGGTTCAAAGGCGTTTTTGCATTCTATTAAAGATTGGCATTTAAGAGCTGATTTTGAAAATGGGAAACAAGTGGGAGGCCGTATTATTTATGTGCGATTATTCTCTTTAATAGCTTTAATAATTTTACTCATTGCCTGTATTAATTTCATGAATTTATCTACCGCTAGAAGTGAAAAACGTGCTAACGAAGTTGGAGTGCGTAAAGCTATGGGTTCTGGTCGTACACGATTAATTTTTCAATTCATAACAGAAGCTTTGATTCTCGCTTTTATCGCGACTATAGTAAGTGTAATTTTACTATTTATTTTAGTACCTCAATTTAATTTACTTATTCAAAAGGACTTGGTATTAGGGCTTGCAAAGCCATTGCACATTATCGTTTTACTAGTAATCACTTTAGTTTGCGGTGTTTTTGCAGGACTTTATCCAGCGTTCTATTTATCTTCATTTAAACCAGTCGAAGTATTAAAGGGATTAAAAGTGACTCAAGGCTCTGCAATATTTATTAGAAAAGGATTGGTCATTGGGCAGTTCACTATTTCTATTGTATTTATCATCAGCACCATTTTAGTATATCAACAAATTCAGCATGTAAAGAATAGAGATCTGGGTTTCGATAAAGAGCAATTGATTTCAATAGATGTCAATGGCACTATGATCGAAAAATTTTCAGTCATAAAACAAGATTTAATTAATACTGGAGCTGTTACAAGTGTTGGTTTAAATAATACAGGCGTTTTAGATGGTGGGAATAATGGTTCTGGATTAGAGTGGACTGGAGGTACAGATACTGAAGATGTGCTGATCTCATTTAGGTATATCAGTTCAGGCTTTCTAGAAACCGCAGGGATGGAACTTGCTGCAGGTCGCGGTTTTAGTGAGAATATAGCAAAAGATAGTGCCAGCGTTTTAATTACCGAATCATTTGCAAGGCTAATGGGTAAAGGTAGTGCGATC
>NZ_DEXW01000013.1:0-11331 GCF_002364335.1 Winogradskyella sp. UBA3174 | reverse complement strand
GTAGACGACACGTTCAATGCTAAATTTAAAAGTGAACAGCTTATTGGTAAACTCTCGCAGCTCTTTGCCTTATTAGCCATACTCATTTCTTGCTTAGGTCTTTTTGGTTTGGCAGCCTACACAGCCGAACAGCGCAGTAAAGAAATTGGAATTCGAAAAGTTTTGGGTGCAAGTGTTTCAGGCTTAGTGAAATTATTATCCAAAGACTTTTTAAAGCTTGTAGGCATTTCAATTTTAATAGCGATTCCTATGGCTTGGTATGGTATGGATAGTTGGCTTCAAGATTATGCGTATCGCATAGAAATTGATTGGAGGATTTTTCTTGTTGCAGGAGTCGTCGCACTTTTAATTGCTCTGGTGACCGTCAGTTTTCAAGCGGTTAAAGCAGCCTTGGCAAATCCTGTAGATAGTTTAAAAACAGAGTAAAAACAGTTAGTAATGATAAAGAGTTATATAAAAATTGCATGGAGAAGTTTGAAGACCAATCGATTGTTTTCAATAGTGAATATATTGGGTTTGGCAATTGGTTTGGCGACAACTTTAGTCTTGTTCTTATTCATTTTACACGAACGTAGTTTTGATACCATGTTTGCTAATAAGGATCAGATTTATCGTGTGCTTCTTAATACAACCGAAGATGATCTTGAGACTTGGGCTGGTGTACCATCAGCTTTGGCACCAGAACTAAAAGCAAATATTCCAAATATTATAAAATCTGGTCGAATTTTACATCACGATTTTGGTAAAACTGCCTCTATAAAAGCAGGCGGTGGTGTTTTTATAGAAGATAAATTATTCTGGTCTGATGCGGCTATACTCGATATGTTTGAAGTAGAAATTATTAAAGGTACTGGGTCAGAGAATCTTAATAATCCAAATAATATATTGCTTTCTGAACGTACGGCTAAGCGTTATTTCGGTGATGAAAGTGCATTAGGAAAAACAGTGTCGGTTGATAATACAACGACATTTGAAGTTAAAGGTATTTATAAAGATTTCCCCGATAATAGTTCTTTAGACTTTAATGCGATTGTTCCATTTATGATGCAAAATTCAGCAAAGAATCCATCTTGGGATAATGCCAGTTTTGAAACCTTTGTAATGTTTAATTCAGAGGTGGACCATATAAACGATGTTGAAGGTAGCATTCAGACTATTTTAGATCTTAATGTTAAGAAAGAAGAACAATGGTATAATTTCTCGCTTCAACCCTTAGCACAAATCCATTTATATTCTTCTGAATATTTAGATAGTTATACAGCAAATAAAGGAGATATCAATCAAATTCGAAACCTAACTGCTTTAGCACTTTTAATTCTAATTATTGCATGTATTAATTATATGAATTTAATAACAGCACGTTCTCAAAAAAGAGCAACAGATGTTGGGATTAACAAAACACTTGGTGCATCTGTAAAAGATATTGTTATTCGATTTTATATAGAAACAGGTTTAATTACTGCAATTGCCATGATTTTAGGTGGAATTTTCGCTGTATTTACCTTACCTGTATTTAACGATATAGCAGGGAAACAGTTAGATATTTCAGTATTGTTTTCTATCAAGATTCTAGGATACTTATTATTAATTTGGCTGGTAACGACCTTTCTGTCTGGTTCATATCCTGCCTTATATTTATCTCGTTTTTCACCAAAAGAAGTATTAAAGCCCTCATCTAATAAGGGTGGTGCGGCGAGTTTGATTAGAAAGGGTTTAGTTGTTGTTCAGTTTTCAGCCTCTGTGGTTTTAATTATCGGAGTTATTGTTATACATCAGCAATTAGAATTTATTCAGAATAAAAGTCTGGGCTATAATCCTGACAATGTAATTGCAATTTCAACCTCAGGAATTCGAGGTGGTGCGTCAGGTAACGCTTTAGTGAATGCGTTTGAAAAACTGCCCAACGTGTCGGTGGTTTCGAGATCTCAGGGATATCCGGGAATAGGTGTTAGTGGAAGAAGTATTAACAAGCCTAATACTGAACAGACCATGGGTATTCAAACGAATCGATCTGAACGCAATATTGCAGACGTTTTGCAACTCAAATTAGTATCGGGTCAGTTGTTGCCTGAGATTAAACAACAAGGAGATACTTTAGTTGAGGTTGTTGTAAATAAAACTACAGTAGATTTTCTAGGCTTGTCACCAGAAGAAGCTATTGGTGAAAAGGTGGCTATGCAACTTGGCAATAATGCTTATATCTGTGGCGTTGTCGATGATTTTAATTTTAGTTCGTTACATAGTCCCATAGGAGCTTATGCATTTCATAATGCATCACGCGAGCCAAAATCATATCTATTAATTCGGTTTAAAAATGAAGTGTTAACTGAGACCATTTCAAAATTTGAAAGCACATTTAAAAACGTTGCACCAAATGCTGCGTTCGAATATACATTCTTAGACAAGAATCTCGAATTACTCTATGAAAAGGAGCAACGCACTGCAAACGTCGGTTTGTTGTTTTCAATATTGGCAATAATAGTAGCGTGTCTCGGTTTATTTGGTTTAGCAGCATTTATGGCAGAACAACGTAACAAAGAAATTGGAATTAGAAAAGTGTTTGGAGCAAGTGTATCCAGAATCGTTCAGTTATTATCGCTAGACTTTATAAAACTTGTTTTAGTTGCATTAGTCATCAGTTTTCCATTGGCATTATATCTTATGAATAGTTGGTTGCAAGACTTTGCCTATCGGGTTGAGATTAGTTGGACGGTCTTTTTAATAGCAGGCATTTTGGCTTTACTCATAGCATTCGTTACGGTAAGCTATCAAGCTATTAAAGCCGCTATTGCCAATCCAATAAAGAGTTTAAGAACAGATTAAATTCCACAGCCCCAAGGGGGAGTGACAAATGGTTAAAATCAATTAACATAGAAATAGTAATTATAGGACAACGAACAATCATGAAAAATTTAAAACACATCACAATAGTAGCCTTAGTCTTTATAAGTCAAACGCTATTCGCACAAACAGACAAGACTGTAGAGCCCTTTAATAAAGTCGTTATCAGTCCGCACATCGAAACCACTTTTGTACAAGGTGACAAAGAATCTGTTACCATATTAGATAGCACCGAGCCAGAGGAGAAAATAAATATAGAAGTGACAGGTGAAACATTAAGAGTTTATTTAGACGATGCGAAGGAAACGACTAAGACTAAAAAAATAGTTAAGAACGGTGTAAAAATGAACGTCCCTATTTATAAAGGGAAAGTGTTGACAATTCGTATTACTTATAAAACGATTGATGCGTTGTCGTTAAGAGGTGAGCAACGCACCCTTTGTGAAAGTCATATTGATGAGGAAAAATTTAGACTCAAAATTTATGGAGAATCACAAGTGACTTTTAACGACGTTAGTTTTGAAGAATTTGACGTAGATAGTTATGGAGAAAGTCAACTAACCATTCAGAAAGGCACTATTGACTATCAGAAAATAACAGCTTACGGAGAAAGCGATATCAACCTCGTAGCCGTTACTAATAGAACCTCTAAGCTTAAAGCTTATGGTGAAGCAAAGTTTACAGTTAACGTTTCAGAGCGCATTAAGTTCACAGCTTATGGCGAAGCCGAATTGTTTTATAAAGGCAAAGCAGAGGTGGATAGAGGCCTAAGTATTGGTGATTCAAAAGTGAATCGCATTAAATAACATAAACATATTAAATCAATCAAAATGAAAAATACATTATTAAGTTTAAACGAAGCTTCAAGAACAATCAACTCAGGTAGCAATAAAGTCACATTACTCGATACTATTAATTTAAATGTAAATGAAGGTGAATTTATTTCACTCATGGGACCATCGGGTTCTGGTAAATCTACCTTATTGAATTGTATCGGCATGTTAGATAATTTCACAGGAGGCGGTTACACCTTTTTAGGCGAGCCTGTGCATAGCATGAAAGAAAGAAACCGGTCCAAACTGTACAAAGAATATATTGGTTTTGTGTTTCAGGCGTATCATCTTATAGATGAATTAACCGTCTATGAAAATATCGAAACACCTTTACTCTATAAAAACATAAAATCATCTGAACGTAAAGGGATGGTTGCAGATATGTTAGACCGTTTTAATATTGTTGGTAAGAAAGATTTATTTCCTGTTCAATTAAGTGGAGGGCAACAACAGCTAGTTGGTGTTGCAAGAGCATTAATAGGAAAGCCAAAATTGATCTTAGCTGATGAACCCACTGGAAATTTAAACTCAAAGCAAAGTGAAGAGATTATGGAGCTTTTTGCGCAGTTAAATAAAGATGGAGTTACCATTATACAAGCCACACATTCTGAAAGTAATGCGGCTTATGGTTCACGAATTATTAATCTACTCGACGGCAAGATTGTCTAATTACAGTAAATAAAAGAGTGTATTGCTAAAGTTACGTCACTTCGAGTAAAATTTTCGTTCTTCAGAAAATTTTGTATCGAGAAGTAATCTTTTAAATAAGGTTCTCGATACGTTTCTCGCTCACTCCAAACACTCGAACTGACGTCGATATGGAATTTACTTTTCGAAATACAAATATTTAAAGAAACGCATCATGAAAAACCGATACATACTATACACCATCATATTTTTGATGGGCTGTACAGGATATGCTCAAAGTCAAACAAATAGAAGTTACACTTTAGAGGACTGTATTTCGATTGCATTAGAGAATAATCTCGATTTGAAATCTACCAATTTATTAGCGAATTCCGCAAAAGTGAATTACCAGCAATCTAAAGCGAATCTTTTACCAAGCATTAATGGTAATTTTAATTTGGGTGTTAATGATGGTCGAAGTATAGATCCATTTACAAACGATTTTATAAATCAGGAATTAACATTTTCTAATGCAGGCTTGAGTTTAGATATGACGATTTTCAATGGCTTTCGATTGTTGAATACAGCCAAACAAAATCGTTTAAACAAAAAAGCTTCTGACCTAGAAATTGAAGCTGCTCAACAAGATTTAATCTTAAGTGTGACCTTAGCCTATCTTCAAGTCTTAAATGCAAGAGACGTTTTAGAATTAACGAAAGCCAGATTAGAAACAACCAAAGAACAACTGAAAATTCAAGAGGGGTTTTATGAAAACGAATCCGGAAACCCTGCAGATTATGCAGATATATTAGGACAGATTGCCAATGATGAAACAAGTATTTTAGTATCGGGATCTAGTTTAAATAATGCAAAATTAAACCTAATACGATTATTGAATTTAGAAGAAGAAGTTACATTAGATACGGATGGACTCATTTTAGATTTTGAAAAATATAATTTATCTGCTGATAACGTTTATAAAGAAGCATTACAACACTTAGCTACATTCAAAGCTAGGGAATTGCGTATTGAAGCTGCGAAAAAGGGAGTTAGTGTTGCTAAATCTCAGTTTACACCAGAAATCGCGCTTTTTGGTGGTATAAATACTAACTATTCTAGTGCAGCGCAACTATTTAATGCTACTGGAACTAGTATTATTCAAACAGGTGATTTTGTTACTGTAGATGGTCAAGATTTACTGGTTATGACTGAGCAAACCGCATTTGCTGCAGAACGTATCAGTTTCAGAGATCAGCTAGATAACAATTTAAATACCGTTGTTGGTGTTGCGGTTAATGTGCCACTATTTAATGGTTTTAGAGCCAAGAATAATGTGGCCTTAGAAAAAATTAGAGTTGAGGAGTCTGTTTTAGAATTAGAACGCACCTATATAGATATTAAAAATAACATTGCACAAGTTCACTTTGATATGGAAGCCGTTTATAAACGTCACGAAAGTCTTGAAAAACAGGTGTTAGCCTACCAAGAATCGTATCGTATAAACGACATTAGATTTAAAAATGGAGTTTCCAATTTCTTAAATTATATCACAAGTAAGAATAATTTGGACAATGCGAAAGTGAATCTAGCGAATGCAAAGTACGAGTACTTATTGCGTGTAAAAGTTTTAGACTATTACAGAGGTACGGTGAATTAATTCCATTTTAAATTGCTTCGTTCTTGCCAATACTGTTCAGGTGCAATTCTAAATAATGTCAAATTTTTAATTTCATTTTCATCTAATTCAAAATTTAAAGCTTTTAAATTTTCTTTAATTTGAATAGTGTTCGCAGCTCCACTCAAAACAAGTGTTGGTTCTAAAGCGTCTATGATAAACCTTAAAGCTATGGCATCAATACCTACACTATATTTTTTTGAAAGTTTTTCGAGATAGCAATAAGCTTTTTCGTGTTCTGAAAATTTAGTATTCTTAAAAACACGACCATTAGCTAAGGCTTCTTTTATAATAATCGTTTTATTATGCGCTAATAATTCTTTCAAAATATTAAAACAAGACTGCTCAAAAATATTGAAAGTGACTTGGTAACTATCAAATAAATCTACACCATCAAAATTTATTTTTTGAGCTACTTCTATTATTTTTACTTGCTCTATTCCACTAGATGAAATACCTATTTTTAGTTGATGTTGCTGTTTCAATTCATATAATCTAGCCAGTACATCAGTATTTTTTAAAACTCCACTATCTAGAGTAGCTGAATGAATTTGATAGATTTTTAAATTAGGAAGCAAAGCTTTTGAAATTTCCCATTGCTCATTCAATTTAGCGATTGAATGTTCTTTGATTTCATGTTTATCAGAAAAGTCGAGCTCCCAATTGGCAACATAGGTATAGCCGAATTTTGTAGAGAGATTAACATCGTTATGCTTTCTGGAGTCATTCCAATCTTGTAAAAATTGCTCCCCTAAACCATAAGACGGAGCTACGTCAAAATCGCGAATACCAAGATTATGGCTTTCATCTAATACTTTAAAAGCATTGGCCCTAAATGCATCAATAGATTTATCAATAGCATGCTCTGATCTAATATTTATATAATCTGGCCTGCCCAAAGCGGCGAGACCTAATCCTATTTTACATAGACTCATTTATTAGTTTTGAGGGTGTTTTACATTACAAGTTTTACAAGTGTAAGTGTCTTTTTGTATGGCAATACCATTTATATTACTTTCTGTAATTTTATTGATGAAGTTATTATAAGTCTCATCACGTTTTTCATTTTTACTACCTTTCGTGAACTCGTAAAATTCATGATCCCATTCTTGTTTTCCCCAACAATTAGGACAAATGCCTTCAGGTGCGTCACCAGTAGGTTGATTATTTTCTTTTTTAGAAAAGTAGTCTTTAATATTTTTAATTAATGACATATTATGCAGTTTTGTTTGTGAGGTTATTAGGTATATATTCAAGATTTACCTGTTGTGAAAAATTATCTATTAAGAGTTTTAATTTAGGATTTATATAACGTTCACAAAAAGGTTTCTCAGGATTTTTTTGATAGTAATTCTGAATAGCTTCACGTGATGCTTTAAATTCTGAAAATGGATAAGCCTTAGTAATTAATTTGTTGTTAAATTCTATTTGAAAATTGTTCAGTATAATTTTGACTTTCTGTTCGTCTAAAAAGTAATAAATAGCGGATCGGTATTTTGATCTCATGGAATGTGTAGAAGTACTTTTGTGGGTATGTAAATGAATTTCTATCAATGTTTGAAGTGAGATCTCATCTGGGTTATAATGGACAATAATAGCTTCAGAAAACGACTTATTTTCTTCAATTGAAGCTACAAAACCTTGTTCTACTTCGCTTACTCCAATTAACGATTGAAACACAGCTTCTGTACACCAGTGGCAACCACCTCCTAATGCTATTTTAGTTTTTCTATCCATTTTGTTAATTCTTTAACCGATGGATTTCGCAATCTCTTTCCTAAAACCGTAAGCGTTGGGAAGTTGAGTTTTCCATTTTCATATAAAGCGCGTAGTTCTTCAGCAGAATTCTTATTCTCTTCCACATCTAAAAACTGATAATCTATTTTTTTTTGTTCTAATAAAGACTGATAGAATTTCGTTTTATGACAACGCTTAGAACCATATAATTTTATTTTATGAGTATCTGACATTCGTAATGCCCCTTCTTTTTTGAAAAACTTAAGATAGCTTTTTAAGGGCTAACTTAAGTTTTAATTATTTTTTAATTTATCATAATGTAGCTTACGTAGCTTCGCCAATTTAGGGTCAATCACAAAACTACAATAGCCATAACCTGGATTGTTTTTGTAAAAATCTTGATGCTCTTTTTCAGCTTCATAAAAAAGCGGTGCAGCAGATAATTCTGTAACAATAGGGTTCTCGTAGTATTGTGCTAATTCATTTAATACGAGTTCTGCTATCTCTGCTTGCTTATCATTATGATAAAAAATCACAGAGCGGTATTGTGTACCACGATCTGCTCCTTGTTTATTAAGTGTTGTTGGGTCGTGAGTGGTCATAAAAATAACTAAGATATCTTCATAAGAAATTACATTAGCATCATAACTTACTTGTACAACTTCTGCATGACCTGTAAGACCAGAGCCAATTTCTCTATACGTTGGTCTGCCTGGTACATTTCCGCCAGAATAACCCGAAACTACGCGTTCCACTCCTTTTACTTCTTCAAAAACGGCTTCTGTACACCAAAAGCAACCTCCGCCAACAGTGGCGATTTGTAAATTCTTAGCAGTCATTATGCAGTCTCCTTATCTAAAGTCATAGATTCTGAATTAATACAATAACGTAATCCACTTGGTTCTGGACCATCTGGAAACACATGTCCTAAATGACCGTCGCAAGTATTACACATCACTTCTACGCGTACCATACCAAAAGCGGTATCTCTGTGGTACTTAATGGCGTTTTCTTCAATAGGTTGCGTAAAGCTTGGCCAGCCACTACCAGATTCAAATTTAATTGTAGAATCAAACAAAGGAGTGTTACAACATACACAATTGTATTGACCTTCATCATAAATACTACAAAGTTCACCACTGTTAGGACGTTCTGTGCCTTTTAGTCTTGTAATTCTGAATTGTTCTGGAGATAATTGAGCCCTCCATTCGGCTTCTGTTTTTTCAACTCGTTTGTTTGGAGTTGGGTTTCCTTTTACGGAAAAGTTAATTACTTCTTTCCAAGTTAGCATACTTTTATTCCTTTCTTTTTGTAGTTAATGTATATGCTTTTTTTTAAGATATAAAGGTAGTCGATGAATTTATGATTTCCTTACATGTTTAAAATAAAATATTAATTATCACTAAATTATCAAAACACAATTTTTAATGATAATTTTTGAAAAGTGAAAACTATCGTATTGAAGCTAGAATTAGCAATAAATTATATACTCTGCAGTAAAACGTATTTTACTCTTCATAATTATTTTTTATGTATTCTTCTACTTTACTTTTTTCATAGAAAGCATTGTAGTTTTGTGTGTTTAAAATATCTTCAATTGCTTTTTCTTTATCCTTTACTTGCTCTTAATAGGCTTTAAAAATTAAATATCTTGCATAATACCCAGCGTTTTTACGTCTTTTCTCATTCGCTTGTTACCAAGAACTCCACGAATTTATAATGCTTTTATTTTTGTCATTAATAAAGTCATTCCATATTTTAATTTCTTTTCCTTTAAAATTAAAATAATATCCATCTGTTTCTTCATTTATTATTTCAGCGATAAATTCTGCCGAACCTTCTCATATGTTTTTAGAAAGTAATGTATTTCCATCTTTTCATTTTGGATTGATTAAAATGGATTAATTCGTGACTTAATAATAATATAATATGGTCTTTTAGTATACTTATTCTCAAGCTATCTTTTTTCCAATTTTCGGTATTTGTATTTTCTGTTCGGCAAAGTATTTCTACACCAATTAGTGCACCTAATTTAGCAAGAGTTTAACGATACATCGTGAAATCCGCAGCATTTTCCAAGTAGGCGAGGACCTAGTAATTATTTTTATATGGTGTTAGTCCTTGTTTTTCTAGTTATTGAAATCAGTCAGTGGAACGACAACAGGATTAAACTCAATTCCTAAATCTTTTCTTGCAGCATCGTTTTTATAAATAATACGAGCATTTCCAATTGGTTTTTCTTCATTTAGCATTGCGGAAACATCAGAGATTTTCCAACTTTCACTGCTTAATAAATAATTTTTTCCGTGTAAGCCTTTCTTAGTGCTGGCACTATAAATTCCGTCTGCTATGTCTTTAACATCAACTAATGCCCATTCAGCATCCACATCATATAGCATTTGAATAAATGGGTTTGGAGCAATCTTGTTTTTGATTAAAAATTGCAAATCCGAAGAAGTTGAATCTTCCCTATTGGATAAAGATTTCCCCATTACTCCAGTAGGTGAGACACTTGTTATTTCAAAATGTATAGTCGGATGTTCATTTATAAATTTCTCCACCGTTTGGTTTGCAATGAATTTAGCTTGTGCATAAGGATGACTTTCTTCACTCATAAATGGAGTGTCATCTTCATCAAAAGTATCGTCAGGAGATTTCCCACCTGCTGGCATAGGGAAATTCGTATTATATGCTCCGACCGAAGCTATAAAAACCACCTTTTCAATGTTTGGACTTTTATTAATTACTTCTAGAAAGTTTTTAGTACCTTCAATGGTTGGGTCAAATAACTCAGTTTTTGGGTCTTTAACATCCAATTGAAAAGGGGTGCCTCCGTGAACAACTATGTCACACCCTTTTATGAATTCTTTTAATTGATTTTTGTTTTCAACTTTTAGTGGAAGAATTTCAAGATTTTCTGAATTCGGTAATTCTTTCAAATGGTTGTATTTTTCTGTTTTGGAAATGTCAGTAGCAGATACTCTGACCTTAAATCCTTCTTGTAAAAATTTCTTAGTTGTATGACTTCCAATGAAGCCTGAACCTCCAATAATTCCAATTGTTTTCATGTTTTTTATTTTTATAATTAGTTGCGTTTTTCTAAATAAAGGCTAACAATTTGATATAGACTATATCCACATTATATGTTCACCATCAAATTTAATAAATTTTTAAATAAATTGGTTAACAATTGAATTATAAGCACTAGCACCTTTTGTTTTAAAAATTAGTTAGTTTTTACATGACTTGAAATTAGCAGATAACTGCCTGTGTCTTCAATAATAGGTTGTCCTATTTTATTTGATAATTGTTTTCTTATTTGATGTAATCGACCAGTTTTTGGTTTTATTTCTAAGAGATAGTCAAAATCATTTTTGTATATAATTCGATAAGAAATAATACATTCTAGGGCATCTTTTGATCTTGATTTAACTATAATTACTCTTTTTGCAGAAAAGATTACGAATTATAATAAAGAGGCTTCAGAGCTGAAGCCTCTTTATTATAAAAATATACACTGGTTATTTATGAATAGATATTGTTTAGTAAATAATTATTTTCTTGTTTACTTTTCCATTTTTAGTGTCAACTATCACAATATAAACTCCTGAAGCTAAT
>NZ_DEXW01000088.1 GCF_002364335.1 Winogradskyella sp. UBA3174 | reverse complement strand
ACTGTAGCTTCTTGGTTGAAAAAGGTAGGAGATAAAATTGAAGAAGGGGACATTTTAGCTGAGATTGAAACAGATAAGGCAACTATGGAGTTTGAATCTTTTAATGAAGGTTTTTTGCTTCATATTGGTATAGAAGAAGGTGGAACTGCTAAAGTAGATACACTTTTAGCAATCATAGGCGAAGAAGGTGAAGATATTTCTGATTTATTAAATGGAAGTGATTCTGAAGAGGTAAAAGAAGACAGTATTGATGTCGTAGCTGTTAGCGAGGCTGAAGAGTCTTCTGAAAGTGAAGTAGGTTTACCAGAAGGAGTTATCGTAGTCACCATGCCACGTTTAAGTGATACAATGGAAGAAGGGACTGTGGCGACATGGTTAAAGAACATTGGTGACGCCATTGAAGAAGGTGATATTTTAGCTGAGATAGAGACTGATAAAGCGACTATGGAGTTTGAATCTTTCCAATCAGGTACTTTATTATACATAGGGTTAAACGAAGGTGATTCTGCAAAAGTAGACGCATTATTGGCTATTATAGGGCCTGCAGGAACAGATATTTCTAATATAGCAAAGAACTTTAAAGTTGGTGTTGAAGCTCCGGAAGACGTGAAATCAGAACCTAAAAAAGAAACTCATAAAGTAAATTTACCAAAAGAATCTGAATCAGTATCCAAGCCAACAGTTGTTGTGACTACTTCAACTTCAAACGGTAGAATTTTCGCATCTCCTTTAGCTAAGAAAATGGCTGAAGAAAAAGGAATTAATTTAGCTCAAGTAAACGGTTCTGGTGAAAATGGACGTATTGTAAAGAAAGATATAGAAAACTTTACACCATTAGTAAGTACTCAGTCTTCTGCTCTAGTTGCTAAATTTGTGCCTTCTGGTCAAGAGGACTTTGATGAAGTACCAAACTCAAACATGCGAAAAGCAATTGCTAAGAATTTAGCGAAGTCTAAATTTTCGGCACCGCATTATTACTTAAATGTGGAGTTTGATATGGAGAATGCTATGGCATTTAGAGGTCAATATAATTCTTTACCAGATACTAAGATTTCTTATAACGATATGATTGTTAAAGCGTGTTCATTGGCATTACGTCAGCATCCACAAGTCAACTCACAATGGTTTGATGATAGAATGCAATTAAACAATCACGTACATATTGGTGTGGCTGTTGCTGTGCCAGATGGTTTATTAGTACCTGTAGTTAAATTTGCTAATGAGCAAAGCTTAACACAGATTGGTGCTGCAGTTAAAGAATACGCAGGAAAAGCTAGAAATAAAAAACTAGCTTTAGATGAAATGGAAGGGAGTACGTTTACCATTTCTAACTTAGGCATGTTTGGTATAGAAAGCTTTACATCAATAATTAATCAGCCTAACTCTGCGATTTTATCTGTTGGTGCTATTGTTTCTAAGCCAGTAGTTAAAGATGGAGCAGTTGTTCCTGGTAATACAATGAAACTAACATTAGCTTGTGATCACAGAACTGTAGACGGTGCGACAGGATCGTTATTCCTTCAAACATTGAAAGGTTATATTGAAAACCCTGTAACCATGTTGGTTTAATACATAACTGATTTGTTATTTGTTCCGATAGTTATTGGGATATTTCAGAGTCTAAAACATCTAAATCCTGTTACATTTAGTTTAAGCAGGATTTTATTTTTGGATACAATTAAAAGCATTTTACAAAAATTTATTAATCAATAATTCAATCGAAATGAAAAATTTAAAAGTAGTTGTGTTAATGGCATTTTTGTCATTGTTTATGTTAGGTAATGCACAGAAAAAGAAAGTTGCTGTTATAACATTTTACGCAGACAAAACAATTGATCTATCAGCTCTCAATGCTTCTGCCGACTTAATTGCAAAGAACACAAATTTAAGTGACGACCCTAATTTTAATTTAACAGAGCCATTAAAGAAGTTACATGCTGCTTTTTTTAGTGAATATGCAGAGAATTTTGATTTCGAATTTATTTCTGAAAAAGAAGTGTTATCTAATGCTATGTATAAAGAATTTAAGCCCACTTATGAAGAGGGAAAAGCAATTATTTCAGATATCGAAACCACGACAACTATAGAAGGTTATAATGTTATACCCCCTTTTAGACAAAATGTAAAGGATTTAAAAGCCGTAGCCGAAGACTTAGGTGTGGATGGTATAATGTTTATAAACTTAAGTTTTGGTTTTGTAAAGACAGGAGTTGGTAGTTTTGGTTACGTTAGTATCCAAGCGAGGTACAGCATGGATTTATACACAAAAGATAATAATAGTATTTTTCAGTTTAATGAAGTTGCTGGTTCACCAAAGAAAGCAGTTATGTTAAAGGGAATACCTGTTATGAGCCCAGATAAAATTCAGCCAATGTGTGAAAGTGCTGTAGATAAATTAATGAAAGATTTAAATAAGAAGGTAAAACGATTAGCTAAAAAGGCTAATAAGAAAATGTAAAAATTTTAAATAATAAAAAATGTTTTAAATCCTGTTGCACTAGTTTGAAACAGGATTTTTTTATCTTTAAACTCAAATAAAAATAACATGAAAAAAATACTTTCAATAGTAGTCATCGCATTAGTTTTAATATCGTGTGCTGTACAATTAGGAAAAGATGGTGAATCTGGTAAAGATTCAAATACAACAAGTACAGAGAAGGCTACTATTTCTCAAAGTTCCATTCAAAAGAGTATGGAGTATTTAGCTTCAGATAATTTAGAGGGAAGAGCGACAGGAAGTGAGGGTATTGAAAAAGCAGCAGTTTTTATAGAAAATTTCTTAAAAGAAAATGGTATAAAGCCTTACTTTGAAACTTATAGAGATGATTTTGAATTTACAAATAGAAGAGGAGTTAAAGAAGGAGAAGAAGCTCCTGTGATTAAAGGATTTAATGTAATCGGAGTTATTGAAGGTAATGATCCAAAACTGAAAAATGAGTTTATTATTCTAGGAGGTCATTACGATCATATTGGTTTTGGTAAAGAAGTAAATGGAGATAAAATAGCTAACGGAGCAAATGATGATGCCTCGGGTACTATCGCTGCTATGGAGTTTGGTAAATACTTTGCTAAAACTAAAACAAATAAGAGAAGTATTTTAATTACACTTTATTCTGCTGAGGAAATGGGACTTAAGGGCTCTAGTCATTTAGCTGAACGTTTAAAATCAGAAGGTTTTAACGCTTATACCATGATAAATTTTGAAATGATAGGCGTGCCAAGAGCTGAGACAGAGTCTATAGCATATATGAGTGGTTACGAGCGTTCTAATTTTGCAGAAACATTGAACAAATACGCAGGTGAGGAAGTTGTTGGTTTCTTTGATGGAGCAAAGAATATGAATCTATTTATGAGATCTGATAATTTTCCGTTTTTTAAAGAATTGAATATTCCCGCGCATGCTATTTCAACATTCGATTTTACAAATTTCGACTATTACCATCATGTAGACGATGAAGCAAGTGAAATGGATTATGAGCACATGACAAAATTTATGAATAAAATGATACCAGCGTTAGAAGGTATGATGAATGCAGCAACTAAAGAAGTCGTTTTAAAAGATGAGTAAAAATATAATTATAACAGGAACAAGCAGAGGCATAGGATTTGAACTCGTTCATCTATTTGCTAATCAAGGACACAATGTTCTAGCCTTATCGCGCAATGCAGCTCCAATAGCAAATCTTCATTTTGATAATATAGCGTCCTTTGCATTCGATTTATGTAAACAAGGCGACTATAAAAAAGTAGAAGACTTTATAAAAGAAGAATGGAAGCATGTAGATATTCTTATTAATAATGCAGGCATGATTATTAATAAACCCTTTGCGGAATCAACATTTCAAGATTTTTCTAAAGTTTATGAAACCAATGTTTTTGGAGTTTCAGAAATGACAAGACGAGTTTTGCCATTTATGAAATCTAATGGTCATGTTTTAACTATTAGTTCTATGGGTGGAATTCAAGGAAGTATGAAATTCCCAGGTCTTGCTGCATACAGTTCTAGTAAAGGAGCTGTTATAACTTTAACTGAATTACTAGCAGAAGAATATAAAGAAACGGGTCCTCAGTTTAATGTTTTAGCTTTAGGAGCTGTACAAACCGAAATGCTTAAAGAAGCTTTTCCAGATTATCAAGCTCCAACAACAGCAAAAGAGATGGCAACTTATATACAAAACTTTGCATTAACAGGTAATGCGTTTTATAACGGTAAAGTATTGCAGGTTTCTAATTCTACGCCTTAATTTTTTAAATATGAATGCGCTCTTTTTTAAAAATGCATTTAGTATATGAAAGATACTGAGCTTTTAAATTTTATACCAAGTCAAGCAATTGCACTAATAGATAATTTATTAGCTTCAGATAAGTTGGTTGTGAAAGTTAAGGGAGAACGTAAAACACGTCACGGCGATTATAGACTGTTGCCTGATGGTAAACATCAAATAACCGTTAACTCTAACTTAAACCCTTACAGTTTTTTAATTACATTAGTTCACGAGATTGCACATTTTGAAGCATATAAAACATTTGGGGGAATTATAAAACCTCACGGTAAAGAATGGAAACAAACATTTCAGCATTTAATGTTGCCATTTTTAAGACCAGATATTTTTCCATCAGAATTACTGCCACTAATGGCGCAACATTTTAAGAATCCAAAAGCGTCTAGCGACACGGACGCGCAACTCGCCTTGGCCTTAAAGCAACTCAACGAACCAAATAATAAGTCGTACGTTTTTCAAGTACCTTTGGGTCAGAGTTTTAAACTATACAATGGTAGAGTTTTTAAAAGAGGTAATAAAAGAAGAAAACGATATGAATGTGTTGAGGTGAGATCAGGAAAAACATACCTATTTAACCCAAATGCAGAAGTAGATGTTTTATAATAAAATATTGAAATGATGAATAGTAAGAATAAAAATTATTACGCCATATTAATGGCAGGAGGTGTAGGATCTCGTTTTTGGCCTGTAAGTACACAAGATTTCCCAAAACAGTTTCACGATATGTTAGGAACAGGTGATACACTTATTCAGAAAACATTTAATCGACTGGCTAATCTTATTCCAGAAGAAAATATTTTTATTTTAACCAATGAGCGTTATAACGATTTAGTTTTTGAGCAATTACCAAGTGTAACTAAGCGTCAGGTTGTTTTAGAACCAGCAATGCGAAATACCGCACCTTGTATATTATATGCATCTTTAAAAATTCAAAAAGAAAATGAAGATGCTGTTATGATAGTTGCACCTAGTGACCATTGGATAGAGGATGAACAGTCATTTTCAAACAACGTAAAAACAGCATTTGATTATTGTAAAGCAAACGATGCTTTAATGACTTTGGGTATTACACCAACATTTCCAAACACAGGATATGGATACATAGAATACGATAAATCTTCTAAGTCTGAGATTAAATCAGTTAATCAGTTTAGAGAAAAACCAGATTATACAACCGCGAAATCATTTGTAGATCAAGGAAATTTTTTATGGAATGCTGGTATATTTATGTGGAGTGTAAAAACTGTACTTGCTGTATTCAAAAATAATCAACCTGAATTGTATCGTCTTTTTGAAAGTGGCTATAGTGTTTATAATACAGAGTTTGAAGCAGATTTTATTAAAGAGAATTACGGCAAAGCCGAAAACATCTCTGTAGATTATGCAATTATGGAAAAGAGTACTAATGTTTATGTGATTCCTGCGACTTTTGATTGGAATGATTTAGGAACTTGGGGAAGTCTTTATGACAAGTTAGATAAAGATGAAAATAGCAATGCAATAGTGAATTCTAAAGTATTATTAGAGGATGCATCTGGTAATATGATAAGATCTAAAAAAGGTAAAGTCGTCGTTGTAGACGGACTAAAAGATTATATAATTGTAGATAAAGACGAAGTTTTACTTATCTTTCCTAAGGCAAAAGAACAAGATATTAAAAAAGTACTACAAAATGTAAAAGCTAATTTTGGAGAAGAATACGTTTAGATATGAGTGATGAAAGTAAATTTGATTTTTCTGAAGAAGAGCAAGAACAACAGCAACTAATTAATAAAGATAAAGCTGTTGAAGAGAAAAAAGAAGCAGTAAGGAAAGATGCGCACGGTTTATTTGCTAGTATTAAAACGTTTTTAAGTGAACTTCTAGACTTTAGGGAGGATACAGATAGAGATGCTACCATAATTGCGATAAAAGCAGATATTCCCTTTAAAGGTGCAACTGCTTGGATTTTAGTATGTTCCATTTTTGTAGCTTCAATTGGTCTTAATGCAAATTCTACAGCAGTAGTGATTGGAGCCATGTTAATTTCTCCATTAATGGGCCCAATTTTGGGCATTGGTATGTCTCTTGCAATCAACGATATTGATACGTTGAGGAAGTCATTAATAAACTTAGCAACAATGATTATATTAAGTTTATTAACGGCATTTCTATTTTTTTGGTTATTCCCTTTAAGTGAAGATACATCTGAGTTATTAGGTAGAACTAGACCCGATATTCGGGATGTTCTAATTGCCTTTTTTGGTGGTTTAGCCCTAATCATTGCGCGCACAAAGAAGGGAACGATAGCCTCAGTTATTTTTGGTGTTGCTATTGCTACGGCTTTAATGCCTCCATTATGTACAGCAGGATATGGTTTAGCGAAAGGCAATTGGGCATTTTTCGGAGGTGCAATGTACTTATTTACTATTAATACGATTTTTATTGCGTTAGCTACATTTTTAGTGCTAAGAGTCTTACGTTTCCCTATGCTAAAGTATGCTAATTCTGCAAAAAGAAAATTTATATCTAGAATTGCAACATTGACTGCGATAGTGGTAATGATTCCTGCTATATGGACCTTTTTAACCGTGTTGCAAGAAAGTAAATATAAAAGAGAATTTGATAGTTTTGTTAAAAATAATATTGAGAACAACTCCAATCTGTGGTATGATAGAAGGGATAATGATTTAGATCCAGATAAGAAAATAATCAATTTACATTTTAATGGTGATGTTAGTGATGAGATGGTTTCATCCTTACAGAATGATAAAGATAAATACGAGGATCTTATGGATTTTGAATTGATTATCAATGCCAACAAAACAAGAAGTGCGGACCGATTGACACAATCATTGGATAGAGCATATACTGATTTGGATCGTAAAGATAATGTCATTGATGGACTTCAAAAACAAATTACAGAACTAGAAATTAATATCACAAATCTTAA
>NZ_DEXW01000084.1:6428-7060 GCF_002364335.1 Winogradskyella sp. UBA3174 | reverse complement strand
TAACCATACACATCACGTTAGCCACAATATGACCACGAATGCAAAATTTGTCTAAAGAAATACAATCATTACTCGAATCAAAAGAAACTCAATATTTCTTGAAAGTTGCTCGTGGGTTTATTGAACTAATTGAAGTTAAGCATATTAAGGAAAAGGAATTTTATTTAGAAATTCACAAAAAACTATCTGAATTATATAACGCAGGACTTTCTCTCAACTCGGTAGAATTAATTCACTCAAATGAAAATACGGAATTTAAAATTGCTACCGAAAAGCGACTTGAAGGGAAAAACGTAAATCTGATTTCTTCACTTGGAAAGGACTGTTTTTATTGGGAGGTTTTTGACCCAACTTATGAAAAAGAAAACGAATCGACACAAGGTTGGCTCGTGGACGACATTGGAGATATTTATGCAGATTTGAAAGAAGAAGTATATAAAATTGACCAAATCGGAACTGACGAAGCGATTGAAGACGGACTCTGGCAATTGAAATTCGGATTTACTTCTCATTGGGGTAATCATTGTGTAAACGCGTTACGAGCTTTACATTACATATATTACGAAGGAAAAACGACAACGTGAAAAAATACTGTGGCTAACACAGTGTATAATTAATTGCTTGGGCAAGTG
>NZ_DEXW01000084.1:0-6257 GCF_002364335.1 Winogradskyella sp. UBA3174 | reverse complement strand
AACCATACACATCACGTTGTGCGTCATACGCTAAAATGACAAATTAACTGAAAAAAAATGGGATAGCCGAAAACCAACGAGAGTAGGCAATTATAATAACCTAATCAAAATGAAAACTACATCTAAAATTTTTACACTTATTATCACAGTTGTTTTAGCAACCACATTGGGCTGTAAACAAGAAAATAAAAAACCTGAAAAAGAAGAAATTTCCAAATCTGCCACTATAGAAGAACTCGGACAAATGAACCGAGATTTTGCAAAAGCATTAACAGCAAAAGATGCTGTGGCTGCTGCCATTGTTTATGACGAGAATGCTTCTATACTTCCGCCAAATGAACCTATTGTTACTGGACGCGCCAACATTCAAGCATATTGGCAAGGAGCTATTGATGCCGGAATTATTGATGCAACCGTGAAAACGATTGATGCTAAAAGTGTAGGTAATTCAGGATACGAAATTGGAACGTTTACAATGCGGTTTCACGGAGCGAAAAATGATACAATAGTTGAAGTTGGGAAATATACAGAAATACTTGAACTAAATAAGGAAGGAAAGTGGATGGCTATTTATGGTATGTGGAGTAGTAACGAACCAATGCCAACCGAATAAAAGTACGAACGCACAACACCGTATAAAAATAATTGCGGTTTAGTGCTTAAACAGTGGTAATTGCGTGTTTGCTACAAATAATTTTCCTTCGGGAAACCCTCGCATACAAACCCGCAAATATTCTTACACATAAACGTTAGCTGCAAGGCGAAAAACTAGCCACACAAATAAATTACTCATTTGATTTTTGCCGAGACACAAGCAAATGAATAAAAGTCGAATAGAGTACAGATGATTTAAAAAGAAAAGTAAAAATGTACAGTAAATTTAAAATAAATAAAAGTTCTTTAGAAAATATAAGTTTCAATATATATGATAAAACTATGGGAGATTCTATTTCTACTAAATATAAAAAAGAAGTTGATTTAGTTTTAAAAGATAAATTTGAAGATAATAAACACATCAATGGTTCAAAAATACAAGAAGAATGGTTTCCTAAAGTAAAATCTGACATCTTTCTTTCACACTCTCACAAAGATATAGATAAAGCTAAGCAATTTGCTGGTTGGGCAAAAAACAAATTCAATTTAGATGTTTTTATTGATTATAACATTTGGGGCAACATAAACAATCTATTAAAAAAAATAGATAATGCATATTGTTATGATAAAATAAAAAAAACATATTCTTATGAAAAAAGAAATTTTACAACAAGTCACGTTCATATGATGTTGATAAATGCATTATCTGATATGATTGATAGAACAGAGTGTTTAATGTTTTTTGAAACCCCAAATTCTATTGATTTAAAGAAAATGACTCATACAGAAACAACTGAATCTCCTTGGATTTATAATGAGTTGTTCTTATCTAAAATAATACAAAAAAAACAAAGACGACAACAAACCAACTTAATTAAAGCACAAGAATCTGTTAGAATGTACAGTCATTTGAATGAAAGCTTTAATCCTTCATACGAGACTGATACTTCGCATTTAATTAATCTATCAAAAGAAGACTTACAAAACTGGCTTTCTATCTATGAAGGTGTAAATAAAAAAGAATCACACTCTTTAGATGTGCTTTATAAAATTAAAAACATTAAATAATTAAACGCAATGAAAGAATCACAACACAGAGAATTTGTACAAGCTGTAATTACACGAATGGGTGTAAATTCATTTCAGATTAAAAGCTTAACAGTTACATTTGTAGCTGCTTTTTTAGGTATTTATGCTTCAAATTCAAAAGTTTTATTTATTATTACACCAGTACCTATTGTGCTTCTGTTTTGGTTTTTAGATGCGTATTATCTTCAATTAGAAAGAAAGTTTAGAGGCATATATAATGATATTTGCGATATTACTGCTCAAGCAGAAAAAAAGACAACTAAAGTTTTTTTAATGAACCCTACTTTATATAAAGGTGGTTCTTTTAGTTATTGGAATGTTTTTAAATCGATTACAATTTTTCCTTTATATTTTTTTATTATTATTTGTCTTTTAGGGTTATATTTTTATTTAAGATGTAGTTGTAATTAAAAGCTAGTGGACAAAAAGGAGCAAGTGCTTTTCATAGTCTGAATTGAATTGCAAATTAATTGCACAATTGACAAACTGAATAACAAACGCATAAAGCCTTACACATTTGTAAACGTTATCAGCAGAACCAAAAGAAAGCCCAGACAGCTAACACCGTATATAATTTATTGCTGGCTTTTTGCCTACTTACGAAAATCCTCGCGGACTTTCTTGGTCGGTAATTATTTACTAAATTAGTTGCTTGAAACACGCAACAAACCATATACAAAAACGTTGTGGTTAATTTGACCAAACCAAGAATAAGTTTAACTAATCGAAAGACATCGTTTACTCATTAGTGATTTGAAAATAAATTAACTAAGCATAAATTTAAATTATTAACTTTAAAACCAACGGTATGAAACAAAACAAAATCAGAATTCTTTACAGAAGAATTATTCCTTTCATTCTTGCATTACTAATCTATGACTGTAACAAAGATGACGTATCTTTACCAGTAGAAATAAAATAGGAAACAAAAGTAAAAAAAGTAAGCCTTAACGAGTTTAGTTCTAAAATCAGTAAAAACAAATATTACGACACGCTTAAAAGTTATTTCGATATCAATAATAACTCTGATTCTATTGAGCTTAAAAAATTAAATTCAGATTCGAGTATACTAATTCTAACCGACGAAATTACTTTAGTCCAAGAAGATAGTGCTGATTTTTAAACTTTTAAGATTTATACAGATACTCAAGGAGATGAATTTTATAATCTAATAGTACAAGTAGATGACCAAGGGGAAATTACAAAATCAGATTTTTTAGAGTACCACCCTTCCATAGAATGGTTGGCAGACACAAGCCAACCTTTTACAGGTCATGTAAAATTGATTGATAATGATTTCTTAGCAATTGATGATCTTTTTTCAAAAACATCTGGTCTCTGTGTTACGGGAAGTTCTGGAGAGTGGGAATGTAATTATCGTGAAAATCACTCACCACAAGATAAGGAAGATTATCCTAATCTTTTACTATGTACTTCTTGGACCTATTGGGTATCTCTAGAGTATGGTCCTTGCCCTGAGACTATAGATGCAGGTGATTCTACTGGTGGCGGTACTTCTATTGGAGATGGAGATACTGGTGGTGGTGGAACTGGAAGTGGTGGTGCTTCCACAGTCCCAACAAAACCTTGTGATGGCGGCACAAACAATATAGAAGGAAAGAATAATATTGAAGATGATAATGGGGATTGCTTAGAAGATTTGGGAAAAAGGAAAGAATGCAAAAAAATAACAGATTTTATTAATGCTTCAGAAAACCAAGCTTTTAAAAATAAACTTACTGAACTATCTGGACAACCTAACTTAAATTTAGACAAGGAAAAATCTGTAAGTTCTTTTGAAAATGAAACTGCTTTAGACGAAAGAATTGGAACAGCTGATAATCCTAGTGTAGCTATACAAAGTAATCCCACAAACAAGTACAAAGCTTTTGTCCATACACATCCAAATATTGGAGACGGAACATTATCTGTTTTTTCACCAACTGATTTAACCGAAATTGCACGTATCATTAATAATGGTAAAATTACAAATGGTTTTGTTGCATTTTTGACTACAAAAAAAGGAACACAATATGCGTTGACCATTAACAATCCTACGAAATTCGTTGATTTGTTTTACTCTCAATTATTTGATAATGTATCTGACGTAATGGGTGACCCTGTTCAAGCCTTACAAAATAAAGATAGATTCTATGCGTCTCAAGAAGCTTACCAGCCTTTATTTAAAGAATATTTTGACCCTAAAAATCCCAATGTTAAGATTAAAAACACAGATACTGAACCCGAAGATGTACTCAAAGAATTTTTAAATTTTATGGATGAGGCTGATGCAGGTTTCACCCTTTTCGATGCTTCTAGCACACAGTTTGGAGAATCATCTTTTACTTCATTTAGAAAAATACGATTAAAAAACGGAGAAATAGAACGCGACTATACTTGTAACTAAAAAAATAAACATTATGAAAAATTCAATATACACATTACTGATTTTACTCTTATTATCTTGTAAATCACAACAGATAATAGCGCAAAACCCAAATCATACACCTTTTATTGGTACTTGGGAGTATCAAGAAAATAATCAAATTTTTAGAATTACTATTTATGAAGACGGAAATGACTTAAAAGGTGATTATTGGCTGATAGACATAAATAATGGTGTAGAGACTATCTTATATGAGTCAGACTATTACGAACCAGGCACAGATTTTCATTGGAGACATGCAATATTTGGTGGCTCAAATGATGGTAATTTAATGTATGCTCAAATTGATGACAATAGTATAAATTACGAAAATGGGCCTACTGAACGTAAATTTAAAAAAGGAAGTCTAGGTTTTACATTACTGCCTCAGACGTGCTCAACCTGCCCAATAATGGCAGAATGGAAAGTAGAGCCTTTGATTGGATTAAGGTCTGACACAGAACCAGATAATTACAATATTCCGATTGATATAGTTATGATTAAAGTGTAATAAAAAACTAACCACAACAATGTATATAAAAAATAGCAGCTAAGAACTTAACTCATTGTTTTGTTCTTTTCTGCTATCTTTATTACTAATTTGAAAATTAATAGCATTTTTGAATGCTACTTCTCATATACGGAGACGTTGTAGGTAATTAAAACCAATCTTTACGAATGAATGAAAAATTAATAATTATACTGATTGTACTGCTTTACTTTTCGCCAGTATTTTATCAATTATATTTATTATTAAAAGAACGAAAAGAGGAGAATAAAAAACTGCTAAAAAGATTATTACGCTTTACGAAATACAGTTTTTTAATTCTAATTTTAACTTCAATTTCGTTTGGAGTTTTGAGTCATACAAACTACTTGAATTACGAAAAACCTATGACTTTTGACAACTACGACCAAATCACATTTGAGAATTTTAGGGGATTAGAATTTTTCAAAAAGTCACTTTATGGTAACGAACGATTTGCTTATGTTGTTACTTCAATAGATAGTGATATTGATGATAATTCTGTAACTGTACAATCATTATTCTATCCTTCTCGCTCTTTCGTTTATAAAAAAAATACGAATAGTACAGAACTCTTAACCCACGAAAAGTATCACATCAAAATTACAGAATTGTTTGCTCGAAAAGCAAAACAAGAGATATCTGATTTAAAAGCTTTCGATGAAAACAAAATCGAGGGAATAATAAAAGATGTAAAAACAAAAGAAAGAGCATTTCAAAAAGAGTATGATTACAATACTTTTCACAGCTATGTATTTAGTGAACAAAAAAGATACGAGAAAGAAGTTGATAGTTTATTAACTTCGCTAAACCAATACGAAAACCCAAAAATTATAATTGATGACTAAAATTAAATATATTCTTGTAGCGTTAGTTTTCCTAACATTAACTAATTGTAAAACAGAGAAAAATGAATACCCATTAGATAAAAGATATTGGGATACAACAGACTATAAAGATGTAATCCTTAATTTGAGATTTGGTTATGAAGACGATGAAAAGAAACCAACTTTTGATAACCCAAAACAAAGAATAATCGTTGAAAAATTAACGGACGAACAAAATTTTAAAGTAGTCCTTAAAGACAATGAATTAGGTGTAAAACATCGGAATGCAGTTGCAACCGAATTCTTTGAGCGTTGGAAGGATATGCATCAAATTTACCAAGCAACTGACCGAAAGGATATGTATGTTTATGACATAGAAATGTTGGCTGTTTGGCAATATGGTTTGAGTTTGCAACTTGACTATTTTAAATTAGGAAATGACGAAATAAATGAAAGTGCAGACGACCCAAACTCTTCAAGAGTCAAGAATGTTATTAACTCAAACATTAGCACTTTAATTGGCAATTATATTATTTATTTGGATGAGATAAACGAAGAAAAAGCATTTTCTGAAAAAGGAAAAACTAAACTTGCTGACGGAATAGATAAGTACTTTAAACAACTGATTGAACTTTATCCTGACGCAAATTATAGCGGAATGAAAAAGAAAGCGGAATTGATGCTTAAAAAGAGTGAGTCTGACAAAATTAAATCATCTCTGACAAAGTTAATTGAGTTAATCGATTCGAAGAAAAAAACAGAAGAATAACTACCTACAACACGGTGTATAATTAAT
>NZ_DEXW01000078.1 GCF_002364335.1 Winogradskyella sp. UBA3174 | reverse complement strand
TTTGCTATCTTAGTACCTTAACTATAAGTCGGTCAATGTTTTCGCAACGAAACCATAGCCGATTCGTTGGCAATAATTAAAAAATGAAACTAAATAAGGAACAATTACTAAAAATAAACGAAGTAAATAATTTCATAATTGATTATTGCGAAATATTTGCAGATAATGAAGAAGAATTAGTTTATTCCGAAGAACGCATAGAGGAAATAATAACAGAGGAGGAAGATATTGAAGCAATATACTTCAATTTCCCTGGAGAAGAAGAGTATGTAGAAATTGAACCTCTTGAACTAATAAACCTATTTGATGAAATTAAATCTATCGAAATAATTAGCAATGGCTATATCAAAACTAATCTTCGTAGATTTTACATTGTTAGTTTAACAGATTCGGAAGATGAATATGTTCTAAACACATTTCACGAAGTAGGTTCTAGCTCAACAAATGGCATCAAAATTAGTCTTTTAGAACAGTCCTTTATAGTTGGACTTTCAGCTATAAAACTTGGAGAATATGACAGTGACGGTTATTGGGGAACAGCTAGTCAATATTTAGTAATTGAAATAGAATACGAAAGTAAAGATAAGGTTCTAGATAAAGAAAAAGAGCTTGAAATTATCAATTCATATATTTTCGAAGTTGCTGATAGCACAGGTTTTTCACTAAGTCTGTCAGAAATAAGAAATCCTGTAAATGATTATTATGACTATGAAGCTGATATGCAAGATGAAAATTCATCACACTCTCTAAGAGAATTAGAACCATTCAATGAAGGAATGAACCTTTTTATATCAGCAGTTCAAATTAAAGACCCAGAATTAAAGTTTTTGAATTTTTATAAGGTTTTAGAGCATTTTTCACCAATTGCTGTAAATATTGAGGCTAATGAATTAATGAGAAAAAAACTAGATGCACCGAGGAGTTTATTTGAAGATGGCGATTATATCAGGTCTATATTTGAATTAGCAAATTCTATGCGTGACAGATTTAATGATGAGGATTTAATTAAAGCTTCTTTTAATACTTGCTTTGATATTGTTGGTTTATTTGACAAACTTCCTGAATCAATAAAAAAGAAAATTAAAAAACATATTGGTGCTTCCGAATTAACTTATTCTACTGACAAACAAAAAATTACTACATCATCAAATATTGCTAGTAAAATAATTTATAAAACTCGCAATAAAGTCGTTCACGCCAAATCAAATTTTAATTTAACTGGAGAAGAGATAGATTCACCTGAGTTTGACCAATTAAATGAGTTTATGAAAGAAGCAAGTTCACAAGCTATCAGATGGTACTCAAGACAACCGAATCATTTAAAACTTGAAATAATAAAATAACTATTGCCAACAACGTATAAATTTAATTGCTAGCAAATCGCTTACTTACGAAAGTCCAAACGGACTTTATTGGTTCGTGTTTTATTTACTAAATTAGTTGCTTAAAACACGCAACTAACCTTATACAAACACGTTGTGCACCATGTTGAAAAAACTACTATCCATATTATTTAATATTATAATAACTCTTGCAGTCTTTGCTTTTACACTAGGGTTTTTAGTGTCTGATCAGTGGATCAAACCAAATTTTGAATTACCACTAAGTGAAATTAACGGAATTACAGTTGATTCAAATGACAATGTATATGTTGGTTTAAATTATTTTAGTTCTATTCAGGTATATGACAAATTCGGAAACTTTTTAAAGAATTGGCATATACATAACGAAGGTGGTTTATTTAACTTTGCTATTGATGATTATAATCAGATTATTGTCGACGTAACTCGTTTACCATATCTCAAAATTTTTGATAATTCAGGAAATGAAATATTGAAACCTGTATCTAATTTAAGTACAACAGATTCATATAAGTATAAGAACGGAAAATTTGTCGCAAAAAACGGAAGAGTTTATGAAATAAAGGGTACTATATTTAAATCTATTGTAATGACTTATCCAGAAATAAAATCAGTAGTTGAACAAAGTTTATGGAAGCAAATTTTTAGTGTGCCAAAAGTCTTAATTTTAATTGGTATCGGAATTTTAGGCAAGCTGATTACAAAACGATTGTGAAATAAGAAACGTTGCACAACACCGTGTATAATTAATTGCTTAGTCACTGCCGACTTACGAACATTCCTGCGGAATATTCTATCTGTGATTAGTTTGCTAACTTAGTTGCTTAACCACGCAACTAACCATACACATCACGTTGTAAGTAATTTGAGAAAAACGCTAATAATATTGATATCATTGAGTTTTGGACTTTCTTCTTGCGAGTCCGAAAAAAGATATTCTGAATATAATGAGTCTGACTTTTACGAAGTTCAAGGCTTCATTGAATCGGCTAATCCGACAAGCGACCCTTTTGACAGTCCGACCGAAAAAAACATTCGATTCAAATATTTCTTAGACCTTGACAATCCAAAATCTGGAATGGAAAATGACCTCGATATGTTTGAGGCCAAAACGGGATATCCTTTAATTGTATTAGTTCATAAGGACGACGAAAATATTAGTTTTTATGGACGTGTTGGAATTCTTGAAAACTTGAATAATAAAGAAAAGGAATTCTTATCTGGACATATTAAAAATCAAATGGAATTAATTGACTAACTGTTTCTGAATAAAAAACTACTTACAACACGGTGTATAATTAATTGCTTGGGTAAGTGCTTATCTGGAATATTCCTTCGGAATATTCTCTAGTCCGTATTTGTTTACTAAATCAGTTGCTTAACCACGCAACTAACCATACACATCACGTTACCATAAATATAACCAATCCTTAATAGTTTAGGAGAAA
>NZ_DEXW01000040.1:31578-31812 GCF_002364335.1 Winogradskyella sp. UBA3174 | reverse complement strand
GGCATCAATTTTATAAGTGCCTTCCTTGCTTTTTTTTAAGCGATTTGAAACACCATGCGCATCTTCCATTAAAAATGGCGTTAAATCTATGATGTAATCTTCTCCTTTTTTAGATAAAATTTTAAAGCCGAATAAAACAGACTGCGCGAAAGCTTGCTCTATACTCTTTCGCTCTAAAGCATTATCCGTATTTGCTCGATATTTTAAATTTGGTTGCATAAGTAACAACTTGTT
>NZ_DEXW01000040.1:30891-31379 GCF_002364335.1 Winogradskyella sp. UBA3174 | reverse complement strand
TCTGTGCTTTCTTCATAGTAAAAGTCGAAATACCCTTCATAGGTTTTAAGGTCTTTCTTATCTAATATTTGTGCGTGAAACTGAACACTAGCAAATAAGAAGCAAAAAAGAAAAGTTAATTTTTTCATGTTAAAAATATTGAAGCATAAAACTACGGAATTTCTAAAAAACGGGTTCAAAATTATGGCACTTTAAAGAGTCCTCTTATATTTGTGAAAATTACTATAATTTATGATTACATCAGATCAAATAAAAGATCTCAATTCCCGTCTAGACGTACTTAGACAATATCTTTGACTTAGATGCTAAGCTCATAGAAATCTCTAACGAAGAGGAACAAACTTTCGATCCTAATTTTTGGAATGATTCAAAGGCAGCTGAACTGGTAATGAAGTCTATCCGTGAGAAAAAAAGTTGGGTAAACGATTACAATTCTGCCAAATCCTTTTTTGAAGACTTAGAGGTGTTATATGAATTCTTTAAAGAAG
>NZ_DEXW01000040.1:0-30664 GCF_002364335.1 Winogradskyella sp. UBA3174 | reverse complement strand
AGCTTAAGTGCTGTGCTTCAAATCACCGCTGGTGCTGGTGGCACAGAATCTTGCGATTGGGCAAATATGTTAATGCGTATGTATTTAATGTATGCAGAGAAAAGTGGCTATAAAGTTAAAGAACTCAACTACCAAGAAGGTGATGTTGCTGGTATTAAAACTGTGACTATAGAGATTGAAGGAGATTTTGCTTTCGGTTGGCTTAAAGGCGAAAATGGTGTACACCGTTTAGTGCGTATTTCTCCCTTTGATAGTAATGCAAAACGACATACCAGTTTTGCTTCGGTCTATGTATATCCTTTAGTTGACGATTCTATAGAAATTGATATTAATCCTGCAGATATCGAAATCACAACTGCAAGATCTAGTGGAGCAGGTGGACAGAATGTAAATAAAGTTGAAACTAAAGTGCAATTGAAACATAAACCTTCTGGTATTCAAATTCAATGTTCAGAAACCCGTTCTCAGCAAGACAACAGATCGAGAGCCATGCAAATGCTGAAGTCTCAATTGTATGAAATAGAACTGCAAAAGCAAATGGCTCAGCGCGACGATATTGAAGCGGGTAAAATGAAGATTGAATGGGGAAGTCAGATTCGTAATTACGTTATGCATCCTTACAAATTAGTTAAAGATGTACGTTCCGCATACGAAAGTGGCAATGTAGATGCAGTGATGGATGGAGATTTAGAACCCTTCTTAAAGGCTTATCTTATGATGATGGGTCAAAAAGAGGATTCAGCATTATAATTGATAAAAAACTAGCATGATTAAAATATACCACAACCCAAGATGTTCTAAGTCTAGACAAGGTTTAGCTTTACTAGAAGATTCTGGTAAAGAATTTAAAATCATTAAATATTTAGAAGATGGGTTAACTGTTTCAGAATTAGAAACGATTATTTCTAAATTAAATATAAAACCTATAAATTTGGTTCGTAAAAATGAAACTATTTGGAAATCTGATTATAAGAGTAAAACACTTTCGGACCAACAAATTCTTGAAGCTATGGTTTTACACTCAAAGCTTATTGAACGACCAATTGTAGTTAATAAAAGTAAAGCCGTGGTTGGCAGACCACCAGAAACTATATTAGAAATTATTTAAAACTATTATTATGAAAAAGACAATATTCATCCTTTTTATACTATTTGTAAACATCAATGTATTTGCTCAACAACAGCAGCAACAACGGCGAAGAAACTTAAATGCTCCTCCTGTAACAAGTAGAGCTCCTACTGAAAATGATATTGAAAAACGCCAACGTGATATTGATGAACGTAAGGCTGAATATATCAGTAATTTCATGACGACTTTAGAGGCAGATGATTTTCAGAAAGAAATTCTTAAACAATACATCAACAACTTTTATAAAGAAAAAGTTGTTCTTTTAAAAACAAAATTTAATCACAGTATTGAACGCAATAAAGCCATAAAGAATTTAGAAATTACGCATTTTAAAGAAGTAGAGGAGCTTATGTCCGAAGAGGATATACTTAAGCTTAAAGATTTTGTTCAGGGAAAATTTGATGACGAAGAAGCTTTAAAAGATAAAAAGAAGAAAAAGAAGAAGAGGAAAAAGAAGAAGAAAAAGGATGATAATAGATAATTCTGATTTTACTCTAATATAAAGTTAATCCTAAGCAGTAATGCTTAGGATTTTTTTATTGGTCTAAGTTATTATTCTTTAAATACAATATTAAATACTAGCTTAAAAAAAAGTATCCTGATTAGAATATGAAATTTCTTCAAAATCAGAAATGACAATATTAGCCAAAGTATAATCTTGTCCAGAAGAATGTGGACTTTTAAAGCCTGCACAAAATATACCTGCTGCATGTGCTGCTTTTATGCCATTTGTTGAATCTTCAATCACCATACATTCAGATTTTTTAAAACCTGTAGATTCGGCTGCTATTATAAAAATTTCAGGGTGAGGTTTAGACTTTTTTAAATCTGCACCACTAAACTTATTAGAAAAATATGGGTTGAGATTAAAACGCTTAAAAATTTGATTGATACCATTCATTGAAGCAGAAGAAGCTACAACAAGGGTTAAACCATTAGAATGATAATCTTTAATTCGTTCTAAAACTCCATCTATTAATATTAATTCATCATCATTTTCAAATAAGTATTTAAAGTGCTTACGCTTAAGACTTACTAAATGTTCTGGATTTTCTTTTAAGCTAAAATGATCTACTAACCGCTTACAAATATTAATAGTAGATTGACCAGTGAACGATTCATACAAATCTTTACCTACATTAATATTCACATCATCAAACATTAGATGATAGGCTTTACGATGTAAAGGTTCTGTGTCTACTATAACACCATCCATATCAAATAAAACTGCTTTCAGCATATATCTAAATTTTGTGGCGAAGATAAAAAGTATATTTTAATATATTCATTTAAGATATAATGATGCCGTTATATTTGTATTAAATTATGTTTAGCTTTGCGCCATTCTAACTTAAGATAAAACATGGCAAAGAAAGGGCGCGAAAAAAACATAGACAATAAAGCCAAACACAGTAAATTAATTGCTCAAAAAAAGAGTAAAGCAAAAACTAAATATACTGATCGTAAAGCAAGACTTAAAGAAATAGTTGATCTAGCTAAAGCAAAAAAAGCAGAAGAGTCTTAGAATAAACTATATCACGTTATTAATGATATCCTCAACCACTTCAGGATTTAACAACGTACTCGTATCTCCTAACTGATCTGTTTCGTTACACGCAATTTTTCTTAAAATTCTACGCATTATTTTACCAGATCGTGTTTTTGGAAGACCATTGGTAAACTGAACTTTATCGAGCTTAGCAATCGGACCAATTCTATCTGTTATCAGTTGGTTAATTTCTTTTCTAAGATTATCATGATTTCTGCCTTCGCCACTATCTTTGAGTGTTACATAGCCATATAAAGCTTTACCTTTAACATCGTGTGGAAAACCAACAATAGCTGACTCTGCAACTGCAGGATGCTCGTTAATAGCATCTTCTATTGGTGCTGTTCCTAAATTATGACCAGAAACGATGATAACATCATCTACACGACCTGTAATTCTGTAATAACCTACTTCATCCCTTAAAGCACCATCACCCGTGAAATACATGTTTTCATAAGCTGAAAAATAAGTATCTTTATAACGTTGGTGATTTCCCCAAATAGTTCTTGCCATAGACGGCCAAGGGAATTTTATACACAAACGCCCTTCAACTTGATTGCCTTTTAATTCTTTTCCATTTTCATCCATTAAAGCAGGTTGTACGCCAATAAATGGTAATGTTGCATAAGTTGGTTTTGTTGGCGTAGAAAACGGTATTGGCGTAATCATAATTCCGCCAGTTTCTGTTTGCCACCATGTATCTACAATTGGACTTTTCTTTTTACCAATATTTTCATCGTACCAATGCCATGCTTCTTCATTTATAGGCTCACCAACAGTTCCTAAAACTTTCAATGAAGATAAATCGTAATTCTCTACAAACTCAGTACCTTGTTTAGCTAAAGCTCTTATAGCTGTTGGTGCTGTGTAAAATTGTGTGACTTTATGTTTTTGTACAATATCCCAAAAACGACCAAAGTCTGGGTAACTAGGTACACCTTCAAACATAACTGTAGTTGCTCCATTAGCTAATGGTCCGTAAACGATGTAACTATGACCGGTAATCCAACCAATATCTGCTGTACACCAATACACGTCATCATCTTTATACTGAAACACATTTTTAAATGTATATGCTGTATATACCATGTAACCAGCACTTGTATGCATCATACCTTTTGGTAATCCTGTAGAGCCAGATGTATATAAAATGAATAATGGATCTTCAGCGTCCATAATTTCGGCCTTACAATCTTGATACGCGTCATCTAAAAGTGGTTGCAACCAATAATCGCGACCTTCTTTCATATAAATATCTGAATTAATACGTTTTGCTACCAAGACCGTTTCGACGATAGGTGATTCTTTTAATGCATCATCAACTATCCCTTTTAAATCTATAGTTTTGGCTCCACGATATGAACCATCTGATGTAATAACCATCTTAGCTTCACAGTCGTTAATTCTGGTGGATAATGCTGTAGATGAAAATCCTGCAAAAACCACAGAATGAACTGCACCAATACGAGCACAAGCTAAAACAGATATTGCTAATTCTGGAATCATTGGTAGGTAAATACAAACGCGATCTCCTTTTTCGACTCCTTTATCCTTTAGTACATTAGCAAATTTACAAACACGCGCGTGTAATTGCTTATAACTTATATGCTCTGCTTCTACATTTGGATCATTAGGCTCGAATAAAATAGCAGTTTTATCTCCTATTGTTGTTAAATGTCTATCTAAGCAGTTTTCTGTAATATTGAGTTTTGCTCCCTCAAACCATTTTACTTCAGGTTTAGAAAAATCCCAACTTAAGACATTATCCCATTTTTTTCTCCACACAAAATGCTCTTCGGCTATTTCTTCCCAGAATTGCTCAGGATTTCTTACAGATTTTCTATAAACTTGAAAGTATTCTTCAAACTGTTTTATGTGGTAGTTACTCATCTTAAAATTTATTTGATTTCAATTTAGTAAAATATTTTTTTGCTTCAATAAGTACTTTTGGTGCTAAAAGAATTGTGGCAACCATTGTTGGTATTGCCATTAATGCGAATACACCATCTATAAGATTAATCATCATACTTAAACTTGTTGTAGCGCCAAGTAATATACTCAGAATATAAAAATAATTATAATAGTGTTTTTTATCCGCTCCGAATAGAAAGGACATACACTTGGTTCCGTAATATGAATATGAGAACAAGGAGCTCATGCTAAAAACGGCTATACAAACTAGTAACGCATATTTACCATACGTTGGCATCACATCTGCAAAGGCAGAAGCCGTTAAACTCACACCATTATTAGATGTCGTTTCCCAAACACCTGTTACTAAAATAGCTAAAGCTGTAAGCGTGCAAACAAGCAATGTATCTATTGCTGGTCCCAACATAGCAACTAAGCCTTCTCTAATAGGCTCATCTGTTTTTGCAGCTCCGTGTGCCATTGGTGCTGTACCAATACCGGCTTCGTTAGAGAATGCACCACGCTTAATACCATGTAAAATTAAAGCACCTACTACTCCACCTAAAAACGTATCACCTTCAGGATAATAATTAGCAGCAAAAGCATCGGTGAAAATGAGTTTTAAATAATAAAGGAGAACATCGCTATGAGCTACGAGAATAATAATTACCAATATAAAGTACAAAACAACCATTATTGGAACTAGTCTAGATGCTACATTACCTATTCGTTTTATACCTCCCAAAATAACTAAAGCGGTGATACCAACTAAAACAACTCCAATAATTAGGTTAGATTTTAAACCAACCTCTACTCCATTTGGTATTAATAAAATATCATTTAAGGCTTGTGTTAACTGATTTACATTAAAAACTGGTAAAGCACCAAGCAAACCGCAGAAACTAAAAAACACAGCTAAGGGTTTCCAAGATTTACCTAAACCTTCGGTTATAAAATACATGGGACCACCTTGTAATTCTCCTGCGCTATCTTTTCCTCTGTACATAATTGCTAAAGTCGAGGTAAAAAACTTTGTGGACATACCAATGACTGCACTAATCCACATCCAAAAAACAGCACCAGGACCTCCAATAGAAATAGCTACTGCTACACCAGCTATATTTCCCATACCAACTGTTGCAGATAAAGCCGTCGTTAATGCTTGAAAATGCGAAATTTGCCCAGGATCGTTTGGATCATCATACTTACCTCTAAGTACATTAATTGCATGGCCTAAATATCTAAATGGTAAAAACTGAGAACGTATTAATAAGTAAAGTCCTCCTCCAATCAACAGAATAAGCAAAGGTAAACCCCAAGCTAAGGATGAAAATTCACTGAGTATCGTATTAAGTTTTTCCATAGATTATAAATGTAGTAAAGACAATAAACTTATGGCAAAATGTTTACAATTAATTTATAATTTAGTAGGGTTAAAAAGATAACTTCGCTTGGGCGTGTTAATTTTATTTGAACATTAACTAGCTTTTAGTTTTAAAACAGTGAAATAGCATTTTAATTTGATCACAATTTAAAAAAAATAATACATGAAATTAATTAAGTATTTATTTATTACCATTTTCTTCTTTGGAATATCGAATGAAGCCTTAGCTCAAAACAAAAAAGACACGCTAACTGTTCTATTTGTAGGAAATAGTTACACGTTTACCTCTAATATGCCACATCTTGTCTCAATCATATCTGATAGTGCAGATGTGAAATTGATCACCTCAAAAAGTACCGCAGGAGGTGCAACGCTTAAGGACCATTGGACCAATAAAAAAGGGCTTAAAACAAAAAAAAATATTAACGAAGGTGATTATGATATTGTAGTTATACAAGAGCATAGCCTGGGAACAATTAATAAAAAAGATGATTTTTTGAACTATTCTAAAAAGTTATGTGATCTTATTAAATCTTCTGGTGCAAAACCTTACTTCTTTGTGACTTGGGCTAGACAAAAGGTACCACAATACCAAGAAACTATTACTAAGATATATGAAGAAGCAGCAAAAGAAAATAATGGCAAACTTGTTTTGGTGGGAGATGCTTGGAAATTGGCTAGATCGTTAAGACCTGGTATTGGTTTATATAAGCTTGATGGTAGACATCCTTCTGATTTAGGCTCTTTTTTAACAGCATGTGTTTTTGTTAATACGTTAACTTCAGAAGTACCAAAAAAACTTCCGAATTGGTATTTTACAACAGATGATAATGGAGAAAAAATTACACTTCTCATGGAAGATTCTTTGGACATAATCTTTTGTATAAAAGTAGCCTCAGAAATTTAAAAAGAATAGTTTAGCTATTTTTCACCAGTCAATTCACTAAAAAATTCTTCTTAATTATTGAAATACTACCTTTGAAACTCAACTTAAACCTTTTTTGAGCACAAACAGACTATATTTTATTGATGCCGTTAGAGCTTTTGCTATCTTAATGATGTTGCAGGGTCACTTTATAGACAGCCTAATGGACGTATCTTACAGAGACGATAGTAATTTAACTTTTCAATGTTGGGAATACTTTAGAGGAATTACAGCTCCAACTTTTTTCACCATTTCTGGTTTAATATTTTCTTATTTATTAATAAAAGCAAAACACACAGGTAGTGCAGAAAAACGAATGCGTAAAGGACTTATTAGAGGTCTAATGCTTATTGGTATTGGTTATGCTTTACGAATTCCAATATTTGAATGGCTCATTGGTGAATTTAGAGATTATTTTTTGGTTATTGATGTATTACAATGCATCGGTTTATCACTTATTCTTATAGTAACTATTTATAAATTAACATTTAAAAAAACATTGATTTTCTCAATCTTAATGTTGCTACTAGGTATTGTTATTTTTGTCACAGCTCCGCTTTATCGATTTTTAGAATTAAAAGACATCCCTATTGTCTTTGCAAACTACCTCAACAAAGCTAATGGCTCTATTTTTACCATTCTGCCTTGGTTTGGGTATATATGTTTTGGTGCTTTTATTGCCACATTGTTTTACAGATATTTAGAACATCCGCGATTTAAAACAGCAACTGTTTCTGGTTTTTTTATTATTGGGATGTTACTCATTCACAAATCATCATGGTTATTTATGAAACTTTATTTTTGGTCAGATATACAATTGTTTAGTGATGTTGCAAATTTTAATTACCTCTTCACAAGATTGGGTAATGTACTCGTTCTGTTTTCATTATTCTATCTTGCAGAACAATATATTAAACAGCCTTTAATTTTAAAAATCGGTCAAAAAACTCTCTCTATATATGTGATTCACTTTATAGTAATATATGGTAGTCTTACAGGAATAGGCCTATATCAAATTATTGGTAAAACATTAAATCCATGGCAAGCCATTATAGGAGCAATCATCTTTTTAACTTCAGTATGCTTTATTTCGTTCTATTATGTAAGAACAAATGCCTTTGTATATTCTGGCATAAGAAAGATCATAAATAAAATTAAACGCATTTAATAATCTTCATACCAATCAAAGCTCTCTTTTATTATTCTATCCTTTTCAGAATTAATAAAATCTAAATAAGCCAAAGCAGTTGGTGATAGTTTTTTAGATTTCTGCCATACTAAATTCCAATTAGTTACTAGAGGCAAACCTTTGTACGGAATAATTTGTAAGTCACCATTTTTCAGCTCGTTTTTAATCCCAATTAGTGGCATTATAGAATAGCCTAAACCAGCAATAACTGCTTGTTTCAGGGCTTCATTAGAGGTTAATTCCATTTTCTTTCTTGCAGGAATATTACGACTAGAAATAAACGTTTCCATCGCATTTCTAGTAGCAGAACCTTCTTCTCTATATAACATCGGGTAGCTTTCAAAAATTCTATTTTTAACTGCTTTAATATTAAATTTCTCGTTTGTGCCTCCGACTAAAAACAATTTATTTTCCATTAGTTCTATACGCTCTAAATTGAGTTGATTAGGAATAACCGAAACCAATGCAAAGTCCACCTCATTATTCTCTAACCTTTTTACAACACTAGCCTTATTTGTTACATCTATAAGCAGGTCTACTCCCTTGTTTTTATGTGTAAAATCTGAGAGAAAATAGGGCATAACATATTTACCGGTGGAAACAATAGATAATTTTAATCTACCAGCAATTTGTCCTTTAAAAGACATGGTTTTATAGTTAATAGCTTGTACTTCGTTTAAAATTTTCTCAGCTGCTTCCGCAATTTCATAGCCAAAATCAGTCACATACAATTGTCTCCCTACAACTTCTGTAAGCGGAACCGAAAACTGATCTTGAAATTTCTTTAACTGAATAGATACTGCAGGTTGACTTAAAAATAAAGCTTCAGAAGACTTAGTAATACTTTTTAATTGTGTGATTTTTAAAAAAATCTGTAATTGATGCAGTGTATAATTCATAAGCTATCTTTTATGTTTATCTTTTAAAATATTTATAAAAATAAATAAAATATTAATGACAATTTTGCGCATCAACTAATAAATTTATGGATTTACATTTATTAGCAGTTAACCTTACTAACCTAACACCATTACTCTTAAAAATTAAAGTTTTTTAATCCTTTTAAATATTTTACTACATGAGATCTAAAATTGAAATTTTTTATGAAGCGTTTACCAATCTAGATGCTGATAAAATGATAAAATGCTATCATGATGATATTATTTTTGAAGATCCTGCTTTTGGAATCTTGAAAGGAAAAAGAGCCAAAGCGATGTGGCAAATGCTATGCGCTTCTCAAAAAAATAAAGACTTTAAAGTCGTAATATCAAAAATAGAAGCAAATAAAAAAAAAGGCTCTGCGCATTGGGAATCCTTCTATAACTTTAGTAAAACTAGCAGAAAAGTACATAATAAAATTGATGCTAAATTTGAATTTAAAGACGGGCTAATCATTAAGCATACAGATACTTTTAATTTACATAATTGGGCCAAACAAGCATTAGGTCTTAAAGGTCTTATTATTGGAGGAACACGCTACTTTAGCAACAAGCTACAATCACAAACTAATCACTTATTAAACAAGTATTTAGAATAAAAAAAAGCTGCCTAAATAGTATTAGATAGCTTTTTTTGGTTGCAATGTTTCTTTTTAGGGACTTAAAAGTTTACTTTATGTTTCATTGCTATGTAATACACTTCAAATCTTATGCCAAATTAACTTTTCTTAAATGTATAAAAATGAACTAACTAATGCGTATTTATGTATTCTACAGCAATAAAATTAGATGAAATGGAGATATTGTTCAGAATTATCGATTAACTGTATGCTTTGACTTTACCTTCTACTCCTTCAAAAAATGATTTAAGAAATTTAAAGTCGGCTTCCATATCGTCTGTAGGATAAAATGGCTCTGAGATTGTGTTTTGCTTATTCTTAAAATCGAGTGTAAACATAATAATAGGTACTTTGGCAGCTTTGGCTATATAGTAAAATCCTGTTTTCCAAGTTTCAACCTTTTTCCTGGTACCTTCTGGTGCTAATGTTAAACGAAACTCCTCAGATTCTAAAAATAGTTTTGCAATAGCTTCCACTTTATTTTGTCCAGAAGTTCTATCGAGTGCTCGTCCTCCAACTGCTTTAAAATAATACCCAAACGGCCAAGTAAACAATTCTTTTTTTCCAACAAAATTTGTTTTAACATCGGCAATTTTTCTTAATAAGACACCAATATAGAAATCGTGCCAGCTGGTATGTGGTGCTGCAATGATTATAGCCTGCTTTATTGTATCTTTTGAAAAGTTAATGTTACCAACAACTTTCCAGCCCATGAGTTTGAAGTAAATTAATTTTGCTAACCAACGCATCTTACATTTTTTTGTAGAGCTCTAATAGCTTCTCTCTGGTGATAATATTTTTCCAATTTTTACCTATTGCATTTTCCCAAAGAGGTTCTAGGCTTAAAGCAACATCTATCATTTTATCAAATTGATAATCTTCTAAATATTCACATATTCCTTTTGGTAATTGAATATTGTGCTTAGCCTTCATTTGTTTAAATAATGCTACACCTTCAGGATAATAGTCTTCTAAATGATCAAAAACGATACAGTTACCAATACCGTGTTTAACACCTAATAAATAACCTAAGCCGTAACTCATAGCGTGTGCAACACCAACTTGAGAGTAAGCTATACTCATTCCTCCGTGCCAAGATGCCATCATTAATTGATCTTGCGCATCTTCACTGCTTAAATCATCACCTAAAAATATATCTTTACAAAGCTCAAACGCTTTTTCACCATAACTTTGACTAAACGCATTTAAATAGGTTCCCTTTAGAGATTCTACGCAATGCACAAAACAATCCATACCTGTATAAAACCATTGGTCTTTTGGTACATCCTTAGTTAACTCTGGGTCTAATATAACTTGGTCAAATGGTGTGTAATCACTATTAATACCGAGTTTTCTTTCTGGACCTGTTAAAATTGTGGTCCGAGACACCTCTGCACCAGTACCCGAGATCGTAGGAATACCAACGTGGTATATTGCAGGATGCTTAATTAAATCCCAACCTTGGTAATCTTTAGATTCGCCTTTATTAGTGAGCATTAACGCAACTGCTTTCGATATATCCATAACTATACCTCCACCAATACCAATGATACCAGAAGGTAATTCGCTATGACCAAGAATAATGTTTTCAACTAGCTGATCTATCTGCGATGTTTTAGGTTCTTCTTTTGTTGGAACGTAAATTATTTTATCATTGTACGACAATGTGATTCTTGAAGTTAACCAATGATTGCCTTTAAAGACATCGTCAACATAAAATATAAATGGTGCGTTACGACCTTTGCGCTTTAAAGCGAGAATTTCATCTAACTGATTAAAACTTCCGCGTCCAAAAACAACTCTAGATACCATTGGATAATTCTTATATATCATTTACTCTTTATCTTTAACAAAAATAAAAACTTAGTTTATTTTTTTGCTCTGAAAAAACTTAAAATTTCAATTAATCTTTCAACTGTTTTATAGTCCTTACCATTTGTTTCATTTTTAGTCACTTTTTCGTGCTGCCAAGTTGTATAGAAAGGCACATGAATTGCCTTAGCACCTATATTGACTAACGGTAAAATATCAGACTTTAATGAGTTGCCAATCATTAAAAATTCTGAAGGTTTTATTTCTAAATGTTTTAATAGCTTCGTATAATTTGCTTCTTCTTTTTCACTCAGCACTTCGACATGATGAAAATAATCAATCAAACCCGATTTTTCTAATTTTCGTTCTTGGTCTAATAAATCTCCTTTTGTTGCAACAATTAGCTTATAATCTTTAGATAAACTTTTTAGTACATCTTCAACATCACCTAATAATTCTATTGGTTTGTTAATCATATCCTTACCAATAATAAGTATCTTTTCTATTATTTCATTTGAGACCGACCCGTTAGAAAGCTCTAAAGCCAACTCAATCATAGACAATACAAAACCTTTTACACCATAACCATAGGTTGGAAGATTCTTTATTTCCATTTTAAAAAGTTCCTGATCTATTTTATTAGGTGTTTCATAATGAGATAATAGTATACCTACTTTTTCTTCAGCCTCTCTAAAATAGGTTTCGTTGACCCATAATGTATCATCTGCGTCGAAGCCAATTACTTGTATGTTATCATAATCTATTTCCACAAACGCTTCGCTCTTTCTAAATCTTCAGGTGTATCAATCTCAACTCCTTGTACTTCTGTTTCTACCATTTTTATGCGTTTGCCATATTCTAAATAACGAATACATTCTATTTTCTCAGAGGCTTCAATAAACTGCATTGGCAATTTTGAAAAGTCTAATATTGCATCTTTTCTAAAGGCATAAATTCCTTTATGTTTAAAATAACGAGCACCTACATTTTTATCTCTAGGAAACGGAATAGGGCTACGAGAAAAGTATAATGCGAAGTTATTTTGATCTACTATGACTTTTACAGTGTTTGGATTGTTAATTTCATCTAAATCAGTAATCTCAACCATTAACGATGCTAAATCAATTTCTTTATTAACATCTCCTTTAAAAACTTCTAAAACTTTTCGTAAACTTTCGCGCTCTGTAAATGGCTCATCTCCTTGTACATTAACTACAATATCACAATCAACATTAGCTACTGCTTCGGCAATTCTATCACTACCAGACTCATGCTCTTGTAAACTCATAATGGCTTTACCTCCATTACTTATAATTTCATTAAAAATAATATCACTATCTGTAACTACGTAAACCTCGCTAAACAGTTCTGTTCCTACAGTTGCTTCGTAAGTTCTTAAAATAACAGATTTTCCTGCTAAATTTTGCATCAATTTACCCGGAAAACGAGATGCACTATAACGTGCTGGTATCATGGAAATTATCTTCATTAATATATTTTATGATGATTCAAAAATAAGACTTTAGGATGATTTAGACTTATTAGACTTTAACTTTTTATAAAGTTTAAAAACAATATAGAACACAAATACGACCATAATAAAGGAAAGTATTGGCAGAAAGATAGAGACTACACACATAACTAGAGCGTTAACAGTCTCTATTGTTGACACTATTGGGTTTCCTATACCTCGGTAGAAACTGTTGAACCTAAGTGAGTGATGCTAGCAGAACTTTTAATTGCAGCGCATTACCACCACCTGCAATAATAGCTAAAGCCCATGTTATAAGAGGACTTAAATCTGCAACTGTAGAGAAATAAAGGCAGTACCAGCTATTGTGGCTAATGGAATTGCTATAGTATCTAAAAGGTTATAATCTCAACTAATCTTGCGATTCCCAAAGTAATAACTACTGTTGTACTAACTATCCATAGCCAAGATTCATTAAGTTTCCATACATTAAAACAAGATGCTAAACTGAATGCAAACTGAGCCAGAAAGTCCTATTCCTAAAAATATACTTAAAATAGTTTCTGTTGCCATAATTCTAATTTAAATCATTTTCTATGAACATTTCATCTTTAAAACCTATTAGATATAATTTCTCTTTTGCACGTGTTACAGCTGTATACAACCAACGTATGTAATCTTTATCCATACCATTTGGTAAATAAGGTTGCTCAACAAAAATGGTATTCCATTGTCCACCTTGAGACTTATGACATGTTATTGCGTAAGAAAACTTAACCTGTAAAGCATTAAAGAATTTATTATTCTTTACACCCAAGAAACGCTTATAATTAGAGGCTTCATTTTCATAATCTTTAGATACTTCTTGGTATAAACGATTAGACTCTTCGTAAGATAATGATGCGCTTTCGACATCTATAGTATCTAGTAATAAGACCGTTTCAAAAGGTATCATTTTAGGATAATCTACCATTTGCACCTTAACTTCTGCAAATCTAAAACCATACAATTCCTTTATACTAAAAATCTCTAATACTTCAATAATATCACCATTGGCTATAAAACCAGCCTCAGTTGTTGGTTTTATCCAAAAGTAGTTATTCTTTACAACCATTAAATAATCTCCTGCAGACAATTCGGTTTCGTTAAACAAAATACGCTGACGTATTTGTTGGTTATACATATTGGCGCGTTTATTACTTCTAACAATAATGGCTGTTTCTTCATAGCCTTCATTACTGTAAGCATCATTAATTGCATCCATTATTTCGTAACCATCGATAAGCCTAACTATATCTTTAAAAGGACTTACATTAAATTTGAAGCTTTCATAAATTGTAGTCTCTAAAACTGCTCTAAGTTCTGTGGCGTTGTCTAAAATCCCTGAATCTTGTTCTTGCCTAACAACTTCGTCTAATTCAATACCAATAACATCTTTATTATAATTTAAACTCAATTTATCAGCATCTAGAGCCGGACTTAAGTCTGATTTAACCGGAGGTAATTGTGCCTTATCCCCTATTAAAAGTAACTTACAGTTATGACCAGAATATACGTATTGCATTAAATCATCTAAAAGTGATCCATTCTCAAATAGTTTAGAATCTGAAGGAGAATCAGGTATCATAGATGCTTCATCTACAATAAAAATAGTGTTTCTATGCTTATTGGGTTGCATTACAAATTTTATTCCTCCAGTCTTTTCTTTTTTTGGAAAATATATTTTTTTATGAATTGTAAACGCTTCTTTTTTAGAATAATTAGATATAACCTTTGCCGCTCTACCTGTTGGTGCTAATAAAACAGCATTTTTTTTTGCTTGCCACAAATTAGAAACTATTGTACCGACTATACTCGTTTTACCAGTACCTGCATATCCTTTTAAAAGGTATATTAGATTAGGGGATGTATCAAAAATGAATTGAGATAATTGCATTAGTACCATATCTTGTTTTGATGTTGGTACAAACGGAAACTTAGATTTTAGTAGAGAATAGAATGCGGAAGCATTAGTAATCATATAGGAAATAAATATAAAGCAATATACCATTATTCTCTATTCTTGAGACATTAGATATAATTTACTTCTTTATTTTAAGTATTTTTATTTAGATAGTTTTTACGAACAAAAAAAAATTGTAGATTTGCGATAGACCTAATTAATAAAAATCTAGTATGAAAGTAATTATAGCAATTGTAGTTATTATAGCGTTAACCATCCTTATTGTTTGGTTAATTGATAAATTTGTTCCAAAGAAATTAAAACCCTTTATTAATATAGCACTTTGGGCATTAATTATCTTTTTAGGTTACATGACATTTATGTCTGTTTATAAAGATATTCAATTTAATCAGCTTAAAGATAAGCGTTACAAAGCAGTAATTGAACGTCTTATAGAAGTTAGGGATACACAATTAGCCTATAAAGAAGTAAATAGGGAATATGCAGATAGTTTTGATAAACTGGTTAGGTTTGTTGATTCGGCTAGAGTGCCAATTACACAAAGAAGAGATAGTACAATATTAGATGAAGAAAGAACCAAAGCTTTTGGTGGTGTAGAAACTATGAAAACAATCACATTAATAGATACGCTAAGTTATTATTCTGTTAAAGATTCTCTCTGGAAAGGTTCTGACCGTGACCGCTATAAGAAGATGATGAATGTTTTTTCAGATTCTGAAATGACAGAAAAATATTCTGAATGGGCTGAAAAACTTCCATCTGGAAATAAGAAAGAACAAGAACTCAAGAAAATGATGAAAGAAGGTTCTAAGTTTATTATTAAGGCTGGTAAATTAGATGATATTTCAGTATTTGAGTGTAACGTTGATAAACGTGTTGTTCTTTTTGACCAAGACAAATATTTAATAGATAAAGAAAAAGAAGCCTTTTCTGTAGCTGGTGTTAAAGGGCCAACTGTAAAAATAGGTTCAATGGAAGAGGTTAATACCAATGGGAATTGGGGTAAAGATCTTTCTAACAAACAGTAGTTTTGACAAAAAATAATATTAAGGAGTTGTCCATTCAAGTTAATTTGAATGGACTTTCTTTTTGTATTTTAAACAGAACCTCTAATACGATTGAATATATCAATTCAATTCAATTTGAGCAAAGGTTAACTCCTTTAGATCTTCTTAATCATCTAAAGACTGAACTTAGTAGTAATGCAATATTTTCTGAAGAATTTGATGCTGTTTTAATTATTCATCATAATGAATTATCTACGCTTGTTCCAAAAGCTTTATACCAAGAAAATCAAAAAGCCGATTATTTAAAATTTAATTCTAAAATTCTTCGAACAGATTTTATAACTCAAGATGATTTAGCAATTAATGATACTGTAAATGTTTATGTACCTTATATAAATATTAATAATTATATTTTTGAAACCTTTGGAGAGTTTGTTTACAAACATTCATCAACTATATTGGTAGATTCTGCCTTACAGCAAGTTAGTAAAAATAAAAAAACTAACATCTACATTAATGTAAACACTAACACAATTGAAGTTTTGGTTGTAGACAATAATAAATTACAACTAGTTAATACTTTTGATTATTATAGTAAAGAAGACTTTACCTATTACATCTTATTTGTTTTTGAACAATTAAAGCTAGATGTTGAGACGTGTCAAATAAAATTAAGTGGTAAAATAGATACAAATAGTGATCTATATAACATACTTTACAGGTATGTAAGATATATCAATATTATTGATACTAATTTTACTTTTGAAATTCCAAACACGATACATAAAGATAACTTACATCATCATTATTTAATATTAAATTCCTTTTAATGCGCATAATATCTGGTTTATATAAAGGTAGACGAATTACTGCACCAAAAAAGCTTCCTGTTCGTCCTACCACAGATATGGCTAAAGAAGCCTTATTTAACATCTTAAATAACGGGTACTATTTAGATGATATATCTGTACTAGATTTATTCTCTGGCACAGGTAATATAAGCTACGAGTTCGCTTCGAGAGGTACAGAACAAATTACAGCTGTAGATGAACATTATGGCTGTATTAAGTTTATAAATGAAACAGCAGAATCATTTGAAATGTCTATTAACACTATAAAAAGTGACGTTTTTAAATTTCTAGAAAAATCAAAACAAAAGCATAGCATTATCTTTGCAGATCCACCTTATGATTTTGATTTAGAAACATTCTCTAAAATTCCGCAGTTAGTATTCAAAAATAAATTACTCGAAGATGAAGGGATTTTAATTGTAGAACACTCTAAATATACTGACTTAAGTAAATTAGAAAATTTCTCGTACTCTAAAGGTTATGGTGGCAATGTATTTAGTTTTTTTAAATAACTAAAAATCAGACGTATATCTTATTTCTTAATTGAATTTTTTCATTACACTTAAACGCCCTTACAGATTATAATCCAGTTCGTATATCTACGTGTTTTTTTATGATTTTTTATGGTTATCCGCTATTAATTTAAACCAAACAATTATGAAGAATTTCAGAACGAATTTATAATCTTAATGATTATGATATTTGCTTTTAATTTAGCAAATGCAGAAGATAAGCCACTAACAATTTTTGCTTTACATATGGACAATGTTAAGTTTCATACGATGCCTAAATATGAGGAACTCGCAAAACAATTAAAAGAAAGTTGTGATACCTATAATATCCAAGATGTAAACTGGACAGCCATTAGTATTGAAGATGGGCGTTATGTATATGTCACACCAATTAAAAACATGGCAGAACTCGATAAGAATCCTATGGGTTCTTTAACCGATAAAACGAATATGATGATATGGGTAAAATGTTTGACGCTATGAATACCTATTACGATTCACATAGTGATGCGATTGCTTATCAAATACCAAAGCTTTCTTGTAGTCCAGAACGTAATAGTGTAGTAGGAAAAAACCATCCTGAGTATCATTTTATTTACTATAGACCTAAACATACTACAGAGATGAAAGATGCTTTGGCTCAGGTAAAAGCAATGTTCAAAACAAAAGGAGTCAAAAATGGATATGATGTTTATCATAGCGGTTTTGGAAGCGAAGAAAGTTTCAATATGGTTTCAATATGTGGTGGTGAGGAGCTCGACATCGCTCAAGAGGGGGAAAGAAAATGATGTTCTTTTAGGTGATGATAAAGCCACTACCTTTTTTAAGGTCATTAAATTAACTACAAAGTACGATCAGATAGAAGCTAGTATTAGACCAGATTTAAGCTACTATTCGTCGAAGAAAGAATAGCCCCAATATTTTACACACATAAAAAAACCAATACACAATAAGGAGGTTTTACTATATCAGGTAATTTATATACGTTTATCTCAGCGCACAAAACAACTCTAATTGAAAATTTTAATGGCACTATGTTATGTTAAAAAAGTAAGAAACTACATTTAGACTCATGTTTTTTATTAAATTACAATATATAAATACCTGAATAACAGAAAACAAACACCTTATTTGTTTTCATTAGCTCTATCCCTTAAGAGTGTTTCTCCTAATAATTCATTTGAAACTATTAATCAATTATATAATTTAAAACACGTATCATGAAAATTTCAAAAACGCCATTACTACTGTTATGCTTTATAATTACAGGCCAATTAATGTTTTCTCAAAATAAAACCCTAAAGTATAAGAATGTCGTGGCTGAAAACCGAGAATCTGAAGCAAACATTAAAGTTGTTAGCGACTGTGTAAACTCACTAATACATGATAAAATGATGGAAGTCGAAAAACTATTAGACGACGCTTACATGGGCTATGGGCCAGCGATTAACGATTCCATTACAAAACAAGAAACCATGGCATCCTGGAACAAAACACGCAAAATTCGAACCAATGAAACAGTAGGTTTTGTGACGCAAACTTTTAGAATTTTAAAAGGAAATTTAAAAGGAGATTGGGTATCTCAATGGGGAACTTACGCGTTCACACAAAATGGGAAAGATATAAAACTTCCATACCAGCTGACCGCTCGTGTAAATAATGGAAAAATAAATCGAAGTACAATTTACTATGATAATTTGGCTGCTATTGAAACATTAGGTTATCAAATTACACCACCAAAACAAGACTAATTCTGGGCTGTTTATTTAAAAAAACCACCTATTGCTAGATGGCTTTTTGTTTTTAAGCAAATCTATAAGCCGAATTCTGTACTCAAAAAAGAGTCCTTATCATTTATCTACGCTTACTATTGCTAGTAAACTTTAGCTGCCTACCCTCTAACAATCGCGCGTGTACGCTCAAACGTTAGTTTACATGACATTGCACCACATAGAGTTTACCTGGTTTCACTACAGCATTACCTGTACATACTTTCTGTTGCACTTTTCCTCACCTCTCGGTGGATGGCTGTTAGCCACTATGATTGCACTATGGTGTTCGGACTTTCCTACCCTAAATAAATTAGAATCGATAAGGCGATCTACTTATATGCAAAAGTACATAAATTGTTAATAACTCATATTAAATTTAAGCCTTCTTAAAATGGCTGTTCTTAGGTTATTCTTAACTTTGTAATTCAGTTAATTTTCGATGGAACATTTTGTAGTATCAGCTCGCAAATACAGACCACAAACCTTTAAGGATGTTGTGGGTCAGCAGGCTATTACCAATACACTACTTAACGCTATTGAAAACAATCACTTAGCCCAAGCTTTATTATTTACAGGTCCTCGCGGTGTTGGTAAAACGACATGTGCACGTATTTTGGCCAAAATGATTAATAGTGATGGCAATACTACTGAAGATGAAGATTTTGCTTTCAATATTTTTGAACTCGATGCGGCTTCAAATAATTCAGTTGATGATATTAGAAGCTTAACAGACCAAGTTCGTATACCGCCACAAGTTGGAAAGTATAAAGTCTATATTATTGATGAGGTACATATGTTATCTCAAGCGGCTTTTAATGCGTTTCTTAAAACTTTAGAAGAGCCACCAAAACATTGTATTTTTATATTAGCAACTACTGAGAAGCACAAAATTATTCCTACGATTTTATCGCGTTGTCAGATATTCGATTTTAAGCGTATAACTGTTACTGATGCAAAAAATTACCTTAAATACATAGCTAAAGAACAAGGTATTATTGCAGATGATGATGCTTTACATATTATCGCACAAAAAGCAGATGGAGCCATGAGAGATGCACTTTCTATTTTTGATCGTGTGGTTAGTTTCTCTGGTAAAAACTTAACGAGACAAGCAGTAACAGAAAATTTAAATGTTCTCGATTACGAAACTTATTTTACCAGTACAGATTTAATTTTAGAAAATAAGATTCCTGAATTGTTAATTCAATTTAATAGTATTTTATCTAAAGGATTTGACGGTCATCATTACATAGCTGGTTTAGCATCTCACTTTAGAGATCTAATGGTTTGTAAAAACCAAGCTACGATAGAATTACTAGAAGTTGGTGACGACACCAAAATAAAATATATAGAGCAATGCCAGAAAACATCAAATAGCTTCTTGATGAAGGGTATTCAGCTCGCTAACGATTGCGACTTAAAATATAAGACCAGTAAAAATCAGCGATTACTTGTTGAACTTACACTAATGCAATTAGCCTCTATCACTTTTGATGGAGAAAAAAAAAACAATAAGCACTTCATAATACCACCTTGTTACTTTAAAGCTAAGGGTATTACTCCAATACCAATAGAAAAGCCAAAATTAATAGCTAAAGTTGTAGAGCAACAACCTAAAAAAGAAGAAAAAATAAGCGTAGAAGAAAAAATAAATGCAGTCACTAAGTCGGTAGCAATACCAAAAATTTCTATAAATAAGCCGCAAAAAGTTACTTCAGGTTTATCATTAAAAAGTATCAAAGAGAAGAAACAGCATCTAATACGACAAATGGATGTTGTAATAGATGAAAATGATTTACCTAAAGAACCTGTAACCCAGGAAGCACTTACCAAAGCTTGGCAAGATTATACGGTAACCATGGATAAGAAAGGCCAGAAAATAATGGCTTCTATTTTACAAATGGATATGCCTAAATTAGATGGCACAACAATTCATTTAACCTATTCTAACACTACAAATAAAATTGAATTAGAGCGCGCAGAATTTCCTTTGATGACGTACTTAAAGAAAAAGCTGCTTAACTACGATTTAAAATTAGATATTACAGTAAATGAAGAAATTGCAAAAAAATATGCTTTTACACCTCTAGAGAAATACGAAAAATTGAAAGATAAAAATCCTAACATTGAAGTTCTCAGAAAAACATTTGGATTAGATATTTAGTGTTATGAAAAAAACAATCGTTTTATTAGTGCTTCTATGTATCGGATTTGCAAGTTGTGATGGTAGAAAATCACACAATGGGTCTTTATCTGATAGTATTAAAATGTTTAAAAAAACTGTTACAATTGAGATGTCTAGCTATACGCCTGAAACCTATGTAGAGCAAAAGGTCGACACATTATTAAGTAATGGTTTTAGAGTGCATATAAAAACGTACTCAGACATGGAAACTAACGTTGTCTATTCTAAAATTAAGGATACAATTAATTATAAAACACACTACAGAAACTACAAATTTGATATTCGTGTCGAAAAAAATGGAAAAGTCGTTTATAATGAGACCTTTAATAAAAGTAGAGCAAACAAAATTTTAGGCTTTGGGGATAATTTTGTAACAGATTCCCCGCTTTATAACTTTAATACGTTAGCTGTATTAAAATCGATACAAATTAATGATGAACCGTCTTTAAAAAATGACGTTCTAATAGATATAATATATGCCATACCAGAAACTAATCGTTACTCCTTACACACCCTATTTATAATGGAAAATGGTAAATCAAATATGGTAATAGTGGAAACAAAATAATTATGCTAGGATTAAAATTGCCAACAGACCCAAGATGGGTAAATATTGTAGAAAAAAATATTGAAGAAATTCTAATTGATCATGCTTACTGCGAGCAAAAAGCAGCGAGTACAGCTATTTCTTTAATTGTTAGTTTCCCAGAATATACGGAGCTTGTTCAGGAAATGACAGACTTAGTTACTGAAGAAATGAGCCATTTTAAAATGGTACATGACAGACTGATAGAGAGTGGCTGGACTTTGGGTAGAGATCGTAAAGATGACTATGTAATTGCCTTACTGAAATTCTTTCCAAAAGGTGGAAGCCGAACAACACAACTTGTACATCGTTTATTATATGCAGCACTAATTGAAGCTCGAAGCTGTGAACGTTTTAGATTATTATCTGAAGAATTAGAAGATAAAAAATTAGCGAACTTTTATCGTAAACTTATGATTAGTGAAGCAGGTCATTATACCATGTTCCTAAATTTTGCACGCAAATATGGTGACCGAAAAGAAGTTGATGAAAAATGGGAGCAACTACTACAGTTCGAAGCCGAGATTATGAAGAATCTTAGTAACAAAGAAACTATACATGGATAATTTTTCTTAATTTAACTGAACAAATATATAATATTATGAAACATTTTTATTCGTTTTTTTGTATATCAATTTTACTCAGTTTCAATCTATATAGTCAATCTGATTTACTTGGAACTTGGTATTTAGATTATATTATTAAAGATGGAGTTACTCACAATAACTATTACAACGAGGGTAGTATTATTTCACTTGCATTTACTGACGATGAAGATATAATTCCAAATTATTACCAACTTAACGGCAACGGTACATGTAATTACTACTTTAACTCATACACCGTAAATAACAACACCCTTACAATTCTTGGCTTAGAAAGTTCGGCAGTTAATTGTCTAGGAATACCTAAAGCCATTTATGAGACTTTATATTTCGAAGTTTTTTCTAACAATAATCTATCTGATGGTTTAGACTATACCTGGGACATTGCAGGAGAAGAAAATGATCAAATACTAACATTAATTAATACTAATAATGGTGACACATTGGTGTATAAAAAAATTGCGCCTACCACAATATTAGTTACAACATGGTATTTATCTACTCTTGAAATTCCAGGTAATCCAAATATTAGTGTACCATTAGACGAAAGTCCCACTTTAACACTTACAAACAATCTAGATATTATTCCTTTTTCAGTATATGCGAGTGGTTCTGGAGATTGTAATGGATATAACTGTGGCTATTCAGTATCTTTCAATGGGGCCAACAATATCAATATTAACAACTTCTCTTTTACTTTAATTGATTGTAGTTTCTCCAACTATGAAAATGATTTTTTTTCAATCCTAGGGATATCAACTTCCAACTTTTTTGAGTTTGAAATCACTAATAATGGTTCAACACTAATTTTAACAGATTTATTAGGAGCAAAATTAATTTTTGGTGATACAACATTATCTATTGATGAACAAAGCATTGAAGCTTTAAACATTACACTAGTACAAAACCCAATTGATGGTGAATTAAAATTAAAGGTAGATGACTTTATATTAACTAAAGATATAGCGTATAAAATCTATTCAATTAATGGTACTATTATTAATTCATCAACTTTAAATAGTGATACAATTGATGTAAACACATTACCTTCAGGACTATATTTTATTAGTTTCAGTGAAGAGAACAAATTGGTTTCAACACTAAAATTTATTAAAAAATAAAGCCCTAACATTTACGTTAAGGCTTTGTTTTTATTTTTATTTAATATGGTTTAGATTTTTATACCAAATCCAAATTGAATAACATGATTTTTTGCTTCTAAGTCCGTTAAATCTTCGTCTAATATATTACTAAAACCATACGTAAATCTTGCATCTACAAACAATTCATCTGTAATCATATATTCTAATCCAACTAATCCAGAAAAGGTAAATGTTGCAAAACCATCTTTGTCTCTCCATGTTTTTAATGCGACTTGAGGACCTGCCCCAATACTAAAACGATCTGAAAGTGAAAATCTTAATTGAATAGGTAATTGAATATAATCTGCTCTTAAACCTTCTTCTTTACCGCCTTCTGCAGACCACTGTAATTCTAACATTACCGATATATCTTCTGAAAACCCATAATCTACAAAGCCACCAAAAGCGAAGCCATTACGGTGTTTATTTTCAAAATTCGCATCTGGTTCAAAATCTAAGTTAGACACATTAAGTGCTCCTCTTACACCATACCTGACTTCTTGAGAAAAACCAGAGACTGTAATACTCATAACTACTAATGCAAGTAAAATTCTTTTCATAATATTAAATTTGGGATATTTTTGATTTTTGTAATAATTATCGGTCAAATATACTTAAAAAGTATAAACCAAATATAATTACACTTCAACGCTAGGTACAGTCTCGTAATACATACTTTTAATAATACCATCAGATAATCCGATTTTAGGAACATAAATATCCTTAGCGCCGCTCCACTTCATTGCAGATAAATAGATTCGTGTTGCTGGTATAATAACATCAGCCCTATCTTGATTAAGGTTCAATTTTGTAATTCGTTCTTCATAAGAAAAATTCTGTAACATTTTATAGTAACTGGTCAAGTAAAAATACGTTAAAGGTTTACCGACGTCTTTACCAGAAATTTTAAATATTTTATTAATATTTCCACCAGATCCGATGAGTTCAATCTTATAATATTGCTTCGTATTTTCTTTTATCCAGTTTTCTAACTCTAACCACGTTTCATTTTTAACGATATCATTTAACAATCGTACAGTACCAATTTTAAAAGATTTAGACTTTATTTTTTCACCATTATGTATAATAGAGAACTCAGTACTTCCTCCTCCTACATCTACATAAAGATAGGTTCTATTCGTGTCTATAAAGGTATTTAAATCTGTAGCTGCAATTATTGCTGCTTCTTCTTCTCCATCAATTATATCTATTTTTATTCCTGAAGTTTCAAATACTTCTTTAGATAACAACAGACTATTGGAAGCCTCTCTCATTGCTGATGTTGCGCATGCTTTATACCGCACGACACCATGAGATTTCATTAATAAACTAAAGGCAGTCATAGTATCTAGCATACGTTCTTTGTTGTACTCAGATATTTCGCCATTTATAAAAACGTCAGCTCCTAATCTAATTGGGACACGAACTAATGAATTCTTTTTAAAAGCAACAAGCTCATTATCTTGCTCTATAATGTTAGAAATAAGCAATCTAACCGCATTAGAACCTATATCTATAGCTGCATATTTTTTTATTTTCAGCATATTACTTTTCTAATTTATTAAGATAGTAATCATAAGTTTCGAACTGTGCACGAATCTTTTTCTTATCATTTACGCGATAGTTATTGTCTTGATTTTCATTAATTATACGTGCTTTAACATTATCATTCCAGCATATCTCAAATAAATCTTGTAACTCTTTTTTAATCTCCTTATCGTATATAGGACAGCTCACTTCTACTCTATTATCTATATTACGAGTCATCCAATCAGCAGATGAAATGTATATCTGAGGATTATCATCGTTACCGAACATATATAATCGTGTATGTTCTAAAAATTTATCAATTATACTAATAACTTCTATATTCTCGCTCATTCCTTTTACTCCTGGTACTAAACAACACAAACCTCTAACAATCATTTGTATTTTAACACCAGCAGAACTTGCTTCATAAAGTTTATCAATCATTTTATAACTACTAATACTATTTAGCTTTAGCTTTATATATGCAGGTTTTCCTTTCTTAACATTTTCAATCTCAATGTCTATTAATGCAAATAGCTTTGATTGAGTATAATGTGGTGAAACAATGATGTGCTTATATCTATTAATTTTATAGTTTACTTCAAAGAAATCAAAGACTTTATTAACGTCTTTCAGTAGTTTTGAATTTGCAGTTAATAACGTAAAATCTGTATAAAACTTTGCTGTAGATTCATTAAAATTACCAGTGCTTATAAACCCATAACGCACTAATTTATTATGCTCTTCTCTCTCTATGACGCACATCTTACAATGGACTTTAAGACCGGTAACACCAAATAGCATATTTACGCCAGCATCTTGCATTTGCTCAGCATAATTAATATTTGCTTCTTCATCAAAACGTGCTCTAAGCTCTATAGATACTGTTACTTTTTTTCCGTTTTTGGCAGCGTTTATCAAAGAACTTGCTACATGAGAAATCTGAGCTAATCTATATATTGTAATCTTTATAGTTTTTACTTTAGGATCTAAAGCAGCTTCTCGTAAAAACTTTACTACATAAGAAAATGCATGATAAGGAGCATAGACTAAATAATCTTTTTTAGCTATAGTTTTAAAAATACTCTCTTCTAAATTTAAACCTTCTACTGGTAATGGATTAATTTTATCGTACAATAAATCTTTTCTTCCTAAACTAGGGAAATCCATGTAATCCCTTCTGTTGTGGTAACGTCCGCCTGGTATGATACTATCTTTTTTATCAATTCCCATTATATCTAACAAGAAATCTAACGTATCTGTATCAATACTTTTATCATAAACAAAACGAATAGGATCACCACTTTGTCTATCCTTTACACTTTCAGAAATTTTAGAAATAAAGCTTTTACTTAAATCACTATCAAAATCTAACTCGCCATCTCTCGTTATCTTAATCATATGAGCTGTGATACTCTCGTATTTAAAAATATTAAAAATATCATCAAAACAATAACGAATTAAATCGTCTAACATAATAATATAGTTAGAATTATCTTTCATTGGTAGAACAACAAAGCGGTCCATTGCTTTTGAGATTTCAATCAGCGCAAATTGATCTTTACCTTTTGGGTTAGACATTTTAATAGTTAAATAAGCAGCACTATCTTTTAATTCTGGTATAGCTACGTATTCGTTTAAAACAATAACAACTAAAGCCGGACTCACCTCCTGATAGAAGTAGTTCTTAATAAAGTTATGATGCTCTGCATCAATCTCTTTTTCGTTAATTATATGAATATCTTCCTTTTCTAACTCATTTTCTATATTCTCTAAAATTTCTAAACTTGTACTTTGATGCTTTATAACAATTTGAGTTATTTCTTCAAGAAGGTCACCTGCTTTTATACCACCTAACTCACTTTTGCCACCTTTTCCTGCTTCATAAATACGCTTAACTGTAGCATATCTAACTTTAAAAAACTCATCTAAATTGTTAGAAAAAATACCTAAAAATCGTAATCGCTCTATTAGAGGTACATTTTCATCAGCAGCTTCTTGTAAAACACGAGCGTTAAATTGCAACCAACTCAACTCTCTATTTATATATTTATTTTTATCTTTTGTCATTATCTTAATTCTTTTGGAACAATTACTAGTTCTGTAATACCTTTATTAAAAGCACTCCAAGTGTGAATTTCAAAATTTAATTTAACTAATCCGCCTGTAGGCAAATTTTCTATGAATTTAGACCCAAAGATATTAGAAATAGAAGTAAATGCGTGGTTATGGCCAAAAATCATGATCGTATTTATATCATCTTTTAGTGTCTTAATCACAGAAATGACGTTTTCTCCCCCAAAATCGTATAAATCATCTCTGACTTCAACCTCATTCTTATCATAATTAAGCACTTTACAGAAGATTTCGCAAGTAGTAAAGGCTCTTTTTGCTGAACTTGATAAAATTTTATCTAAAGATATTTGGTGGTTAATGAATTCTTTAGCTACTAGGCTCGTATCACTCTCACCCCTTGATTTTAAAGGTCTATCCTTATCTATAACATCATCACCCCATGACGATTTTCCATGCCTTACAAGTATTACAGATTTCATATTTTATCGATTAAATGCAAATTATTACGACAAAAGGTTGCGTGTTTACGTTTTAACGACTAAATTGCCGCTTTAACTCGAATGTTTGTTTATGACTCAAGTTATAAGTTCTTTTGCTAACGTAAAATTAATGTAAATGATCCCAAATCAAAAATATATTAATCCATTCTATATTTCATTTACGTTAATAATAATTCCCTCTCATTAAGCAAATAAACAAATAACATGCAGTGAAACAGATAGTTGTTTTAACTACACATATGTATGTGTATTATCCGACAATTTGAAATTTACAACATCGTAGATATTATTAGTTATTATGTACAATATGAGAAATAAATACAATTGTATTTCTGTGGTAAGTATAAAAAAAGTTATAGTAATAGCACTTTTTGTTGTTTTACCAAATCTATTAATTGCCCAAGAAGATTCGCAAGCACCTTCTATACAGACTGGTGTAACGTTTCAATGGTCAGATAATCAAAATTTGTCATTAAATGACCCAGCGACAATTCAATCTGTAAACATTAATGGATTAGAGTATAATACGTTTGTTGTACCAACAAGCTACAGAATGACAAATCTAGGTCCTGATGGAAATGTTCCAAATAGAATAAGACAGAATGGTACTACTTTACCAGGTAATAGTGGCTCTGGAAATTGGTTAACAATAGCAACTACTGCTTTTCAAAATCAAAATCTAAATCATTATTTTACTGCCAATCCAAATGGTAGAAATATTTGTTCAGATTCAATTGCTGCATTAACTACAGACGCACAAAAACAAACCATTTTTTATAGCCCTGCAATTCCTTCTAATGCCGATGCAGTTTTAGCCGTTACAGAAAGAGGTGGTAATAATTGTTTTTTTATTAAAGTTTGGGGTACACCTGCAGCTGGTGGTTTAGAACAAAAACTTGGAGAAACGTTTGTAAGAAATGTTGGTAACTATACAGGCTGTAATTTTCAACCTCCTGTAAATGGATCGGATTATTGGAGATCTGGACGTTGTAATGAAAACGGGCAAACCATAGGTATTGGCCTATTTTATTTAGATGCTATTGCAGAAACAGGCTCTAAAATTACTAAAATAGAATTCATCGCTGCAAGTAGAGATCATGGTGATGGTAAATTCTTTATATTACAAAAATATGCTGTAGATCAAACGGAGGCAAATTGTTTAAACAATACTATTAATGGTGATCTTAACCAAATCAATAACGTTCCTGAAAACTCTACATATAGTTTAATTTCTGGTCCTTCGCCGGCTGGTCAATCATTTACTTTAAATCCAAATGGAACTTATAATTATGTTCCTTCGTCTGGTTTTGTAGGTGATGTTATTTTTGACTATGAAGTTTGTTTACCAGCACCTAATACAAGTGTTTGCGATCAGGCTAGTGTAACCTTAACTTATAATGAAGAACCAGCCTCTCCTGAAATAAGTGTTGGTTGTAGTTCTACAAATAATTTTACGATTTCAGTAACAACTCCACTCGGTGAAGAATATGAATATTCCGTAAATAATGGCGCCTATCAGACATCACCAGACTTTACCAATTTGAGTGAAGGCACCTACGTACTTAAGGTTAAAAATAAATATACTACTTGTGAAATTGAATATCCAAATAACCCCTTTACTTTAACTAATCTTGAAGTTTTTGGAACAGTGACAGATGTACCATGTACATTAGGCGAAGATGGAGCAATAGATATAACCGCTTCTGGAGGTGCACCACCATATACTTACTCTTGGAATAATACAGCAACATCAGAAGATTTATCAAATATATTAAGTGGTACTTACACAGTAACAGTTACTGACACTAACGGATGTAATATTTCTGTTGACTTTACAGTAAATCAGCCTGCTGAAGAGCTTACTTCATCAATAGCTTCTAAAACTGATGTTTTATGTTATGGTGATAACACAGGTGACATAGATTTAACAATTAATGGTGGTACTGCACCATATACAGTATTATGGAATAATAGTTCTACTGAACAAGATCAAACGGGTTTAATTGCTGGTGACTACACTGTCACAATTACTGATGCCAATGGATGTACCGCGACCAATCTAGCTACAATTAGTGAACCAGTAAATGTTTTAACTGCATCTGTTACTAATACAACAAATGTAGATTGTAACGGAAACTCAACTGGAACTATAACTGCTGAAGCTACAGGTGGAACTAGCCCTTATCAATATTCTATAGATAATGGTACAACAAATCAACCTAGTGGATTATTTGAAAATCTTATAGCAGGAAATTATACTATTTTAATAACTGATGCCAATGGGTGTACATTTGATATAAATGGTACCATTGGAACAGACGATATTGAAAGTCCGGAAATAACAGTTCCAACAACAATTACTCTTGAAGGTTGTTCTGCATCAGATATTACAACTGTTAATTCAGTATTTGTCCTTAGCAACGTGCAATCTGGTGATATAGAATCAACTTTTGCTTCCAATCCAAATTATAATGCTTCTGACGATTTCAATATCCAAAGCATAACTTATATTGATATTGTAACATCTATAGATAATTGTCCTATTACAGTTTTAAGAACATTTACTGTAAATGATAATTGTGGCAACTCTGCTTCTGCATCACAAACTATCATTGTTCAAGATACGACACCACCTACTATAACAGCTCCTACTGATATCACTATAGAATGTACAGAAGACGAAACTAGTGCTAGCACTGGTTTAGCTACTGGTACTGACTCTTGTGGTTCTGTTACTATTACACAAACCGATGCTGTAACTGAAGAATGTGGAAATACGAAAACTATTATTAGAACTTGGACTGCTACAGATGACTGTGGAAACACAGCTACGGATACACAAAGAATAATTGTTGAAGACACAACACCGCCTACAATATCTGCTCCTGCTGATATCACTATCGAATGTACAGAAGATGAAACTAGTGCTAATACTGGTTTAGCTACTGGTACTGACTCTTGTGGTTCTGTTACTATTACACAAGCCGATGCTGTAACTGAAGAATGT
>NZ_DEXW01000001.1:2068-2797 GCF_002364335.1 Winogradskyella sp. UBA3174 | reverse complement strand
ACTAAATTAGTAAACAAATACGAGCCAGAGAATATTCCGAAGGAATATTCCAGATAAGCACTTGCCAAAGCAATTAATTATACACGGTGTTGTAGCCAGTTTTCTATTATTTTTTCAATTCATTAAAGAATACTTGTCCACTTGATTCAACCTTAGAAATATGCTTAATTTTATCATTCCAATCAAGAGGTGTCCAGTGTTTAGGATATTTTAAGATTACTTCTTTTCCAACTAAGTTTTGTTTTAAATCACCAATTTCAAGTCCTCTTTCTAAACCTCTATTAATATAATAAATACGATTATCATATTTCAATTTGAAGGCAATATCTTTGGCGCCACCTTCATAAATGTCGGATACAATTCCGTTAACAACAAGTGCTTTGCTTTCAGTAACAATGGGAACAGGCCTTAAAATTAAAGCTGCTAATACTAAAGACAAAATAGCGAATATTATAATGATCTTTTTCTTCATAATTATATCTTTTAGTTTACAACTTGATTATCTATCTTTTGGTATATAAGAATCATGATCTAATTCTGAGTAATGTTTTTTCAATGTTCTGAAAATTAATTACTTATATTTATTATTTTCAGATGTATTTTTCTTCTTTTCGGGATCTAAAACGTTACCTTAAAGTAATTATTTTCCTTCCCGAAAAAAGAGGAATTGGCTACAACGTGATGTGTATGGTTAGTTGCGTGATTTAGCAACTAAATTAGTAAACAAAT
>NZ_DEXW01000001.1:630-1920 GCF_002364335.1 Winogradskyella sp. UBA3174 | reverse complement strand
ATTAATTATACACCGTGTTGTAGGTAGTGCTTTAGTTTTTCAAGTATTTTTATTTTTTTGGCGACGCAGATTCCAACAATTCACAGCAACCGATTTTACCCTTAAAAAACCAAAAAAAAATCTCCGCAATTCAGTCCGACGTCATTTATTCAGAGGGCAATCGGTTGCAGTCAGTCCAACGCTATTCTCGTTTTGCAATTCAATCCAGCGTGTTGCTTTTCCAGTTCCGATTTCAGTCTAGTATTTTTTGGGTCGCAATCAGTTCAACGATTTTAAGTCAGCTATTTTGTCCAGCGTACTGCTTTAAATTCCGACGTTTTTTTCAGTACTATGATTTAAAATCCGACTTAAATCTCCAATTTAATTATTTAACTTTTTATTCAGCCGTAAGTTTGGATTTAGCACGAGTTTTTGCGGTGAGTGCATTACCTACAACGGTCTTGTGTATGAAACGTAGCGTTTAAAAAGACGCTAACTTTTCGGATTAGCACAGAGCCGAATTTTTATATTTTGTTTTTAACTTATCAATCTTAAAAGCCAAATTTAAAAATTTGGCGGTCTTTGCAAATAAGGACATATCCTTCGGTTTATCACTTATTAGCTATGTTTTATACACGTTGTTACCCAACGTTTTTTATTCGTTCAATAGTTTCGTTTCGAAAAGAGCTAATGATTGATCAATTCCCTCATCAACTATTTTTCCACGTATTTTAACTTTTTTCAAGTCTTTAATTTTCCGCTCGTCAGATTTGTCCGTGAAGAAAATTACTATTTCTCGTTTTTGTCCTTTGAAATCAACTTTTGCCAATATATAAATATGTCCACCATCTGCTCCTGTTGATTGAGTTTTAAATTCCGTTAATTCGGTTTCAAAATCTTCTGTTTTTCCAAATAGACTCCAATAATTTTCAAAACTATCTCGACTAATTTCTGAAGTGCTAAAACTCTCTTTAAAATCGTCCAACAAGAGATTGTTATCAGTCCAATAACCGTAATTCTTTTTGAATGGCATTTTTACAATTATTCGTCCATCTTTATCCATTCCGATTTCGCGTTCAGGAATTCCAGTTTCATTATCCAGTTCGACAAGCCAATCTTCTACAAAGTCAATTTTATGGTCAAAATCAGGATTTGCTTTTGGGATTATTGAACTCACAATTCCGATTATTGCTTTTTTAATATTACGCTTCACAACTCCGTCAGGTTGAGAATTATGTTTGCTTTTCGGAACTTTAAATTGTATGTACGTTGTTTTTTTCAAATGTTGGGTAACGTGATGTGTATGGTTAG
>NZ_DEXW01000001.1:0-448 GCF_002364335.1 Winogradskyella sp. UBA3174 | reverse complement strand
TATACACCGTGTTGGCAATAGTTATTTTTTCAAGTATTTTTTCACGAATTTAAGTTCCGATTTATGGTCAATTTGGGCATTCGCACCACATACACTTGTCCACAATTTTCCATATTCATCTATTCTTCCAAAAACTAAATACTTTTTATTTTTTTCGAAGTAATAGTCACAATTATTTGCTTCGTCTTTTTCCTCAATTAAATTCCGATTAAGTAGAAGTTTTTTTCCGCGATAAAGCTTTATACTTTCAAATTTTCCGTCACCAATATAATTCCCGTAAAAAATTATTGTTGCAGTTTTAAAACTGTCTTCTAATTTTAATTCATTTTGACTTTTTCCATTAACAATTGGATAAGTTTTGCAATCACACGCAAAAGATTGATTGAAATACGTTAAAAAAATGATTAGTATTATTGCTCTCATTAAGTTTCTCTAATTATTGCCAACG
>NZ_DEXW01000030.1:986-6105 GCF_002364335.1 Winogradskyella sp. UBA3174 | reverse complement strand
GATAATCAAAAAGGTTTACTGCTAAAAATTGATTTTTCCGATACTTTTTCTACAACTAATCATATAAACAATATAGAAGAAATTACGAACTTGGTTTTTAACACAACACCTGGGTGGGTTAATTCATTGTTCACAATACGAAATAAAGTTGCAGGCATATTTGGATTAAAAACAGAAGTTCCAAATGATTACAATGAGCATTTCAAAATTGGCGGATATGTGAAATTCTTTAAAATATTCTCAATTTCAGATAATGAAGTAGTTTTAGGGGCAGATGATTCTCATTTGAACTTTCGTGCATTAGTTAAGAATGACAAATCTGATTCTTTTAACATTAAAGTAATCACTCTGGTGGAGTACAATAACTATAAAGGGAAAATATATATGGGAATAATAAAGCCGTTTCATAGACAAATTGTTAAAAGAATGGTTAAGAATGCCTATAAAGAAAAATAACGAACACACAACAATGTATATGAAATCATAGCCGCCTATCGGCAGGCTACGCTTCATATACTAGCCGTGGTGCATATATACAAAAATGAATGGAAAATGAATTATATACTTAAAATATCTTTCGCGCTAATACTGATTTTATCAACAATCGGATGTGGAAAGGTTGAAAAAAAAGAAAAAGAGTCAATTGAAAAAGAAACAGTCATAGTTCAAATGGAATTTGGAAAATGGAAAACAGAAAATGACAGTCTCGGTGTTGAACTAAAAACTAAACAGTTCAACAAATGGGTTGATTTAGTCGAACGAGCTGGAAAGATTGTTTGTAATGACAGTTTACCAAAAATAACTTTAATAACAGGCGATGAAATTAAAACCATCTATTTTCAAAATCCTTGCTGGGAAGAGGATTCTTATAAAATAATCAAACAAAAAAATGTATTTGAAATTCATAATGACACGATTTTTAAAAATAGAGAAAGTATCTTCCCGATAGACAGTTTAGAAAGTGTTTTAAGAAAGGATATTGAAAATAATGGAGTAAATCCAATATTGAGTGAAAATTCAGAAAAACTAATGTTTTTTATTTCTTACGACAAAAAAAATGGATTTAAAAAACTGCCTATCATTTTAAACAAATTGACTGAAAAATATTACGTAATAACAAATAAAACGGATATTAAAATATGGCTAACCGATAAAGAATATTTTAAACCACCACCACGACCTAAAAAATAAATCGAAATTAAATAAAAAATACGCACCACAACATTGGCTATAAGTAATTGCTTGTTCTCGTATACTTCTGAAAACCCTCAAGGATTTTCAGTTTGTGTGTACTTGCTAAATTCATCACTAAACCACGCAACTGCTCATAGCCGAGACCGTTAGCTTTAATTAGGTACGTTAAAGGCACATCGTTTACAAAGTTAAAGGGACATCGTTTACACTTTTTAAAGACTAATTTACTGAGTAAAATCAGAAATTATGCCTTGGAAAGAAACGACAACTATGGAACAAAAAGTAGAATTCATCTGTGAATGGAGAACTCAAAAGTATTCGATTACAGAATTATGCAAGGCATTTAAAATTTCTCGACCCACTGCATACAAACTCATTTCTAGGTTTGAAAAAGACGGAATTGAAGGCTTAAAAGAGCATTCGAAAGCACCTCAAATGCATCCCAATAGTACTAAGGAAGACGTCGTGAAAAATATTCTAAAACTCAAAGAAAAACACAAACACTGGGGAGCAAAAAAAATAAGAAAATTGTTGTTTAACGTTTGTATTGAAGACGATATCCCAAGTGTGGTTACCGTTCACAATATATTATCTAAAAACGGTTTAGTTATACCTCAAAAACGCTGTAAAAGAGTCAAGCCTCTCTTCCCTATTTTTGACCCTCAACACTGAAATGAGGTATGGAGTGCTGATTACAAAGGAAAGTTCTTAATGGGTAATAAAATCTATTGTCACCCACTCACAATTGCGGACTCAAAAAGTAGATTTATATTCTCTGCAAAAGGACATTATAAAGAAACTCTAAAGAACGCTAAAGCAGAGTTTACAAAAGTGTTTAGAACATATGGTATACCAAAACAAATACACACAGATAACGGAAGCCCATTTGGATCTGTAAGGGTAATTCAGAGATTTACCCAACTATCTTATTGGTTTATTGAACTCGGAATTATGCCTGTTTTTTCCGACCCAGGACACCCAGAACAAAATGGAAGACATGAACGAATGCATCGTGATTTAAAGGCGGATTGTGCGAAGCCGTCAGCTTATGATTTAAAAGCGCAACAAAGGCGTTTAAATCACTTTGTAAAAGAATATAACCATGTACGAACACATGAAACTTTAGACATGGAAACACCTGCTTCTATTCATCAGTTTTCTACACGTCCTTTTCATGAAAGAATTAAACTATTTGATTATAATTCCAAATTTAAAATAATGAAAGTGACACAAAATGGTGCGGTGAGATGGAAATCAAAACATTGGTTCTATTTAACCATTGCTCTTAAAGGAAAATATGTGGGTGTTGAGGAATTAGGAAATGGCATTTGGAGCGTATATTATTATAATGTATTTTTAGGTTACTTTCATGTTATGAACATCAGAAAGAAGCAAACATCAATAAGGCTTAGTCAAAATTTAGTGTAAAGGGTGATCTTTAACTTGTGTAAACTATGTCCCTTAACGCACATTATGACCAACCATTGAACAGTGATAAAATTCTTTAGAAAAATTCGTCAAAAAATGCTGACTGAAAACAAATTCAGTAAATATTTGCTTTATGCAATTGGAGAAATACTGCTAGTAATGATTGGTATTTTATTAGCCTTACAAGTAAACAATTGGAATGAAAATAGAAAACTACGAATAAATGAAATATCCGCATTAAAAGAAGTTAGAAGAAACGTTGACCAAAATATTATTCTGCTGAAGAGTTTTAGTGAAAATGATTCCATACTTCTTAATGCTGGTGAAAAATTGATTAATATATTTAAGGACGAGAATTCAATCTATAATGATTCAATAAATACAATGTTCGGTCTTTTAGGAGCGTATGACCCTTACTACGTAATAGATGGTGCTTATGAAAATTTGAAACAAAAAGGTTTAAATTTAATTCAGAACGATGATTTAAAGTTGGTCTTAATAGAAATATTCGAACAATCGCTGCCAAGCTTGGAGCAAGCCGGAAATGCTTTTGAATTTGAAGTAGGCAAACGTAAAAATGATATGGCTTTATCCTATTTTGAAACAGGTAGAACACTCTTTTCCATGCGTCCCAATAATTTTAATAAACTTAAGAATAACCAAGAATTCTTCAATTTTTTAACATGGGCTGTGGCAGCCAAAAGGTTAACAATAAGTCATCGAAAAAATAGATTTGACGAGACAAATAAAGCAAAATATCTATTAGAGAAATATTTAGAAGAAATTGATAAATAACGAAAGCACAACAACGTGTATAATTCATTGCTAGTGCAATGATTACTTGGAAAATCCTACGGATTTTCCTCTGGCTCGTTTTCTTTTGCTAAATTAGTTACCTAAACACGCAACAAAAGTCATGCACGAACACATTGTGCGTCATACTCCAAATTAAAGAATCCCATCATTTATGAACGAACTAAAACATTATTTCAATGCTATTTCAAAACTCAATGAATCAACATGGGATAGAATAGTTCCTTATTTTAAGGAAGAGAGACTACAAAAAAACGAATACTTTGCAAAAGAGAATAAAACTGCTCATCAAATTGCTTTTCTTAAAACAGGGGTTGTAAGAGCCTATTTCATAAATAAGGAAGGTAAAGATTACAATAAACAATTTTTTGTTGGACAAAGTATTATCGGTGCGTATTCCTCATTGCTGACAGGAAAGACAAACTTAATTGCGCAACAGGCTTTGACGGACTGTGTTATTTATACTTGCAATTATGCAGCCTTGACAACACTTTATAACGAGTGTCCAGATTTAGAAAGGTTTGCAAGAAAAATAGCAGAATATTATTTTTTAGAAAAAGAGAAAAAAGAAATTGAAATAGTTTTACTTGATGCATCTCAAAGATATGTTCTTTTCAAAAAAGAATTCCCAACACTCGAACAGTTGATTACTCAATTTCATATTGCTTCCTATTTAGGTATATCTGCCACACAATTGAGTAGAATCAGAAAACAGTTCGCTTCTAAAAAGTCATAATTCATTTCTTTACATAGGTAAAGAGTTCTCCCTTTTTCTCGTCGTTACTTTACACTATAACAATTAAAAACAACGTAATGAAAAAAGTAAAAATGATTATTGTAGCATCAACTATAGCTATGTTAATGCTTAAGTCTTGTGCGCTTAAACCTCTGGCATATCAGCCTAAAACAACACCAGCCTTTGAAGGCACAACACAACTCAATGATAAGTTATTAAGTAGTGAAAAAATTCAATTAGAGGGTTGGTTAGGACCCGAAGATATCTTGTTTGATCGTATGGGTAATCTTTATACAGGTGTCCATAATGCAGATTTTAGTGATGGTAGAATTTTAAAAATAGATCCATCAGGAAATGTTGAAGAATTTTATAATTCAGGTTCCTGGGTTGCAGGATTGCATTTCGATAAAGAACAAAACCTAATCGCTTTAAGTCACAAACAAGGTTTAATAAGTATAAACCCATTGAAGGAGGTCCAAGTTTTGGGGACAAAAGATGAAAATATGAAGCCGTTCCTCATTCCAAATGGACTTGATATCGCTGATAATGGCATGATCTATTTCAGCAATACTTCTGAAATCTCATCATACACCATAAAATACGGTAGAAAAATTATTATGGAAATGAAACCTCTAGGTGGTTTATATAGCTATAATCCAGAAACCGAGGAAGTGAAAACACTTATTGACGGTACCTATTTTGGTAATGGTGTTGTCATTTCTAAAGACCAAGACTATCTACTAATGGTTGAAACAACCAAATACAGAGTTATTAAATATTGGTTATCAGGAACAAAAGCAGGGCAAACTGAAATATTCATTGATAATCTTCAAGGTTTTCCTAATGGGATTTCAATTCGGGAAGACGGTAGTTATTGGTTAGGGTTTTCTACAAAGAGAAATGAGGCCTTAGATAACATACATTCTAAAAAAGGAATGAAAAAACTTG
>NZ_DEXW01000030.1:0-827 GCF_002364335.1 Winogradskyella sp. UBA3174 | reverse complement strand
GAAGGTGAAATTATAGAATCCCTTTTTGACACGAATGGGACAGTGCTACCAGAAGCAGGTGCTGTGAAAGAATTTAATGGACATTTATATATTGGTGGTGATGTGCTTCCATACATCGGGAAATATAAATTAGATTAAATCTATAATTATGATAAAGAAAGGAGATACGATTGTTAATATTCGAACGGGACAAAAAATGATATTTTTAGAAACTTGGGCAGAGACGAACGGCACGCAATTAAAGATTGATTGTGTTAGTCCGGTTACCTCGGAAAGAGAAAAATCACATTTTCATCCCTATCAAGAGAACCGGTTTACTATTCTGGCGGGGAATCTTCACTTTACAATAAACGGGAAGGAACAGTTTGCTGAAGTTGGAGAAACTATTTCCATTCCTAAAAATACACCGCACTCATTTTACAACTCTGGTGATGTAGATGCGCATTATATTCAGGAGTTTTTTCCTGCACTAAAAATTGACAGTTTATTTGAAACATTCTTTGTTCTAGCAAGAGACGGTAAATTGAATAAAGGTGGTACTCCAAATATCCTTAGAACGGCACTGGTATTGCTCAATTTTGAAAAGGAAATAAGACTAGCACAGCCAAATTGGAAGCTCCAAAAAGGAGTCTTTAAGCTATTAGCACCAATCGCTAGGCTTATGGGTTACAAGGCCGTATATGAATAAAAGCGAACAAATAACAATAGCTTTAACTAAAAATATAATTTGAAACGTTTTAATATTCTTTGTGTATAAATTAAAAAACAAAGGAAACAAAATGATTAAAAAGCTACTAACTCAACTGAATAAATTTAAAAAAAATGAA
>NZ_DEXW01000020.1 GCF_002364335.1 Winogradskyella sp. UBA3174 | reverse complement strand
ATCATACCTGTGGGCGATAAAATTTTGAACATGCTCGGTTCTTATGTAACCTTCGTGACTAATATTCTTTTACTGAGTTGCTATTTTTGTTAAAACGACAACTATGAAGGACGATTCAAATTTAACACTATATATCGTTGCAGGAATAATCATTGCCTATTTTTTAATGGGTTTCATTTATCTTATCTATAAAATGAACTAGAAAAAGTAATTGTTTCAGCTTTTAAAGTTACTTTCGCGCCGAAATTAGGTTCTATTCGTTTTACCGAATAGATTAAAAGGGAATCTGGTGCGATACTAATTATCTAATCCAGAACTGTTCCCGCAACTGTAAGCTATAAAGCCTGTTATTACCTTCAATGTCACTGGATATTTATCTGGGAAGACCAATAACAGGACGCAAGTCAGGAGACCTGCCAATTTCAACATAGAAGTCAAACTTTCGGGATAAAAGTTTACATACAAATTATGTGTGTTCTCTCGAGTAATTAAAAATTAAAATGAACAAAACAAAACTGTTTTGTAGCATGCTTTTTACAGGTGTGTTATCTATTGGTGCTGCACAAACACAGACCGATTCCACAAAAGTTGAAAAATTAGAAGAAGTTGTAGTTACGGATTCTCGTTTTGCGCTAAAACGTGAAAATTCTGGTAAGATTATTACCAAAATCACTTCACAAGATTTAGAAAAGCTGCAAGGACAATCTATTGCTGAAATTATTGGCAGAACTGCTGGTGTAGAAGTGAATGGTGTGCGCAGTAATGCAGGTCAGAATTTAAGTTATTTTGTAAGAGGAGGACGTAATCGCCAAGTCTTAATCCTTATTGATGGTGTGCAAGTTACAGATCCGTCTCAAATTGCAAATGATTACGATTTACGTTTATTAAATGCCGACCAAGTTGAATCTATTGAAATTCTAAAAGGGGCATCGAGTACACTTTATGGAACAGGTGCAGCAACTGCTGTAATCAATATTAAGCTGAAAGAAGCCTCTAAAAAAGCCTTTAACTTAAATCTAAGAAGTACACTTGGTACGAATCAATCTTCAGACGAAGATGCTTATGCTATTGAAGACTTTAGGAATAGTATAGCTGTAAACGGTAGTCTAGGTAAATTTAATTATTTAGCTAGTTTTGGTCAACAATATACAGATGGTTTATCTGCAATTGAAGGTGGTACAGAATCTGATGCTTTTAATAGCTATAACGGAAATGTAAAGTTGGGTTATAAATTTAGCAATACGTTTAAGTTGAATACGTATGTTAGTTTTGATAGATACAAAGCAGATTTTGATGATAGTTTTGGAATGATGGATGCAGATAATGTTTCTAATTCTAAGCAATACAGAATAGGTGTGTCACCAGAATTTAAGTATAATAAAGGAAGTATCACTGTAAATGCAGCTTATAATAATGTTGAGCGTGAGATTGAATCTAGTTTTCCTTCTTTATTTAATGCAGAAAGTATCATTGTAGACGCTTTTAACCGTTATAATTTTAGTGATAAATTTTATACGGTTTTAGGTGTTAATTTTCAAGATAACCAAATGGAAAGTTTTTCAATTCCTTTTGGCGCAACTGATTTTAGCCAAACTATTAACCCAGAAACAGCACAATTCACCATAACAGATCCTTATGCTAATGTTGTTTATGTTTCAGATTTTGGGTTGAATGTTAATGCAGGTTTACGTTTAAACAACCACAGTGAATATGGCAGTCATTTAGTGTATAGTTTAAACCCGTCTTATACAGTAGATTTAGATTTCGGTTATGTTAAAGGTTTAGCTAGTTATAGCACAGCATTTATTACACCATCATTATTTCAGTTGTTTGAGCCAAGTTTTGGAAATGCGGATTTAGATCCAGAAGAGAATCAGACGATAGAAGTGGGTGCAGAGGTTTCTATAAAAGATAACGCAACATTTAGCTTAGTCTATTTTAATAGAAATGAAGAGAATTTTATTGATTTTGTAGATACAGGCGGGTTTGTATTTCAATATCAAAATATAGATCAGTCTTTTACGGCTAGTGGTTTAGAGTTTGTAGCTCAAGCAAAAATCACTAAAGACCTAGATCTTAATTTAAATGCCACTTATACGTCTTTAGATGAAGATTTAAGCTTAAGAATTCCAGAAATCATAGTTAACACCCGTTTAGATTACAAGGTTTTTCAATCTACACAAATGAGTCTTTCTTATCAATATAATGGCGATAGACAGGATGTGGTCTTTAATAATGCAACATTTGCAAATGATGCAGTTACTCTAGATTCTTATGGGCTTTTAGATTTTTATATCAGCCATAAGATTTTAAATAGTAAGATGACTGTTTTTGCAAACGTTACAAACATCTTTAATGAAGACTTTCAAGAATTATTTGGTTTTGCAACTCGCGGACGAGGAGTTAATCTAGGATTTAATTTAAATCTATAAATTCTTAAAGTAAAAAATAAAAAAGCCGCTCATTGAGCGGCTTTTTGTATTAATCTATATACATATCTTGTTCAAAAGATGAGATTAAATTACTACCTATTAAATTCTGAATTTGAATGATTTGAGGTGAGGGTCTGCCAGACATTAATATATCAAATAACGCAATTTCTAATAAAGGCTCATCAATAGCACCTAGAGTTCTCAAAGTGCTAGGAGATTCTGTAATCTCAAAAGTTGGAGCCAATCCATTAGATGGTACTAACAGATCATTTACATTAACAGAGTTTGCTACTAAAGGTTGCATAGCATACGAATGATTTGGGTTTACATTTTCAAATAATAAATTAGCTGAATCATAAACGGTAATAGAAGCTTGTGTTTTACCAACAGTGTTTTCTCCAATAACGACAACCTCTATATAAGGTGCCAAGCTATTAATGAGTAATTCACTAGCAGATGCCGTTCTTAGGTTTGTTGTAAGGATATATACTTTAGATAAATTAAGACTATTTATAGGTCCACTTCCTTCTATTGAGTTTTCAAATCGAAAGTCTCTATTATTACTTTGTAAGTTTTCGTTGTAAAATAATTTAGAATAGATATCACCTGTAAATTGTCCGGTAACCATACTCCCCAAATAGGCTGCGGTTTGTACAGAGCCTCCTCCATTATACCTTAAATCAATAACCAATTCATTTACTCCTTCCGCTTGAAAATTTACAAAAGCATCATTTAAGGCATCATTAAAATTGTTATTAAAACTATTGTACATTAAATAACCGACCTTGTCAAAACCAAGATTTATAGTCTGCGCAATGTGTATAGGGTTCTCAGTATAAGGCGCTTTTGTTAAAGTTGTGCTTTCTCCATTTAATGTTATGGTATCATCTTCTGATTCTAAGGTGTCGTTATCATCATAATCGGCAAAATTTAAAGTGTAAGAGTCTGTTGTGAGTAAATCACCAACATTACTTATATTAAGTGGCTGGTCATTAACAGCTCTAAAAATTTGCCCACGCTGTACTCCTAAGTTATCAGCAACACTATTATTTAAGACTAACGTAATTGCACCGAAAACTTCATCGCTGTCTATTGATACTCTATATAAATTAAATTCAATACCATTACTTAAACTAGTGCCTTGTTGTTGGTTTTGTAAATTAAAATAATTATCGGTGATTCTACTAAATTTATCAACAGAATTAGGTAGATATAAAAGAGATTGAAATAAATCTTCAGGTGCACTAAAACCTCCTAAATAGGATGTGTATTCTTCATTAGAAGAAAATCTAGAATTATTATTATCATTATTATTTAAATCTGTAGCTACAGCCTTATATAAATAGACAGTATTCATGCCTTTCCAAACAAAATCATTAATTTCTGATGTAGTAATTAAATTATCATCTAAGTCCTCAAAACAACTTGTAAAGGTTAGTGTAACAGCAAATACTAGGGGTATTATCTTAATTTTTTTCATCTTTTCTTTCTTTTTAAACGTAGCAGTGTTTTACTATAGTTTGTAAAACTCTAAATTTACTTACAATATTATGAAATAAAAAAACTTTGTAACAAAATGTAAAGTGTCTCGTCGTAATTATGAAGGCAAGTAATATTGAATTCACCAATCAACCAAAAAGTAATGAAGCAGGCCGATTTTGTAAGCTTAATAATGCCATTTAAGGATAAAGTGTTCCGTTTAGCAAAACGGTTACTCGTATCTCGTGAAGAAGCTGAAGATGCCACGCAAGAAATACTTTTAAAATTATGGAAGAATAAAGAAAAGATTGTTGAGTATAAAAATGTAGAAGCGTTTTCTATGACAATGACAAAGAATTTTTGTTTAGATCGTTTAAAATCAAAACAAGCTCAGAATTTAAAAATTGTTCACAGTAATTATACGGATAACAATTCGTCATTACAAAAACAATTAGAAGCTAGAGATAGCATGGGTTGGGTTTCTAAAATAATGGAAGACTTACCAGAACAACAAAAAATAATAGTGCAACTAAGAGATATTGAGCAGTATGATTTTTCTGAAATAGCAAAAATGCTAGATATGAATGAAACAGCCATAAGAGTTAATTTATCTAGAGCACGAAAAACAATAAGACAAAAACTAAATAATACACATAGTTATGGTGTTAAATAATATAGAGAAATTACTAGAAAAGTACGACAATGCTGAGACGTCACTAAAAGAAGAAGCTGAGTTAAGAGCTTATTTTGAAAGTGAGAACGTAGATGCTCACTTAGAGCATTACAGACCAATGTTTCAATACTTTTCGCAATCGCAAAAAGAACAGTATACCAAAGACGTTCCATTAAACACTAATAAAACTAGATTATATCAGTGGATTTCTGTCGCAGCTGTTGCCGTTCTAATGGTTGGTTTCTTTATTCCCAATTGGGGTAGTGAGATAAAAACTCTGGCAGAATATACACCAGAGGAACAAAAAATGTACTTAGAAACAAAACATGCTTTAGCAATGCTATCTAATACATTTAATGAAGGAGCTTCAAGTTTTGGAACTTTGAGTTTAGCTTCAGAAAACTTTAATATTGGTTTAGAAAAAGCAAGCCACATTACCGAATTCAGTGAAATAACAAACAGATTATTAAAAAATTAAAAACAAGAAATTATGAAAAAAGCAACAATTATAGTAGCAGTAATGCTAATGTCACTAACAGTATTTAGCCAAAGTGTATTTGATAAATTTGAAGATAATGAGGAAGTAGCTTCGATTGTCTTAAATCAAAAAATGTTTAAAATGTTGGCAACTATGGGAATGGATATTGATGATCCTGAAGCTAAAGGCTACGTAGATATGGCAAATAATGTAACAGGTTTTAAGGTATTTACGACTGGCGATGCTAAAGTTTCTGCAGATATGAATGCTACAGTAGCAAAATATTTAAGATCGTCTTCATTAGAAGAGTTAATGCGTATTAAGGACGGTGAGCAAACTGTTAAATTCTATGTAAAAGAAGGGAAAGATGAGAACCATGTAAAGGAATTATTAATGGTTATTACAGGTCTTAGTGAAATGACTAAAGGTCAAAACATTGAAATTAATGGTGAAAAGCGTGATTTTGAAACAGTGGTAATGACATTAACAGGCGATATTGATTTAAGACAGATTTCTAAATTAACAAGTCAAATGAATATTCCTGGAGGTGATCAGCTTAAGAAAGCTGGTGACAAAAAGAAAAACTAATAATAACCCATGATACAATCAATCAAAAAATCAATGGTAGTGTTGTTTTTGGTTACGGCTTTTACAAGTTGTAACCAAGGACCAACATTGCAAACCTATTATGTAGATAATGAATTAAAACCTGGTTTTATGTCATTTGATGCACCTACGAGTTTAATCAACGTAGAAGATGTTGAGATGACAGATGAACAGCGTGAAGCATACAAATCTGTAGATAAGCTAAACGTCTTAGCTTATACACTAGGAGAATCTAATATGCCAGAATATCTTTTAGAATTAGAAAAAATAAAGTTAATTCTTAAAGATCCTAAATATGAAGAATTGATGCGAGGGGGAAGTGGTGCTGACGGAAAATTTGTGATTAAGTTTCTAGGTGATATAGAAAGTGTAGATGAGCTAATTGTTTTCGGTAATTCTAAAGATAATGGATTTCTTATTGCAAGAATACTTGGTGATAATATGAATGCCGCAAAACTAATATCATTAAGCACGGTCTTAAAAGACTTTGAATATGAGGATTCTCAACTTAATGGATTGAAAGATTTTTTTAAATAAACTGACAACTTTATTTAAATGTTAATGCGAATCGTCTTGGGGAATATCTTCAGGATGATTTTTTTTAGCATTATTTTTTGCAGCAAAAAATAATGCAAGTCCAAAAAGAGAGCAAAAGCTAAGAATTAAAACCGCCTTAACTATAAAATAGTCTAGCACTTCAAACATACCTCCAATAAAAAAACCAAACACTATAACCGTAGCTAATATTAAAGGTATTGTATCTTTATTTATTGGGATTAATTTCATATCCCTGTATAATTTGCAGGTGTAATTGCTTTAAGCTCTTGCTTAATAGCATCAGAAACTTCTAAAGTATCAATGAAGTTAGAAATTGAACTTTGAGTTATGGCTTCATTAGTCCTAGTTAATCCTTTTAAAGCTTCATAAGGATTTGGGTAACTTTCTCTTCTTAATATGGTTTGTATCGCTTCTGCAACTACTGCCCAGTTGTTTTCTAGGTCTTGAGCAAACTTGGCTCTATTTAGTAACAACTTACCTAAACCTTTTACTGTAGACTTAAATGCAATAAGTGTATGTCCAAAAGGCACACCAACGTTTCTTAAAACCGTACTATCAGTTAAATCGCGTTGCAATCTAGATATTGGTAATTTAGCAGATAAGTGTTCAAAAATAGCATTCGCTAAACCTAAATTACCTTCACTATTTTCAAAATCTATTGGGTTTACTTTATGTGGCATAGCAGAACTGCCAACTTCACCAGCTTTAATTTTTTGTTTAAAATAATCCATAGAAACATATGTCCAAATGTCTCTGTTTAAATCAATAAGAATTGTGTTGATTCGTTTTAAAGCATCAAACAAAGCAGCCATATGATCGTAATGCTCTATCTGAGTCGTTGGGAAAGAATGTTGTAATCCTAGTTTTTCTTGTACAAATTGTGTTCCGAACGCTTTCCAATCTACATTAGGGTATGCTACTTTATGAGCATTAAAATTACCAGTTGCTCCACCAAACTTTGCTGCACTTGGCACATCGTTTAATAAGTTAAATTGTTCTTTTAGGCGTACTGCAAAAACATCAATCTCTTTTCCTAAACGTGTAGGTGAAGCTGGTTGACCGTGCGTTCTTGCTAACATTGGTATGTCTGCCCAATCTTTTGCTAGAGTTTCTATTTTTTCTAATAGTGTAAAGTATTCTGGGACGTAAACATCATTCATTGCGTCCTTAATACTTAAAGGAATAGCAGTGTTGTTTATGTCTTGAGAGGTTAAACCAAAATGAATAAATTCCTTATGGTTAGATAAGCCTAGTCCATCAAATTTTTCTTTAATAAAATACTCAACAGCCTTAACATCGTGATTGGTGACTTTTTCTATGGCTTTTATCGCAGAGGCATCAATCGTTGTGAAATTTTTATAAATGTTTCTTAAATCATCGAAAACTGAACTTGAAACCGATTCTAATTGAGGCAATGGTAATTCGCATAAAGCAATAAAGTATTCAATCTCTACTAAAACACGATATTTAATCAATGCTTCTTCAGAAAAATAGTTGCCTAAAGCGTCTACTTTAGATCTGTACCGACCGTCTATTGGTGAAATTGCGCTAAGTGGTGAGAGTGCCATTTATATATAAATTTTTGAAGCCTCAAAGATAGGGAAGTAAGTTAGAAGAATAAAGTGAGACGTTATAAGTTTTTGTTTCGTTATTCTGATCTTATAACTTTATTTTATCTTCTTCAAAATATGCCGTGCTCTTGCCTTAAATCCTGAACTTTGTATTTGAAAATCGCGTTCTAAAATAAGGATTAATTCTGGGTGAATCCAGTCAATACCTTTGCCAAGTAAAAACAATGTGTTCATTGCATAGGCCTTAGGAGCAATCTTTTCATCATTAATCATCCAATCAAAGCAAGCTTCTATAATTTCTTCTTTGTGACTTTGAGATAAGTGAGATTGAATTTTATTTTCAATTTTTGAGTAATACGCTTTAATAATATATTCGCAAACTTTAGCCACTGGTCTTACGGCAGAATCTAAATGCACTTTAGACATGTTTTTAGTGAAATTATCTAAATGCGGAATGACAGCTTCTAATTTTTGACCACACATAAATTCAAATACCCAAGCTGCTCTGCATGATATTTTATCATCCACATCAAACAAAATCTCTAATAACGGTTCTATTAATTTTGGGTTATCAATAACTAGATAGGCATAATGCAATCGTTTTTCTCGCGAATGATTAACGTAATTTAATTCTTTATAAAGTTGATCTTTTGTCAAAACGTTTCTTAATTTAACGCTTCTAAATTAGTAAAAATACTATGATGAAAAAATTGCTTAAAAAAATTGGACTTATACTATTAGTTGTATTTATAATTGCTCAATTTTTTGGGCCAGATAGAAATGAAGGAGATATAACCTCCGTAAAGGCATTTTTAGTAGATACAAATCCGCCTGAAGATGTCAAAGCTATTTTAGAAGGCTCTTGTTTTGATTGCCACAGTGATCATACAACTTATCCTTGGTACAATAATATTACACCAGTTAATTATTGGTTAGAATCGCATGTTAAAGATGGTAAAAAACATTTTAATGCCTCAAAATGGACTGAATATTCAGACAAGAAAAAAGATCATAAATTAGACGAGTTAGCTGAAGAGGTTGGTGAAAAAGAAATGCCATTACCAAGTTATACTTGGACGCATGATGATGCAGATTTATCGCAAGCGCAAATAGATGCTATAGTTGCTTGGGTTAATACAACACGTGTTAAGTACGTGTTTTTAAAAGAACCACAATAAACAAAAAAATCAAATTCTAAATCTCAAAATCTAATCTTAAGTTTTGGGTTTTGGGATTTAGAATTTGAGATTTAGAATTTTTTATGCATAAAAAATTATTAGTTATAGGTTTTGTTTGGCCAGAGCCTAAAAGCTCTGCCGCTGGTGTTAGAATACTTCAAATAATAGCGCAATTTCAAAATCAAGATTACGAGGTTACGTTTGCATGTGCTGCTAAGACGTCTAAAAATACATTCGATTTATCTTGCATAGCAGTAAAAACAGAAAACATTCTTTTAAATGATGCTTCTTTTGATGCATTTATTTCTGAATTAAATCCAAATATTGTGTTGTTTGACAGGTTTATGACCGAAGAACAATACGGCTGGCGTGTTGCAGAGCAATGTCCTGATGCTTTAAGGGTTTTAGATACAGAAGATTTTCATGGCTTAAGAAAAGCTAGGCAAATGGCTTTAAAAGAAAACACGGATGTTTCTATTGCGCATTTACAGAATGATATTACTAAGCGCGAAATAGCAAGTATCTTTCGTAGTGATTTAAGTTTAATGATTTCTGAAGCTGAAATTGAAATTCTAATTCAGCAGTTTAAAATAGATGGAAGCTTACTTTACTATTTACCTTTTTTATTAAATCCTATTGCAGAGATTGAAATTAAACAATTGCCGAGTTTTAAAGAACGTGAAAACTTTATAACTATCGGTAATTTTTTACACGCACCAAATTACGATGCTGTTCTCTATTTGAAACAAAAGATTTGGCCACTAGTAAGAAAACAATTACCAAAAGCTGAATTTTACATTTTTGGTGCTTATGAGTCTCAAAAAGTAACGCAGTTAACTAATAAAAAAGAAGGTTTTTTTATAAAAGGTTTTGCAGAAGATGTAAATGAAGTTATGCAAAATGTAAAAGTATGCTTAGCACCTTTACGCTTTGGTGCAGGTCTAAAGGGGAAATTAGTAGATGCTATGCAAAACGGAACACCCTGTGTAATGTCTACTATTGCTGCAGAAGGAATGTTTGGTGAGTTAAACCCTAATGGATTTATTGAAAATAATCCTGATATTTTTGCTAAAAAAGCTATTGAACTATATAATGATTCTGAAAGCTGGAATCAAAGTCAATTAAATGGCTTTAAAGTTTTAAATGAACGTTTTAATAAAAAAGCTTTTGAATCTGAATTTTCTAATAAAATATCTGAGATTAATTCTAATCTGAAAATGCAGCGTCAGAATAACTTTATAGGCAATCTATTACAGCACCAAACACTCCAAAGTACTAAGTATATGAGTAAGTGGATAGAGGAGAAGAATCGTTAAAATTTATTCACTTTCGTAGAACGTTTGTTATATGATTCGTTGCGTGTATAAGCAACAAATTACAAATAGAAAATTCGAGCACATACTAACTCCGCAATTTTCATAAGTAGGCCAGAACTAGAAAAAAACTATGCAAGGTGTTGCTTCTAATCTTTTAATTTTCTTCTTTTTAAAGTATTAAGCTAGGCAAGTTTTTTAAATACTCAAAGTTAATTAAATGACTTTCAACCTAGGCCTATTAGTACTTCGTTACTTCAGTTTAAGACAACCCTAATAATAATAATAATAATAATAGGACTATTAAATACGAAACCCAAAAGTAATTAATCCTTAGATATCAATAAAATAAAAAGTATCTATGAACCTTTATGGTCTCTTATTCAGGTGTCTTCGCTGAAGGTGTAATTGTTAATTCTGAACTCAATGCGGGATTTCCATCAAGGAGAACCATAATAGTATAGGTGCCAGGTCCAAATTCATTAAATACACGTTTACCATTGTTACCATACCGTTGTAACCATAAAGTTTTATGCCCCTTTGTTGGTGGCTGATAATCGACTATTTTTTCACCGTTACTTTCTCGATACCACTGCCACCCGAATTCGGATAAAGACGACGGTTCTTTGAGCTTTAAATAAGCATAATAAGCACCGTCAGTAATGCTATCGACATTCACGACCATTCCAGGAGGTGTCATATCTGAGCGAAAGACAGCATATAAGTTAGTTATGTCTTGAGAAAATGAAGTTCCAGGGTTAATAGCTAGACCATTTGCTTCGATCTTTGATGCAAATACTAGTCCAGATTCTGGTTGATTGTCAGTTGTGTTATTTAGGGATTTTTCACTATAAATCCAGTATATAAAAGTAACTCCTAAAACGAATAACAAAGGAATCAAAATTGATTTCAAGTTTTTTTTCAAGAATACAGGTAGACTACTATTCAAGGTCCCTTTCCCCTTCATGTCTCCTATTATAGGCACGGTAAGTCCTTTATTTGATATCGCATAGAGTGTAATATCTCTTTCAATGTTTTTAAATGAGAATTCACCCATCTTAACCGTTTTAAATTCTGGATGATTCTTTATCTGAAAATAAATATCTGAACTGATCAAAATGGAATTTGCAGTACCCATTGATTCTATGCGAGAAGCAATATTAACACCATCCCCAAAGACATCATGGTCTTTGCGTATAATTTCACCAACATGAATGCCAATACGCAGCGGCACATATGGCTGCTGTCTTAATTTTTTTTGAATACTTTTTGCACATTTAACGGCACTCACTGCGCTTGTAAAAAGAATTAAGCATCCATCTCCATATGCTTTTACGACTTCGCCGTTATGTTTTTTCGTCTCCTTTTCGATAGCATCCTCAAAATGCTTGAGTTTTAATAATGCTAGTTGCTCGCTTTTTTGCATCATGGAAGTATACCCTACAATATCGGCATAAACAATGATTGTAATACGTCTGTCTAAATCGTCCATAAAGTATCTTTATTAATTCTTTACAATTCTAAGTTTTTGAATTTTTTCAGTTTGTTTTGAATCTATTTTAGACTCATCCATTATAAATATTAAAACAGATTCATAGTCAAGTAAAATTTCAATATTAAAAGGATGATTTCTTGTTGTTTTTTCCTTTTACTGGCAAGGCTATCAGATTTACAAGTATGGCAATACTTTGATAAGTTCTGCGCAAGTATTTTATATTCAACGTTAAACGAATCTAGTTAATTTTTCTTACAAAGTCAAGTTTATACCAAATCACTAAAATAGAGATGAAATAAAAGCTTTTTTAATCATCATGGCCTAAAAGTTCTAAGCAGCTGCATTTGGTAACAGATGGAGTCCCATTAAATTTAGCTCTTGTAGTTATTTCAATTCCAGTTTTTAGATGATTTTTACTGACTTCACAAAGTTTTTCCCCGAACCTTTTGTAATAACGATGGGCTGGATAGGGTGGGACTTTAATATCATAAACACTCCAATAGGTAAGCCAAGTTTTTGAAGTTGAATAATCTGAATCGTCGTTTTCTACTACGGTAGTTCCAGCCTTTCTGAATTTTGGCAGGTCTGTTTCACTATCAGAGTCAAAATAAAATGCCACATCACTGTGTGTGCCAGAGTACATAGAACCAGATAGTGTATTATCCCAATACCCTATAAAATTTAAGGCAGGCATAATGCCAAACAAGATTAAAATGATGTAATTGAGCTTAAATGATTTAATGCCTTCAGTGATTTTTATAGGCTCTTTTTGAGAGTAAAATTGAATAAGAAATAGCATTAAGCATAAGTTCCATGGCAATACAATTAAATTCCAATTATGTCCAGTTGGTCCAAGACTTAGCATTATAAATAAATGCATTAGTAATCCTATGATTATGCCAATTTTTCGTGTTTTGGGAATCAAGAGAAATAAGCCTATTGAGAATTCTAATAGTGGTACTAGGGCAAATAAGTAGTTGAAACTGGTGAGTGGTTGGTCTGGTTCTATTTGAAAGTTAAATTCAAAGGTAGAAAGTAGCCAAGGAAACGTATCTCGAAGAAAGCCTAAATTGAGTTTCTGAATTCCACTCCACATATAGATTAGAGCTACAATCAATAATGCACCAGATAGTATAGCATTTTCCCTTCCCTTTTTGTTAAAGCTTAATAGTATTAATAGCGCTCCTTGCATGTAAACCCATGGCTGAAATCTGGTAATGTCCTCAAGTATAGTAACTAACAGACAACTAACCATTATTACAATTGCCAAGCTTTTATACTTATCTATTAAGATAAATAAAAGTGAAATAAGTATAGCTAATGAAAGAATGCCATCTCCAGGTATTCCTATTGAAAAATCTAACCAGCTAAAAGCTGACATCATTGGGAATTCGCGGTCAATCGGAAACCATAGTTTCCAACATAGAAGAATTTCTATAATGAAGAAAAAGGCCATCAATTTTGAAATCCTTTTTATTGTTTGACTTTGTAAACTCATTTTTAAACGTTAAACGAAGCTAGTTAAAAATTCTTATAAATTCAAGTTTATTCAAAATCACTTGTTTTGTATCTATATGTAAAGTATATTTGTCAAATAGTAAAAATATTTTTACTTAATATAAAGTAAACTTGTCAATTATGAGTACGGAAAAAATTATGAATTGTGAGCGAAATAAGTTTCACAAACTTATTAAATTTAGACTACCACACCGCTTTATGGCTATCGGAATTACCATTGTGCTACTTTCTATTGTAATGATGTTTGTAAGAGCATTTGCTATGGAAGGTGATACTGAATGGTTAAAGCTTGTATTACAAAAAATAGTATTAGTAGGTATGTTAATCATGTCTATGTCTAAAGACAAAATAGAGGATGAGATGACCATGAGTTTACGAGCACAGTCTTATGCTATTGCTTTTGTTGTTGGTGTCATTTATGCTTTAATTATGCCCTATGTTGAGTTTGGTGTGTCTAATGCGGTACACTCTGAAGGTGAAGCTTTTAAGGACTTAGGAGATTTTCAGGTATTGTTATTTATGCTAATGATACAACTGATGTTTTATCATAACTTAAAACGTTACAGATAATGATAAATACAATAAAAGTAGAGCGTGCTATTTTAAGTTTAACACAAGATGATTTGGCTAAGAGAATAGGTGTTTCTAGGCAAACTATAAATTCAATTGAAGCTAATAGATACGTGCCTTCTACAGTTTTAGCATTAAAACTTTCTGATGTCTTTGGTAAGCCAGTTAATGACTTTTTTAAATTAACTATAGAGGATTAGTTTGGTTTTAATTAATCCGAGCCTCTTACAGGGATTTCAGTGGTTACACCTTATTCTATTTAATTGAAGTGCTGTTTCTGAGATAGAATGCATCTTACTTTAACCTGTCTTTTTACTTTGTGGACCATACTACTCCAATAAAAATAGTAGTGTTTTTAAACTTATTTTGAGTCCAAAGGTGATAGCTTATAAATAAGTTTATGGCAAAAAGTAAATTTTTTATAATATGTAGTTTGAATTTATAAATAAAGCAAAATTATTTCCATTAATAATAAAAGGAGCCCTTTTTAAGGGCTTATTTTGTCAAATTGAAGTTAGTTAAATAGTCAAGTATATGCTAATAAAGGCATAAACGGTTACTTGCATTCTTCAAAGCAGTTTATTAAAAAATTACACAAACTACTTCGTTCTAGTGAGTTATACTAATTAATTTGCAGTTCGTCGATTTTTTTGTAAATCATTTTTTTTTAAGATTTATTTATGATAGTTTTAACAATTCATTTTAGCAGCGATTGATTAATAGCAGAATTTATCGCCCTATTCCTACCGAAACATAACAGTTTTAGAATTGAGTATCATTTAGTTGATTATTCATTTAAAACCTGTTGAGTCTGAGTTTGTTGTGATAAATTATAACCAACAACAACGATCAATGACTAAAAAACCAACGCACCGCACCCAATCCAACAAATTTTATTTTTCAACCTTAATTAGTAAAGTGTTTCATCCCTGTCGTAAGGGCATAACACAGTTTTTACTATTGGTTATGCTTGCCTTTTGTTGGCAAGGTCATGCACAAGCTGATTGCACAAGTGCATTAGCATTAACACCGGGAACTCTTCAGGCAGGAGATACTACTGGTCAAGCAGGAAGTTTCTCAGACTCCAATACTGCACCAGAAGTTAACCCTTGTAGTGTTGATTACAACGATCTTGAATACTGGTTTGAGTACACAGCTGTCGAAACTGGGGAAACTCTAGATATTTCAGTTACTGACATTACAAGTAATTGGTATGGTGTTTTTGTGATTGATAACTGTCCAGATTCTGCACCAAATTGTATCTCTAGTGCTACAAATAGTTCTTCTAATGCAGATCTTACATTAACAACACCAACATTAACAGCAGGTACAACTTATTATATCATCATGACTGATTATATTGAAGGTGCTACTACCTTTAATATGAATAGTACTGTAAATCCAGTATTAACATGTACAGAAGCAGTGTTTGTTAATGGAGCTGTTAATGCAGATTGCGTTGCTGGTACGTTTACTATCGATCTTGACTTTGACTCAGTAGGAGATGGTACAGGTGTTTACGATGGAACAACCACTTATCCTATAATTGCTGGAACAGTAATTACAGGACCTTATAATGATGGTGATTTTATAACATTAGTAGTTCAACATTCTGATGCTGCTTGCGATTATACTTTTCAACCAACTGGTTCTGGTTGTCCACCATCAAACGACTTATGTGATAATGCAGAAGCAATAGCTTGTGGTGATTCAGTAACAGGATCAACAGCAGGTGCTACCGATACTGGTGGCCAGTCTTCTGGAGATGTATACTACGCAATAGCAGGTACGGCTAATGGAGAAGAAGTAACAGTTAGTTTATGTGGAACTTCATTTGATACTATATTAACTGTATTTGATTCTTGTGGAGGTTCAACAGTAGTATCTAACGATGATTTCTGTGGTTTACAATCAGAATTAACATTCACATCAGATGGATCAACAACATATATCGTAAGAGTAGAAGGGTATCAAACGAATTCAGGAGTTTATGCTTTGGCAGTAACCTGCGTTCCACCA
>NZ_DEXW01000009.1:393-3623 GCF_002364335.1 Winogradskyella sp. UBA3174 | reverse complement strand
GGTTTTATTTATTAAAATTGCAGTAAACATATTCCCATTCCACACACATTTTATCCATTCCTCTGCCCTTTCTCAAAAAGAGTGTTTATTCGCAAGGTTAATATTGTTTTAGAGGAACCCATGTACTTCGTTCCTTGGTTTCATTAGCTGAGTAGAGAAACATTAGAGAAGAAAAAATAAAGCAACCGTAATTTTGCCAAAGCGCCATCTGGCTCGTTCACTAAAAAGGTCTACTAGACCTTTTCTATACGTTCCGCCCTGCTTTTAACTCAAATCGAAGAATGAGATTCGACGAAGCTTGAGAAGTCAATTATCTCATTTAAGATTAGCGTCGCTGAATCTTCGAGTTCATGAACTCAATAGTTTAAAATAGAAACCTTGTGAATAAAGCCCATCTTTACATAACGCGTGTACATTATAGGACATTTTATAACATTAGCGGAATAGCGCTTTTCAGTGGTATTCTACATAATCATAGATATAGCGACACTATAAAATTGTATTCAGATTACATGATCCTCAGGATGATCTTAATTGAATAGTATATCGATAATGATTATGTTGCGCTAATTGTAAATTCGAAAATTATATTATGTTTCTGTAAAGTATTTGTATAGCCTAAAATTTTACGCTTCACTTCCCAGCGGCATCAACTGGCAGATTTAAATAATTGATGTCTCAATCAATTATTTAAACTCCTATTTTATCAAAATGATATGAGGTCGTTTTGCCAACGCTACATCTGGTTAAAAACGTATAACTTCTTCTATTTTTAAATTAAATCATTTTCTAAAATATATTTAACAAACATCGCACTACTCCATACTGCTTATGTTTTCGCTCCATCTGTTTTATCTTGAGTATTGTCCATAACAAATTTAATAATTAAAGGTATTGTTTTGCCATCATTAATTAATTCGCAAGCGCGAGCTATCCCATAACTTTCCATTTCTAAAGCAATTACTTTTCTATCTATTATAAAAATTTTATCCTCGAAATAACATGGAACATCAATAACTTGGCGAACACATGCGATAGAACCAAAATGTATATTTACTTCTCCTTTATAAATAGCTTTTTTTTTTAAAATATAATAAACTATTATTCAATATGTTATATCAAAAAATACGTATCTATACGTAATTTATGTATCCTACTACGTAGGGTTATTATTAGAGTTAATGTATAGTTTTACATCGTATTAAACCAAAAAAACTATACTATTATGAAAACACCATGTACTACCCTTTTACTAATCGCTTTTAACTTAATCCTAACTGCACAAAGCGAGTCTGATGTTATTAATAATATAAAATATATTAGTGAGGTGGTTTCTGACAATGAAGCGTCAGAAATAAAAAAAATACAAGATATAGCAGCTTATTATAATATAGAAAATGCTGATGTTTTTGATGCTAATAAGAAATCTACCTATGATGTGGTGTTTAAAAAAACTAACTGTAAAATTGAGGCTACCTATAATTCAGAAGGAGAAATACTAAAAACAACCGAAGTTTATTCAGATATGAGATTACCATTGTCTTTAGTAAAACTGATACTAAAGGAGCACAGCACATGGTATATTTCTGATAATGTCCAAAAAGTATACTACAGTAGTAAAAGTGGTACATATAAAGTTTATGAGCTTGAAATTAAAAAAGAGAGTAAAGTTGAAAAGTTGAAATTTAAAATTGACAGTAAAGATACCAGCATGACTTATGTTGCGATGAATTAAAAAGACTATTAGAGGATTAGTGATTTTAAAATTTGACGCAATTTCAGGTGACCAACTCAATTTTGAGTTGGTTTCTTTATTTCAATTTAGTGTACAAAAAAGTCATTTCCCAAAATTGTGTAACCTTTAAAACCTTTTAACCAAGTCTATTATTAATGACACTTTATATCATAGATGTATTAAAAAAAATCTTGACCTTAAGAATAGTAGACCTTATGGAAGGTGAAGACAAAAAGGTTATGGTTTAAATGATGCTAATTAAGTGCTATACCCATTCCAAACAAATTTCCCAACCGCGCCACTGCCTTTTCAATAAAGGGTGTTTTATTACTGACTAGCTATTTTTAAATTACGGAAGTCATGAACCAATAACGTTGGTTTCTCGCCCCTCTCCTATTTACGTATCCTTATCTATTTTCTCTTTGAAATCGTAAATCTTTCATGTCGTTAAATGCAACAAATAATTACACTGTAACAGGAATTGAAATGACTCGCTTATTTTATGTTGACAAAAATTTAAGTTGGGAAATAATACTTAGAAGAACAACATCTACTGGACAAATACAACGTGTAATTATTGAAATGCCTGCAACTAACAATACTGGTTTGATAGAATTTGAAGTTTTTATAAACGACGATGATTTTGAGGACTATTAAAAAACCACAGGCAACACGGTGTATAATTAACCAGCCCAACACAGTGATTCTGGTGGGTTGCTTTGGCAAGTCATTATTTGGAAAATTCCGAAGGAATTTTATCTACTCCGTATTGGTTTACTAATCTAGTTCTTTAACCGGGCAACTAACCATACACCAATCCGATATGGAACTTTCTCGTTTTTACAAATATTGGCATGAAGGTTCATGAACTTTATAATATACAATAGCAATATTATGAGTAAAACTCAGGTTACATAAACCAATAATATTATACCATAATTGACATAAAAGTACTTTTAAGTGGTATTTAAAATCATCAAATAAAAAACCAATTTCAAAAATTTTGTCAACTGATTAAATATGAGTTTTTTAGCATATATGAAATAGTTAATTGCCATAAATTTCTTTTGTAAATCATAATTCTACATTATGTTATTTTAATAATATGGTTATATTTATAACTTAAATCGAGTATTCCTTAATTTATTATTTCCTGTTGAAATGTATGTGTTAAGATTTAACCCACCACATCAAAAGACTATTGAAATCATTTTTATTCCTTTTTTTATTCCTTATTCCATTTTATGGTGCGCATTCTCAGACGGTTTCTGTACGTCATAACATTAATAAAGACTATCAATCTGCTTTGAGGTTATTTGAGGACCGAAACTACGACGAAGCCTTAGCTGTGGTTAAGATTGGTTTTGAAAAAGCCCAGAAACTACAAGATAAAAATCAAATCGCTTTTGGCTATTTTTATCAAGCGCGGTACTATGAGCAATTAGGTCCTTACACTAAAAGTGTTACTTTATACAATAAGGCACTTACTATATTT
>NZ_DEXW01000009.1:0-153 GCF_002364335.1 Winogradskyella sp. UBA3174 | reverse complement strand
AGACTATGATGTAGGTTTAGACTATTATTTTAAGTCATTAAAACTTGACGAAGAAAATAACTATAAGCCAGGTATAGCACTAACTTTAGAAAGAATAGGGAAACTGTATTTGAATACTGGAGATTTTTATAAAGCACGTGAAATGTTTGAACG
>NZ_DEXW01000066.1 GCF_002364335.1 Winogradskyella sp. UBA3174 | reverse complement strand
TCTGGTGCTGAGATTGGTGGTGCTTTTGGAGGTGAAAAAGAGACTGGTGGTGGACGTGAGTCTGGATCTGATGCATGGAAAGTGTATATGAGAAGACAAACAAATACCGTTAATTATTCTGATGAATTGCCTTTAGCACAAGGAATTAAGTTTGATTTGTAAGTAGAATTAAGTTTACATATTATCAAAGCCGTTTCGAGAGAAACGGCTTTTTTTTTTAACATTTTGTGTCGTAATCGTTTCTTGGAAATTGTATCTTAGACTCTTAAATATAAATTATAAACTTAAAAGTAAACTTACTCCAAAACTTCTATTATGTTGTTTTCCATTTATATTTTTAAAAATATGGTTTCTTTTTTATTAAACCAATATTGATTATTTTAGTCTAAAGGTTATGAAACAAAAAGAACTTCAACATTTATATTGGCGTGCAGGATTCGGAACTAATCCTAATACACTAGCGTCTAATAATAAAGACAGAGCAACTGTTGTTAATCAACTTTTTGAAAATTCTAAGACGACTTCTCAACTTCGTATTGATTTATCCTATTTAGACGGAGTAAGACCAATAGACCTTAAAAACTATCCAAAATTAGCAAAAGAGATAAAAGATAAAGGGAAAAAGAAAATTTTAGACCTTAATTATACTTGGATTAAACAATTAATAAACCCACAGGAATTACTAAGAGAACGTATGACGCTCTTTTGGGCCAATCATTTTGTGTGCAGAGACAGAAACCCCTTATATGCTCAGCAATACAATAATATACTTAGGTATTTTGCGTTAGGTGATTTTAGAGACTTTGTTAAAGCTATTTCTAAAGAAGTAGCAATGCTTAGATACTTAAACGGAAAACAAAATAGAAAAAATAGACCTAATGAGAATTTTGCACGCGAATTAATGGAGTTATTCACTTTAGGTGAAGGCCAGTATTCTGAAAAAGACATTAAAGAAAGTGCAAGAGCTTTTACAGGTTACAACCATAATTTTGAAGGAGATTTTATTTTTAAGCAGTTTCAACACGATACTGAAAATAAAATATTCCTTAACAGCATTGGGAAACATGATGGTGACGACATTATCGATATTATATTAGAAGACAGACAATGTGCGCGTTTTATTTCAGATAAAATCTATCGTTATTTTGTAAACCCAAAACCGAATAAAGAACATATCAATGCTATGTCTGATGTGTTTTATAAAGATTATAATATCGAAAATCTAATGCGCTTTGTATTTATGGCAGATTGGTTTTATGATGAAGAACACATAGGTGTTAAAATAAAATCACCTATCGAATATTTGGTAGGAATGGCAAATACAGTACCTATTACATTTGAAAGAGAGCGCGACCTTTTAAAAATCCAGAAATTATTAGGACAAACGTTATTAGACCCACCAAATGTTGCCGGATGGAAAGGAGATAAAGCATGGATTGATGCAAATACAATTATGGTGCGTTTAAAATTGCCATCAATATTGCTTAATAATGCTATGATTTCTTTAAAAGAACAAGGTGATTTTAATGATAATTTTAGATCAGAATTATTTAAGCGTAACAAAGGAAAATTACCATTTAAAACATTACCGAATTGGGATGTGTTTTCTGAAAAATTTGAATCTATTAAGACAGAAAATCTCGAAACGTATATAATTCAAGGTGGCATAAATAAGGGAACATCAGACTATTTAAAAACACTGAATAAAGCTTCTAAACGCGATTATTGTATTCAGTTAATGTCGTTACCAGAATATCAAATGTGTTAATTATGGACAGACGAAAATTCATTAAAAATTCTGCATTAGCAAGTAGCTTATTCTTTGTACCTAGTTTTGTAAAAGCATTAGAGTCTGTGGCAACTGAGCGTTTAGGATATAAACGTTTAGTTATTATTCAACTTGCCGGAGGAAACGATGGGCTTAACACTATAATACCGCATAACAATGATTTGTATTACAAAGCCAGACCAAAATTGGCAATTACGAAAGGTGTTATAAAGCTTAACGACGATTTAGGGTTTCATCCAAGTTTAGCTCCATTACGAAACTTGTTTGATAACGGGGAACTTTCAATTATAAATAATGTTGGCTATCCAAACCCAGTAAGATCCCATTTTAGGTCTATGGATATTTGGCAAACCGCAAGTGGATCAGCTGAGTATTTACAAAGTGGTTGGTTAGGACGTTACTTAGATACCCACGGTAAAAAACCATACAATGCCATAGAGATAGATGAGCAATTAAGTCTAGCAATGAAAGGAGATCATTTTAATGGTATTGCAACAAGCGATTACAAAATGTTATACAATACATCTAAAGACCCTTACTTTAAGAAAGTCCTTAACCACTATAACGATGCCCATTTAAGCGAACATAATTTAGGCTATTTGTACCAAACGATGATAGAGGCAAAGTCTTCTGCCAATTACATTTACGAGACCACTAAAGTAAAACTAACACAGCAAACATATCCACAAAATAATTTTGGAAAGCAGTTAAAAAATGTAGCACAATTTATAACCTCTGGTTTAGATACAAAGGTGTTTTACACCTCTTTAAATGGGTTTGATACGCATGCTTACCAAGCTAACAGACAGAAACGATTATTGTCACAATATGCTGAAGGTGTTTCAGCATTTGTTAACGATTTAAAAAACAACGAGGCTTTTGAAGATACTTTAATCTTAACTTTTTCTGAGTTTGGAAGACGTGTAAAACAAAACGCAGCTAATGGTACTGACCATGGTTCTGCAAATAATGTCTTCATCATCGGTAAAAATCTTAAAAAAGCAGGCTTCTATAATAATTTAGCGAGCTTAAATGATTTAGATACTAATGGCGATTTAAAGTTCGAAGTAGATTTTAGGTCTATTTATTCAACAATTTTAAGTCAATGGATGAATGTCTCTACAGAAGGCATTATTAATTCTAAACACGATTCACTCTATTTTATTTAAAGCAAAAAACCTTGTCTCAAATTCGGCTTTCGGCCGAGAGAAACAAGGTATATAATTGATTAATAGCACTTCAAAGATGCGTATTATATTAGTTTGTCATATATTTTTTTGATGAATGGTAAAAAAAAATGTATAATCTGTAGCAGATTTATATTTCTCTCGTTTAGATGCAAAAAATAAGGATGAAAATCAACGTAAACCCGACCAACTAGCTATAGCGTACTTTTCTTAAAATTCTAATCGTTTCTTTGTAAGAATGATAGAGTTGATTGTTATGTTTTTTCATGTAAGGTTTTGCATATTCTAATTTTAGTAAAGCATCTTCAAAACCGTTGAGGTAACAGATGAGATAACTAGCAGACAGATTCTGTAAATCGAGTTCATCATTTTTTGTTAATGAAATACCTTTTTCTAATTTTTCTAAAATTGCATTATTGGTATTGTAAATATGATGTAATACTTTCTTATCAAATTCTGGTGGTTGAAACACAAGGTTAGCTTCGATAGAATAATGAGCATTATTTTCAAAGTGAATTATAGTTTCTTCAAGTTTGTAATATTTGAATGCATCCTGAAGACCTAAACGTACATATTCTATAATCGTAAATGAATCTTCAGTATAAGAAATCGAAACTTCATCTAAAGTTGAATAAAATAAACGCACTTGCTCATTAATAAGTTCTATATCAACTCTAGAGAAAAAGACTTCATCCTCTAGCGGCTTTCTATCTCCAGACCAACACAACACAAAATACTCTTTAAAGACTTTATACTGCGGATTAAAATCGTTGCGTTTGTTCATAAAATCAAACACACCATCGAGTGTTAATTGAATATTATTTTGTGCATGATTTTCAATTGCCGAAACAATTTTAGAGTTAACGTCTTTAATTTCAATATCAAAAACCTTAGGCATACTAATGCTACCATCTCTAAAGAATACAGAGCCACCAAAATATTTCCAAATGTTTTTTCTTAGTGAGGTAATTTCATCAATGGCTCTTATGGTAACTAAACCCACAACTTTATCATCTGGTAAATGCGGAAACGGAATATTTTCGTATTGTACTATTGGTGGATTTGTGAGATAAGCATTTATAAGATTTTGAATTTTACTATCATCAAAAAAATCGACACCTGTAATAGTATTATCCTCATCTTCAACACCAATGACAATAAAAGAATTGTTTTTTGGGTTACTATTAGATAGCGCACATACGTGTTTTAAAAATTTAGCTTTGCCTTCTTTAAAGCTAATGTCAATCTTTCGTTTTTTGTCATAGAAACTGTTCTCATCATTGTGAGCTAAAAGATTTTTAATAAGTAGTCTCTTGTTTATCATACAACTTCCGGAGAAAGCAGGAATCTTATTTATTTAAGTTTTCTTCACAATAGTAGAACTAGCCTGAGCAGTACAAAACATTAATACATCAGCAATATTTACATGAGCTGGTCGCGATATTGCAAAGTAAATAACATCAGCAACATCTTCTGCCTGTAATGCTTTGAAACCTTTGTAAACATTTTTAGCAGCAGCATCGCCTTTAAATCTAACTTCAGAGAATTCCGTTTCTACTAAACCAGGATTTATTGCACCAACCTTAATTCCAAATGGATTCAAATCTATTCGCATACCTTCAGTAATTGCTAAAACGGCATGTTTACTGCCACAATAAACACTCCCTTTTGGATAGACTTCTTTACCTGCAGAAGATCCAATATTAATAATATGTCCAGATTTTCGTTCTGTCATGCCAGGCATTACTGCCTTACTTACATAGAGTAAGCCTTTTACATTAATATCCATCATAGCATCCCAATCATCTAGATCGCCAGTTTGTATCGGGTCTAAGCCATGTGCATTACCTGCATTATTTATAAGAATATCTATGTTTTGAAACTCTTTAGGAAGTGAGGCAATAGCTTCTAAGGTTTTTTCTCTGTCGCGTACATCAAAATTTAGAGTATGGACATCAGTTTCTTTTGATAATGCTTTTTGAATACTATCTAAGCGTTCTTGTCGTCTACCACACAATATTAAATTGATACCGTGTTTGGCGAATTGGTTTGCAGTTGCACGTCCTATGCCACTTGTTGCTCCTGTAATTAATGCTGTTTTTTTCATAATTCTGTCATTCCTGTGAATGCAGGAATCTTTTTATTTGAAATTCATTTTTTTTTAGACTTAAGCATCTGAGTGATCAACTGTTTACTGTTACTAAAAACCAAATTAAGGCACTTTATGACCTTGGCTAGCGACCAAAATAGAGAACCAATCTTCTAATTCTAATTCAATTTTTGTGGCAAGCATAGATTGCGTTAATCGTTCTTTATTTGTTGTACCAACTACAGGAGTAATGCCAGAAGGATGTTTTAAAATCCAAGCTAGTAATAACTGATCTTCAGTAGCATTATATTTATCCTTTAACTCACCGAGCTGTTTGTGAATACGTCTGGTTTGCTCGTTATCTTCTTTAAAAACACTACCTAATGGAGACCAAGCCATCGGTTTAATACCATTTGTTTTTAAATAATCGAGCGTACCATCAAGCATCGCGGAATGTTGCGTTAACGAAAACGCTATCTGATTTACATCAATATCTATTCGCAATCCAATCATTTCCATTTGTGACGACGTAAAATTAGATACACCAAAATCTCTAATCTTACCCTCTTTTTTTAAAATTGTAATGGCCTCTGCAATATCTTCAGCATTCATTAATGGGCTTGGTCTATGGAGTAACAATACATCTAAATAATCTGTGTTTAGATTATTCAATGATTCTTCTACAGACCATATAATATAATCTTTACTGTAGTTGTAGTGCTTAACGGTATTATTTCTTTTTTCGCAAACGTATTGAATTCCGCATTTAGAAATTAGCTCAATATTATTCCGTTTTATACCAGAATCTTTAAAGGCTTTACCAAAATCTGCTTCTGTGGAGTATGCTCCATAGATATCTGCATGGTCAAAAGTGGTAATACCATTTGAGATGCAATGATGCATTAAAGCATCCATTTCTTTTGTTGAAAGTTGTTTTCCCCAAGCTCCCCAAGTCATGGTGCCTGCAATTATTTTAGAGTAGCTCAATAGATTTACAGTTTATATAGATTTTTATGTAATTGGTGTATAAAAATACTCAAAACTCAAAGAAAGAAGTATCATTGGCTTCTATAAATTTAGAATCGCAAACTTTCATAAATTTTTTATGAAAAAAAGATAAATTCAATATTAATTATCTTAATCCATAATTATAAATAGAAAAAAGAGTAGTACTTAGGTGTTACTCTTCTTTTTTAACCAATTGTTAACAGCAACTAACGAATAATTTTAACATTTTGCATCTTCGTAAAAATTATTAATAATAGTTTCGCTTATAAACCTTTAAAGTCATGGAAGAATCGAGTACAATTGATATTAAATCAATTAACGAGAAGATAGAAAAAGAAAGTGCATTTGTAGACTTACTAACCTTTGAAATGAATAAGGTCATTGTTGGTCAAAAGCACATGATAGAGCGCTTATTAATTGGCTTATTGGGTCAAGGTCACATTTTATTAGAAGGTGTGCCAGGTTTAGCAAAGACTCTAGCTATTAATACACTATCAAAAGCTATCGATGCAAGCTTTAGTAGAATACAGTTTACGCCAGATTTGCTACCTGCAGATGTGGTTGGTACACTGATTTTTAATATGAAAGAAAATGATTTCACTATTAAAAAAGGACCAATATTCGCCAATTTTGTATTAGCAGATGAGATAAACAGAGCACCAGCAAAAGTGCAATCTGCACTTCTTGAAGCCATGCAAGAAAAACAAGTAACCATTGGAGACGAAACTTATATTTTAGACAAACCATTTTTAGTAATGGCAACCATGAATCCTGTTGAGCAAGAAGGAACCTATTCTTTACCTGAAGCGCAAGTAGATCGTTTTATGCTAAAAACTGTAATTGATTATCCAACAATTGCTGATGAGCAACAAATAGTAAGAGCAAATTTAAAAGGCACTTACGATAAAGTAAATCCTGTGGTTTCTATTGCTCAGATTCTAAGTGCACAAAAAGCCGTTAGAGAAGTTTATATGGATGAAAAAATTGAGAAGTATATTCTCGATATTGTTTTCGCCACACGTTATCCAGAAAAATATAAACTTGGGGATTTAAAACCCTTAATTTCTTTTGGGGCATCTCCTCGTGGAAGTATTAATTTAGCCACAGCTGCGAAGTGTTATGCCTTTATAAAAAGAAGAGGTTACGTAATTCCAGAAGATGTGCGTGCGGTAGTCCACGATGTATTACGTCACAGAATAGGCATTACTTATGAAGCTGAAGCTGAGAATGTCACTTCAGAAGACATTATAAATAAGATTGTAAATGAAATCGAAGTACCATAAATAGTCATCAGTTTATCAGTAATCATCTGGCAGTTGCTTAATTTAATTCTGATTTTAATAACTATACACTGCAAACTAAAATAATGGATACTAAAGAACTTCTAAAAAAAGTACGAAAAATAGAGATTAAGACACGTCGTTTGTCTGATCATATATTTGGAGGTGAATACCACTCAACCTTCAAGGGTCGTGGTATGACTTTTTCTGAAGTCCGCCAATACCAATTTGGTGATGATGTAAGAAATATAGATTGGAATGTTACTGCAAGAACCAATCAGCCACACATCAAAGTATTTGAAGAAGAACGTGAGCTAACTATGATGCTCATGGCAGATGTTTCTGGTAGTAAACTTTTCGGAACTAAGAACCAATTTAAAGACGAAATTGTTACAGAAATAGCTGCAACTTTAGCGTTTTCCGCAACACAAAATAATGATAAAATTGGATTGATTTTATTTTCAGATCAAATTGAATTATACATTCCGCCTAAAAAAGGACGCTCTCATGTACTTAGAATTATACGAGAATTAATAGAATTTAAGCCAAAAAGTAAAAACACGAATGTTGCAGAAGCTTTTAAGTTTTTGTCTAACGTAATGAAGAAAACTGCGATTGTTTTTGTCTTGTCTGATTTTATAGCAGATGATTATAAACAGAATTTAAAAATAGCAGCAAGTAGGCATGATATTACTGGTATTAGAGTTTATGACCAGCATGAAGAGGCGATTCCTAATATAGGAATGGTGCAGATGGAAGATGAAGAGACAGGAGAATTACTACTTGTAAATACAGCCTCTAAAAAAGTAAGACAGGATTATAGTACGTTTTATCTAGAAAAAGTCAACTATTTTAAAGAGACATTCACTAAATCTGGTGCTGGTACAATTGATTGTCGTGTAGATGAAAGTTACGTAAAAAAACTACTAGGTTATTTTAAACGAAGAGGATAAACGAATGATGAATTACGAATTGCGAAATAAAAAAAAAGAATTGAAAAAAGACTCAGCCATAAATAAGAGGTTAGCTGTATTTTTTTCTGTGGTCTTTTTTCTTTGTGCTTTAACGTCATTCGCTCAAGTAAAAATAGAGGTAGATACAACCAAGATAAGAGTTGGTGAACAAATAAATTATAAAATTAAAGTTGAAGCAGATTCTTCAGAATTAGTTGTTTTTCCAGAAGGGCAAACGTTTATGCCACTAGAAGTTGTTGAAGCTTTAAAAATAGATACCACAAAAAAAGACGCTAAGTTTTTATTATCTAGAATTTACAAACTCACGCAATTCGATTCAGGCTCATACACTATTCCAAGACAAAAAATTATAATTGGCGAAAAGCCGTTTTACACAGACTCACTTCGTTTAGATGTAAACACGATTGAAGTTGATACTACTAAACAGAAATTATTTGATATTAAACCAATTATAGAGGTAGATAAAAGTAGCAGCACTTGGTGGATATGGCTTCTTGGAATTCTGTCAGCTATTGCTTTAGTAGCATTCTTATTATATTGGTTTATATGGAGAAAGAAGCCTTTAACAGAGGAAGAAGAAATTGCATTATTACCACCTTATGATCGTGCGCAGTTAGCGTTAAAAAAACTCGATGAGAGTCAATATTTAATACGTGCTGAGGTTAAAGAGTATTATTCACAACTAACCTTTATTATAAGAAAGTACCTAGATGAGAAAGTATATGATCGCGCATTAGAAAGTACAACAAGTCAGCTTATATCGAGACTTCAACTTTTAAAAGACGGCAATCAAATAGAGCTTTCAAAAGACACTATTAAAAATATTGAATCCATACTAATGCGTGCCGATTTAGTGAAATTTGCAAAATCTGCACCAGATACAGCGCTTGCCGAAATGGATAAAGCTACGGTTTCTAAGGAAATAGATGTTGTAAAAGCAAGTTTGCCAGAACCATCAGAGGAAGAAAAAATACTAGATGTGCAATACCTAGAGGCACAAGCCAGTAAAAAGAAACGTAAAAAAATTATTTTAACGGTAGCTATTTCTGTTGTCTTATTAATAGCAACATTTGTTGGTTTTGGTATTAAATATGGCTTTGGTTATGTTAAAGATACTATTATTGGACACGAGAGTAAAGAATTGTTAGAAGGCGAATGGGTAAAAAGTGAATATGGTTTTCCGCCAGTTTATATTGAGACTCCACGCGTATTAAAACGTATAGTTTCTCAAGTACCAGATGGTGATGAAGAGCAAATGACTATGACAAGTTTTAGTTATAGCACTTTGATTAATGTCTTTAGTGTAACGGTTAATACAACAACACTCAAGGTGCCAAAACAAGAAGCTCAAACTAAAGAGACTGAGAACCCTACGTTCGATTTATTAAAGTTTTCTGAGGCTGGTATTCAAGGATTCGAATCTAAAGGAGCTACAGATATCACCGTAAAAAGAGATCAGTTTATTACACCAAATGCAGCAGAAGGGCTAAAAACATTTGGGACATTAAATATAAAAATTCCAGATACGGAATCCATTATGAGTGCTGAGTATGCTTTTTTTCAGTTTTCAAATGAAAATATCCTTCAGCAAATTATATTAACGTGGGCACAAGACGATGTATATGCAGATGAAATGATACAACGTATTATAGATTCTATAGAATTGAAACCAGATGAAGAAGAACCTCAAGACTAATGTTTGAAAATATAGAGTTTTTAAATAAAGGATTTTTTTGGCTGCTATTGCTTTTGCCATTAGCGTTGCTTTGGTATGTGCTTAAGTATAATAAGCAAACGGCTGAACTTAAGATTTCTAGCACTAAAGGATTCAAAGTAGCTCCTTCTATTTGGTCTAAGTTGAGACATGCTATGTTTGTCTTACGTATCATTGCATTAGCATTATTAATTACAGCATTAGCAAGACCAAGAACGGTAGACGTATCCACTAAAACAAAAACAACGAGAGGAATTGATATAGTAATGGCTATAGATGTGTCTGCAAGTATGTTGGCAAAAGATTTAAGGCCTAATCGTTTAGAAGCATTAAAAGCAGTAGCAGCAGATTTTATTAAAGGACGGCCAAATGATCGTATTGGTTTGGTTGAGTATGCTGGTGAAGCATATACAAAAACACCTATAACAACGGATAAATCTATTGTATTAAGATCTCTGAGAGATATAAAATATAACACTATTATTGCAGGAGGAACAGCTATTGGCATGGGCTTAGGGACAGCAGTTAATCGTTTAAAAGACAGTAAAGCAAAAAGCAAGGTTATTATTTTACTAACAGATGGTGTTAACAATTCTGGCGCTGTAGATCCTAAAACGGCGAGTACTTTGGCTGTAGATACTGGGATTAAAGTTTATACCATCGGATTAGGAACAAACGGAATGGCTTTGTCACCGATGTCAATGAATCCAAACGGTTCGTTTAGGTACGGTCGTCAGCAAGTAGAAATCGATGAAGAATTATTAAAAGACATCGCGGATGTTACAGGAGGTAAATATTTTAGAGCGACCAATAATAAGAAGCTTGCTGAGATTTATGATGAAATCAATAAGCTAGAAAAGACAGAAATCGAAGAAAAAAAATATTATAATTACGACGAAAAGTACAGATCATTAGTACTTTTAGCAGGTTTGTTATTACTAATAGAACTTATACTAAGAAATACAATATTTAAAAGCTTTGTTTAGACTCGACGAAAAAATATGGTTTTGGACATTATTGGTTATTCCAGTAATCATTTTATTGTTTGTATTCCTTCAGGTTTGGAAACGTTCTGCACAACGTAAGTTTGCAGATAGCACCTTATTAAAAAGATTGAGTCCAAACCAATCAGTATTTAAAAGTGTACTAAAAGTAGTAGTGCTTTGTGGTGCTTTTGCATGTTTTTCTTTAGCATTAGTAAATCCAAAAATAGGAACCAAATTAGAAACCGTACGTAGCCAAGGCGTAGATATCGTTTTTGCAGTAGATGTCTCCAAAAGTATGCTTGCAGAAGATATTAAACCTAATCGTTTAGAAAAATCTAAGCAGTTGGTAAGGGAAATTATAAATAGTTTAGCCAGTGACAGAATAGGTATTATTGCTTATGCAGGTAAAGCTTTTCCTCAGCTACCTATCACCACAGATTATGCTGCTGCAAAGATGTTTTTAGGAAGCATGAATACAGATATGATGTCCTCACAAGGAACTGCAATCCATGAGGCTATACAATTAGCTACAACCTATTATGATGACGAAGAACAAACTAATAGAGTTTTAATAATAATATCAGATGGTGAAGATCATGGTGGCGAAGCTGTTGATATAGCAGAAGAGGCAAGCGACCAAGGGATTAAAATCTTAACAATTGGAGTCGGTGACGTTAAAGGTGGGCCAATACCTATAAAGCGCAATGGCATAGTTCTCAATTATAAAAAAGATAAAAACGGGGAAACTGTAATTACGCGTCTAGATGAAGCAATACTAAAAGAAATTGCAGAAGAAACTAATGGTGTGTATATTAATGGAAGTAATACAGCAGATGTTGTAGAATCAATAAAGGATGTTTTAAATTCTATGGATAAAAAAGAATTTGAATCTAAACAAATTGCAGATTTTAAGGATCAGTTTCAATGGTTTCTTGGGTTTGGTATTTTATTGCTTTTTATTGATATTTTCTTTTTAGAACGCAAAACAGCTTGGCTTAAAAGGTTGAATCTATTTAATGAAGATTTATAACTTTTAAAGTTTATTTAACGCAACTCTATATTGGGTTTGCTAACTTTAGATTAAAAATTAGTAAAATGAAGTTTTACACAATTATAATTATTTTAATGGTTGGTTTTTCTGGGTTTTCTCAAGACGTAGATAAAGCACAATTAAAGGCTCAAAAAAACGCAACAGATTTTGTTTATAAAGCGAATGAATTAGTTGAAAGTGAAAATTTCGTAGAAGCAGAAATGGAATATAGAAAAGCAATTTCTAAAGCTCCAAATAAAGCTGTTGGAGCTTACAATTTAGGGCATTCCTATTACAAAAAAGGAAGTTTTGATGAAGCACTTTATAGAATACAAGAAGCGGCGAAAACTGCAAAGACTAAAGATGAGAAACACAGAGCATTTCATAATATTGGTAATATTTTAATGCAAAATGATATGTGTAAAGAAGCCGTTGAGGCATTTAAAGATGCTTTAAGAAATAACCCAAGTGATGAAGAGACGCGTTATAACTTTGCTTTAGCTAAAAAATGCGCAGAAGAGCAAAAAGATGGTGGAGGCGAAGATGATAAAGAAGATAAAGATAAAGAAGAGGAAAAAGATAAAGAAGACGAACAGAAGAAGGAAGACCAAAATAAAGATAATAAAGACGAAGGAGATAAGGATAAGAAAGAAGGAGATAAAGAAGAAGATGAAAACGGTAAGCCTAAAGACGATAAAAAAGATGATGGTAAAGGTGAGAATGATAAAAAAGATAAAAACCCAAAACAAAAACCAGGGCAAATGTCTCCTCAGCAGATAAAGAATATTTTAGAGGCCATGCAAAATCAAGAGCAAAAGGTTCAAGAAAAAATGAATGCAGAAAAGCAAAAAGGAGCTAAGGTGAAAACTGATAAAGATTGGTAAAACGAATTTTGATTTATAATACCATCGAATCTAGGGTCTCAAATTGCCAATAGAATGAAATTCATAAAACATATATCAATATTATTACTTCTACTTGCTACAAGTCTCATAACTGCACAGGTGAAATTTGAGGCTAAAGTGAGTAAGAAGAAGCTAGGTGTTAATGAGCGCCTTCGTATTGATTTTGAAATGGATAAGGATGGTGATAATTTTGTGCCGCCAAGCTTTACTGACTTCGATGTGGTAAATGGGCCAATTACTTCAGTAAGTAATTCGTGGTTTAATGGAAAGCGATCTTATAAAAAAACATATAGTTATTTTCTGTCTCCAAAAAAACGAGGGCGTTTCAAAATAAAACAAGCACTAATTGAAATTGACGGAGAAACATTTAAAACATTCCCAGTTACAGTTAATGTAGTCGCAGCAGTAGATAGACCAAATGGACCACCTAGCGCTGCAGATGTTGCTTCGGATAAAATACATTTGGTTGCTGAGGTTTCAAAAGCCAATCCTTACTTAAATGAGGCTATCACAGTGGTTTACAAGTTATACGTGTCGCCAGAAATTGGTGTTAGTAATAATTGGAGAGAAAAGGATATTCCTAGATACAACGATTTTTGGAGCCAGAATATAGAAATTAAAGGGCTTAAGATTCAAAATGCTAAATATAAAGGTGAAGATTATCGTTATGTAGTTCTAAGAAAAACAGTGCTCTATCCTCAAAAAGCGGGTGCTCTAAAATTAGAACCTTTAGTAATGGACATTACAGTAGAGGTACCATCAAATCGTGTCGATATTTTTGGTGCACAATTAATGACCAAAATTCCACAAGTCGTTACAGCAGGTAATAGAATTATAAATGTTAAACCATTACCAGAACAAGGTAAGCCTTCAGATTTTACAGGTGCTGTAGGTAATTTTAATTTTAAGGTTACTACAACTAAAACGGCTTTAGATGCAACGGAGTCATTACAAGCTAAAATTGAAGTTTCTGGTAAAGGAAATTTAAATTTATTTGAATTACCTAAACTAACGACTCCAAGTTCTTTAGAGGTTTATGAACCAGAACATAAGGAAAACGTAAGGACTAATTTAGGCGGAATGCAAGGTGCAATTTCAGATACTTATACAATAGTGCCTCAGTTTAAGGGTAAGTATCCTATCCCTTCTGTGTCGTTTTCGTATTTCGATTTAAAAACAGAAAGCTATAAGCGCGTCACTTCAGATGAAATAGTTATAGATGTTTTAAATGGCCCATCAGCTAATAGCAATGATATTAATAGTGCTGTAAATAAAAAAGAGGTCGTTAGACCAAATACAAATACATTTGCGTTTATTAAAACAGCTTCAAATTGGACTAGTATTAATGAAACTCAATTTTTTAAGTCTACTTTATTTTGGTTATTGCTATTATTACCATTTTTATTAATTCCAACAGCTATAGTCCTAAGGAGAAGTAAAGATAAGAGAGATGCAGATGTTAGTGGTAATCGTATTAGAAAAGCAGATCGTTTAGCCAAAAAATATTTGAGTAAAGCTAAAAAAGCATTAGGGCAAAAAGAGCCGTTTTATATGGCTTTAGAGAAAGCATTGCATAATTATCTAAAGGCAAAACTAAATATAGAAACTAGTGATTTTAGTAAAGAGAAAATAGAGATATTACTAAAACAGAAACGTGTAGACCAAACTGTGTACAATGAGTTTATTTCAATTTTAGAAAATTGTGAGTCGGCACGTTATTCACCGATTACTAAAGTAACTATGCAGAATGACTTCGATAAAGCGGCGAAAACAATTTCATTAATCGATAAACAAATAAGATAGTATGCGAGCGATTATAATTGTTTTAGTATGTTGTTTTAGTCTTTTAGGGTTTTCCCAAAATAACCAATATTTTGAGGAGGCTAATGCCTTATATAGTAATGGTAAGTATGCTGAAGCGATAGATAAGTATGAATTTATTTTACAGTCTAAAGACCATTCTGCCGAATTATACTTTAATTTAGGAAATGCTAATTACAAGCTTAACAATATAGCACCAACTATATATTATTATGAGAAAGCATTACAATTAAGTCCAAATGATAAGGAAATAAAAAAGAACCTATCATTTGCTCAAAATATGACCATTGATGCTATTGAAAAAACACCAGACGTCGGTTTTTCTAAGATTGTTAAGCGTACCGTAAACATCTTTGGGACTGATGCTTGGGCAAAAATAGCTATAGGTGGAGTTATTTTATTCGTATTGTTTTTTTTAATGTATCATTTTTCCTTTTCTACATCCAGAAAACGTATTGCGTTTATAGTAAGTGTTTTGAGTTTGCTTGTAGCTTGTTTTTCTGTTGCTATGGCATTTCACAAGGAAAACTTTGAGAATAACAATAATCCTGCGATAGTTTTTGTTCAAGAAAGCAAAGTAAAAGCAGAAGCGAATAAGACTTCTGAAGAAGTATTTAGGCTGCACGAAGGCACTAAAATTCAGGTAATAGAGACTTATGAAGATTGGAGTAAAGTTCAACTTTCAGATAATTCTACAGGCTGGGTGCCTTCAAAAGATATTAAATGGTTATAAATTGTATAAACATAGTTTAAAAAAAGAGCATTTATAAGATGCTCTTTTTTTTTGTTAGACCCTGTTATGATTGGGTATAGTGCTAAAAGCATAAATTATTATTATGGTATTTATTTAATATATAAATAAAAATTAATGAAATAGTTTTTTAACATTTGCCTTGTGATTTGAGAATATATCTTAACTCATTATAAAAAGAAGTGAAACGTTTTCATTTATGTCTACAACCAATCATCTAGAGAACCTAAATAAAAATTCTCTTTTATCTCAAATATTAATTCCATTGACTTGGTTCATGTTTTTGGGGAGTACAGCTTTAATGGTTTATTATTTCTCAGCTTTTCCAAGCTGGAGCATTGGAGATTTTTTTCAAATTAACGGTTTTAGTATTGTTATTTGGACTGTTGTAACCTTCTTCAGTGCTATTGTTCAAATGTATGCTACTAATTATATGAAGGGTTTCAAAAAGAAACAAAGTTTTCTTTTGTATTGCTTAGCTTTTTCATTTTCTGTAATGCTTTTCGTGATATCAAATAACATTATCTTGATAGTTCTCTTTTGGTTATTGATGGGTCTAATCATGTCCAAATTAATAGGTATAGATTCAGAATGGAAAGAAGCACAACACGCTTCAAAATTTGCGAGACTTAATTATGTAGCGGGTTCATTGTTTTTAGCGATAGCTATTGGAATCTTAGCTTATAGTACTGGCACTTATACTAAAAATGAAATACTAGCAAATTTAGATACAGTACCACAATGGATGAGTACTGTTTCTGCGTTGTGTATTATTGTTGCAGCGATTATTCAATCTGCTATTTTTCCTTTTCATAGATGGTTATTATCTGCAATGACGTCACCAACGCCTGCTTCAGCCTTAATGCATGCTGGTTTTGTAAACGGATCTGGTATTTTGTTAACTTTATTTGCACCATTATTATTTACGGCTAATGTCCTTTTATTAATTTTTATTATCGGAGGTTTAACAGCCATTATTGCACAATTTAGTAAGCTAATGCAAGTTAATGTGAAACAGAAATTAGCATGTTCTACTATTGCACAAATGAGTTTTATGGTAATGCAATGTGGACTCGGTTTCTTCACGGCTGCAATTACACACCTTATCCTTCACGGGTTTTATAAGGCCTATTTATTTCTTTCCGCAGGAGAAGAAATTAAAAACACTTTGCCAAAAAAGCCAGAAGCCATGGTTATTAAACCTTTGCAAGCTATAATCATTACGATTTCGGCAGTGTTAGGAGGTTTACTTTTTGGATATATTACAGGAAAAGGATTAAGCTTAGACAGTGGACTCTTCCTCACGTTTATTGTAGCCATAACTGTTGGGCAGGTCGTATATAACATATTAAACCAAGCAAGTTTAGGTGTTATGCAAAAACTGTTAGTAACACCATTAATGATAGTTGCAGGTATAGCAGTTTATGCACTCGTCTTTAATGGCGTTACAATATTAATGCACGATATGCCAATGACAAACAGGCCTATTACCTTAACCCCAATACATATCATATTTGGTGTCATCTTCTTAATTGGCTTCTACATTATGTTATCTGGTAGGTACAGAAAAATACCATGGCTCTATGTAAAGCTTATGAATATTTCACAACCATTAAGTAAATCTATCATTTCTTTTAAGACCAAATAAGTTATGACTAAGCAAGAACAAATTTCACTAAATATAGAAGCGGCTTCACAACGTATTGGTACAACTTGGCCACTATATTCTTTTGTAACGTCTAACCCATTATCAGGCTACGAGAAATTACATTTTGCAGAGGCAGTCCAAGAAGCAGCAGGCTTTTTAAAATCTAATGTTTACCCTAGTGCTGATATTTATAGACAAGCTTTCGAAAAAAATGACATTGATAAAATGCTTTTGCAAGATATGCTTAAAGAACAGCAATTATCAGAATCGCCAGAAGTATATTTAAAACAGATGGAGAATGATGAAGCTGTGACTTCAGAAAAGACAACGTCTAAATTAGATGTCATTATGGCGAAATGGTTAGCCGCATTTATGGATGAAGGTTTAGCGGAATGGCAAATGCCTAATAAAGAGAAAGGGTTTTATGCTGCTTGGAGAGCTTTGGCAGTTTACGATAACGCTATGGGTAAATTGAGTTTGAAGCAATTACCTAAAACTAGTATTGAAGCTTTAGAGCTCGTTTTAAGCACAAATAATGTTGCGAATTACAACCACATATTTAGTGCGCATATTGCAGCTTTATCTGGTTGGACAGGTTATATAAAACACCGAATAGATACCAACTCAGTTTGGCAACAACAATTCCCAATAACTATTGAAGATTATCTGGCGGTAAGATTAACTATTGCTAATCAGTTAGGAATGCCATTAGAAATAGCAACTAAAACTAATGGGAATGATCTTAATATGAAGTTGAAACACCTTTGGCTTAAAGCTTGGGAAGCGACATTTCAAAACCGATTGGTTTCAGATTTAAAGCTTAATAATATCAGTAGTACTGATACTATCGAAGAAAAGCAGTTGCCAGATGCTCAATTGGTGTTTTGTATTGATACTAGATCCGAAATGATACGTCGTAATGTTGAAGCTTCAGGAAATTATGAAACTTATGGTTATGCTGGCTTTTTCGGAATTGCAGCAGATTACCAACATTACCAAGAAGACATTAGCATTAAATCTTGTCCTCCAATTTTAGGTTCACCTTATAAGATTACAGAAAATCCAAATGAAGCATTAATACAACAAGATAGAGATTTTAAAGATGAGAAAAAGATAGCTAAGGCAAAAACGCATATCTTAAAACGTCTTAAGAATATGTTACCATCATCTTTTGGTTTTGTTGAGGGAGCAGGTGCATTTTATGGATTGTCATTAATTGCTCAATCTTTTGCACCAGGTTCATATTTTAAAATCAAAAACAGAAATAAACGTAATTATGAATCTTTTTGTGATCCAATTATTTCTTATAATGGAGGAGATAAAAACAAACAAGATGTTGCAGTTGACGAAAAAGTAGCGATTGTAAAATCAGGATTCGATTTAATGGGTTGGGACGATTTTGCTCCTTTAGTAGTTTTTGCAGGTCATGGAAGTCATACCGCTAATAATCCATTTGGATCTAGTTTAGATTGCGGTGCCTGTGCTGCAAGTCCTGGAAGACATAATGCCAGACTTTTAGCAACATTAGCAAACGACAAAAATGTAAGAGAGGCTCTAAAAACAACACATCTCATTAATATTCCGGAGGATACAGTTTTTATTGGTGCTGAGCATAATACAACAACAGACGAAATTGTAATTTTTGATGCCTTAGTGCCAGAAACACATCAAGATCGTTTAGCTATTTTAAAGAAAGATTTAGAAAAAGCTCAAGAAACAGCAACTTCAGAACGTTTAATGGTAGCTTTAGGAAGTGTAGAGTTAGCGAATAAGAAATCTCTAAATTGGGGAGAAACCAGACCAGAATGGGGTTTAGCAAAAAACGCAGCTTTTATTGTTGGGTCTAGAGACTTAACCGCGTCAATGAATTTAGATGGGAGATGCTTTTTACATTCTTACAATTGGAAATCGGATCCCGAAGGTGATGCATTAGCAGGTATTATGGGTGGACCAATGGTGGTAACACAATGGATTAATAACCACTATTATTTTAGTACAATTGATAATGAAAAGTTTGGAGGAGGTACAAAAATTACGCATAATATTACGGGTCAATTTGGAGTCGTACAAGGCAACGGAGGTGATTTAAAAACGGGATTACCACTACAATCACTTAAAGCTTCTGATACTGAAATGTACCATCAACCTTTGCGATTAACGGTTATTATTAATGCGCCTTTAGGCTGTGTAGAATTAATTCTAAGAAAAAACAAACATCTTCAAACTTTACTAGATAATGAGTGGATGTATTTAAAGGTAATCGATAGTAATAATTCTAACCAATTTATGACTTACAAGAAGGATTATAATTGGGCTTTTTAAGAAGCAAATTCTTCAAATAATGGAATAGAAAAAACTGAAAGCACTTGAGATGACTGCTTTCTAAATATTAGAATCTAGAAAACAAAACTATTATGAAAAACGATAAGTATAAAATATTAGTACTTTCAGATTTAAAAGAAAAGTCAGCTCAGGCTTTGAGTTATGCGGCTAAATTATCTAATGAGATTGACGCGAATGTTGAGTTATTTTACGTGAAAGAGGCAACAGAGATTATGCAGACAGAAAACCCATTATCTGCGATGCGTATTCTGAGCGAAGTTTGTAATCAAACAGACAAAAAAGTAAAAGACTTAGTGACTCCAATTTCAAAACAAAACTATATTAAAATTAAGACAACTTTTGCGTTTGGGAATGTTAAAAATGAAATTAAAAATAGCATTAATATGTCTCAACCAGACATGATTATTATGGGGGAAAGAAAGCAAAAAAGATTTAATTTTCTCGGAGATAATATTACCCGTTTAGTTAAAAATAATTTTGAAGGTGTTGTATTTGTAGCAACAGATAAGACTATTTTAGATTCTAAAGGTAAAGTGTCTTTAGATAATTTAGGATTAAAAAATAATATAGCTAATTATAATGTTAAAGATGAATTAATGGCTTAGATTAAGTTTTTTAAATAATTTATTAGTAGGCCTCTATTTACATAATAATTATGTGATAGAGGTTCTTGTATTTTAGGTTTTATTTAATTTCTAAATAAAGTTGTAGGCTCGATTTTTCTTAGTTTAAAAAATTAAGTTAACTTGGAACACTTATGTCGTATTAAGTATACAGAAATTCTAAGAACTTCTTGCGACTGAGTATAAATACAACCTAATGAAATCATTTTTTAGTAACCTCAAAGGCGATGTCTTTGGTGGTATAACTGCTGGTATAGTAGCACTTCCTCTAGCATTGGCTTTTGGAGTATCCTCTGGTCTTGGACCAGAAGCTGGTTTATATGGTGCTATTTTTATAAGTTTCTTCGCTGCACTTTTTGGAGGAACAGCTACACAAATTTCTGGACCAACAGCACCAATGACTGCTGTGAGTATGGTTATTATTGCTGGTATTGTTGCTGCAAATGATGGTAGTGTAGAAAAGGCATTACCTGCGATCTTAACTGTATTCTTGTTAGCTGGTATTATGCAGGTTGGCTTAGGACTCATCGGTTTAGGTAAATATATTAGATACATTCCTTACCCTGTGGTTTCCGGGTTTATGACTGCCATCGGAGTTATTATTCTTTTAACTCAAATCTTACCTTCAATAGGTTATTATCCTAAAGAAGATGAAGCTTTTGTGGAACAATTCAAACCACAAGCCGAAGAGGTTATACTTGAAAACATATTAAAAGATGAGGCTGGTGAAGGTATTTTAGTGCTCGAAAATTTTACTGAAACTATAAAAAGGGCGAATAGGATTTCGCCAGATGATATTTTAAATGAATCTCAAACCTTAGCAGCAAAAGAAGCATCTGGTACTATTGGAGCTCTAAAAGTGTTACCAAGAGCTCTAAAAAACATAAATTGGCTAGAGCTTATTTTGGCGTTAGGAACCATATTTATCATTTATGGTTTTAAGCGCATTACTAAAGTTGTTCCAAGTACATTAGTAGCACTAGTAGTTATGTCGGGTATAGCCTATGGTTTTAATTTGGGGTATCGCCCAATTTCAGAAATTCCTGGTGGTATTCCTGTTCCTAAGTTAGAAATGTTTACGAGTTTCAGTTTGGGAAGTATTACACCGTATATATTTACAGCATTGACACTAGCGCTATTAGGTGCAATTGATTCATTATTAACCAGCGTTGTTGCAGATAACATGACTAAAACGAAGCACAAACCTAATAGGGAGCTGATTGGTCAAGGTATTGGAAACAGTATTGCTGCAATTTTTGGTGGTATTCCTGGTGCAGGTGCAACGATTAGAACCGTAGTAAATATTAATGCAGGCGGAAAAACAAAGTTATCTGGAATGATTGCAGGCGTTATGCTATTAGTAATTATGTTAGCTTTAAGTGATGTCGCATCAGAAATTCCGGCAGCAGTTTTAGCGGGTATTTTAATTACAGTTGGTATAGGTGTAATGGATTATAAAGGATTGAAAGCCATACCTAGTTTACCCAAAGACATTAAATTAGGACCCTTAAAGTTGAGTTCTGAAGTCCTAATAATGTTGATTGTTTTAGTGTTATCTACGTTTTGGGATTTAATTTATGCCGTAGGTATCGGTTTAGTAATTGCCTCTTTAATGTTTATGAAGAAAATAGGTGATTTAACAGCAGAACGTTCTGACGTTAAATCTTTAAAAGAAGAATCCTGGCCAGATGAAGCTAATTTTCCTACTAATTTAAAAGAGGAAGTTTTTATTAAACACCTCAAAGGACCTTTGTTTTTTGGTTCTACTTCAGATTTTCAGCAATTAACGATGCAAATTCCTGATACAGCATCTATAGTTATTTTGAGATTAGGACGCATGCAATACATGGATCAATCTGGTTTATATGCCATGGAAGACATGCTACTAGAATTAAAAACACGACAGGTTGATGTATTATTTGTAGATTTATTACAACAACCAAGATATATGATGGAACGCATTGATATCATTCCAGATTTTGTTCCAGAAGATCATATTTTTAAATCATTTAAAGATTGCTTATCTTGGATAAAACATAATATAAAAGATACGCACTAAAACACTAACAAGATGCCAAACACATATTATAATAAGCTGCTCAGTAATAATAAAGATTGGGTAGAAGAGATGACTTCTAAAGATAAAGATTACTTCGAAAATTTATCGAAAGGGCAAAAACCGCCTGTATTATGGATTGGTTGTGCAGACAGTAGAGTACCTGCCAATGAAATCACAGGTACGCATCCTGGCGAATTATTTGTACATAGAAATATTGCTAACATGGTAGTGCATACAGATATGAATATGCTTAGTGTTTTAGATTATGCAGTAAACCACTTAAAAGTACAACATGTTATAGTTTGTGGTCATTACGGTTGTGGTGGAGTACAGGCTGCAATGCAAAATAAATCGCTTGGGCTTATTAATAAATGGATAAGAAATATTAAGGAGGTTTATAAAGACAATCTTACAGAACTTAAAAAAATAGATTCAGAAAAAAAACGTTTTGATCGTTTGGTAGAACTAAATGTAAAAGCACAAGTTTACGATTTAGCTAAAACATCTATTGTTCAACAGAAGTGGAAAGACAAAAGCGGACTTCAAATACACGGCTGGGTTTACGATCTTCACGATGGTATTATTAAAGATTTAAAGGTTTCTATGGAAAGTGCTGAGCACTTAAATGATGTCTTTAGACTAGACCTTGATTAAGTCATCTGAATAAATGCATAATAAATAGGCATTCCTATGGTGATATTGAATGGAAATGTAATTCCTAAAGCCATAGGAATGTATATTCCGGCGTCTGCTCTCGGCTCGGCTAGTTTCATAGTTGCTGGTACAGCAATATAAGAAGCACCTGCTCCAAGTATCGCAAACAATAAACGGTTTCCTTCTACCTCGGTTACAAAACGACTTAGATAAGCAACTAGCAATCCGTTAATTAGAGGAACTACTATAGCAAATACGAATAGCGCAATACCATGTTTTTTAAATCCTTTAATTCGTTTGGCTGTTACCATTCCCATTTCTAGAAGAAACAATGCTAAGAATCCTTTAAAAATATCGGTTGTAAAAGGTTCAATCCCTCTTGCTTGAGTCGCATCTGCAATAAGCCCAATCACTAAACTACCAATTAGAATTAGTACGCTTCCACCGGTAAGAGAGTGTTTTATAATAGAGCCCATTGAACTTTCTTTAGACTTCATTTTGTCATTAACCATTATTAAAATAACACCTACGATAATTGCAGGTGACTCCATAATAGCCATAATAGCAACCATATGGCCACCAAAAGGGATGCCTTGATTTTCTAAAAAGGATACTGCCGTTACAAAAGTTACTGCACTTACTGATCCATATGCAGCAGCTATAGCACCAGCATTTGGCACTCCAACTTTTTTCTTTAAGGCATAAAAAACATATATAGGTACTACCGCAGATAAGGCTATTGCAAACAAAATAGAGTTTAATATTTCAGCATTAAACTCGCTATGCGAAAGCTCTTGGCCTCCTTTAAAACCAATAGCAAATAAAAGATATAATGAAATAAATTTCGAAGAGGATTCCGGTATAGTTAAATCACTTTTTACTAGTGTAGCTATGATACCTAATATAAAGAATAACAAAACAGGATTTGTAATATTACTAATTAGTACATCAACATTCATAAATCAGCTTAGTTTTTAAAAACGCAGTAAAAGTAAAGGGATATATTCATAAAGTTTTATATAAATTTATTATCTAGTGTATTAACTTTATTTATGAATTATACCGCACATTAATTAAAGGATTTTAAAGACCAATTTTGATATTTTACGTTCCGAAGTTATAGAATGCGTTGTGTAGGACAGATGATAATTAAGCTTTATCAGTTACAGCGTCGTCATCACTTTTTATAAGATTAGGAAAAATCATTGGAGCTAACGATTTTACAGGTTCATAGAGCATACTTTCTTCCAAATCTTCTTGTTCCATAAAAGGCAAAGTATTGTTTAATTTATTGAATACTAGTAATAAAACACTAAGTATTAAGCCTATTTTGAGTGCGCCAAAAACACCACCTAGGAGTTTATTTAAAATACCTAAAGCTGCAAAATCGGCTAATTTTGTTAGTGCTTTTCCAGCTAAACTAATGGTCAAAACAATAATTACAAATGTGATTGCAAAGGCTATAATATTAATTGTTTTTTCGTTCCAATCTACTTTAGATTCTAAAAAACCAGCAGCAAAATAACTAAAGTGAATTGCTCCATAAACACCCAAAACTAAGGCGACTAAAGAAGCGACTTCAACAAAAAGCCCTTTCATGGCTCCACGAATAAGCCCAAATAATAGAAGGGCTCCTAAAACAATATCAATGATGCTCATAATCCTAGTGGTTTAGGCAAATATAAATTAACTTTGCCACATATATAACGCAACAATAAGTTGTTAAATTATGGCAAGAGACGAACAATTAAAAGAGCGATGGGTTTCGGTGGTAGAAAAACTCTCTAACCAATTTGCTGACGGTGATAAGTTAGACCTAGATTCTATTATTTATCTTATTGGTGTTCAGGAGCTTGGACAAATACATCGCGATTATAAAAAAGACCATAAACTCGATTTAATGCATATTGCAATTTGTAAGGTTTTAGAACCTTACGGTTTTTATGAGTTTGATTTTGTAGATGATGATGGTTGGCCGCATTATAAAGTATTAGCACAATTACCCCATCTTAAGGCTGGCGAACAAAGTGTTTTAATGAAAGAAGCTATCGTTAATTATTTTATAGAAACAGAGTATATTGATTAATAATAGCATCTACATTAAATTTTTACTTCCTAAAAGTATTAAATTTGTTAAATAAACTTAAATTTTGTTTCTATGAAAAAATTATTTCTTGTGTTTAGCGTATTTGCACTTGTGTTTTCATCTTGCAATAGTGATGATGACGGAGGTTCTGCATCTGGATCTATTATCGGCACATGGAAATTTTTAGAATTTTATGAAAATGAAGTTTTACTCGAGAACGAGCTTTGTGATACTGAAGAAACATTGGTTTTTTCCTCAAATGGTGACTTCTCTTCTCAGAGTTATGAAGACAACGATGATGATGGTACTTGTGAATTAGTATTTACAGTAAACGGAACATGGTTTAATTCAGGGGATTTACATACTATTACTATAGATGGAGACTCAATCCAAGTAGAATTTATTTTTGAAGGTAATACATTCTATACTGAAGAAGCTTATGTAGAAGATGGAGTTGTTTACACTGATAAAAGGGTGTTTGTTAAACAATAATATGTGATATTATAATAATAAATGAACTTCTTTAATATTAAAGGAGTTTTTTTATGCCTTAAAAATAGTAAATTTGCATTTTGAATTAATTGAGAATGATAGATAAGATTAAAGAACTCATTACTGAAGCTGAAGCGTTTAGAGCTGAATCTAAAGAGGAGCTTGAGGTGTTTAGAATAAAGTATTTAGGGTCTAAAGGATTACTAAAGCAGTATTTTGCTGAGTTTAAAAATGTAGCAAACGACCAGAAGAAAGAATTTGGCCAAACCATAAATCAGCTAAAAAAAACAGCTGAAGACAAGGTGAATACTTTAAAGGAAGCTTTTGAAAATAAGGAAGAAGATAATGGACTTTATGGTGATTTATCACGTCCTGGAGAGCCAATTGCTATAGGTGCACGTCATCCTATTTCTATTGTGAAAAATCAGATTATAGATATTTTTTCGCGTATTGGTTTTAATGTCAGTGAAGGTCCAGAGATTGAAGATGACTGGCATAACTTTACAGCTTTAAATTTACCAGAATACCATCCAGCAAGAGATATGCAGGATACGTTTTTTATTCAAACCAATCCAGATATATTATTGCGCACCCATACCAGTTCGGTACAGGTACGTTACATGGAAAATAATAAACCACCAATTCGTACAATTTCGCCTGGTCGTGTTTATAGAAATGAAGCAATTTCTGCACGTTCGCATTGTTTCTTTCACCAAGTGGAAGGTTTATACATTGATAAAGACGTGAGTTTTGCAGATTTAAAACAAACGCTACAATACTTTACAACAGAGATGTTTGGGAAATCTAAGATTAGATTACGTCCGTCGTACTTTCCGTTTACTGAGCCAAGTGCTGAGGTAGATGTGTATTGGGGACTTGAAACAGAAACGGATTATAAAATAACAAAAGGCACAGGTTGGTTAGAAATTATGGGCTGTGGTATGGTAGATCCTAACGTTTTAGAAAATTGTGGTATTGACTCCAAAGAATACTCTGGTTTCGCTTTTGGTATGGGAATAGATCGTATCGCGATGCTATTGAATCAGATTAGTGACATTCGTTTATTGAGTGAGAATGATGTGCGGTTTTTAGAACAGTTTAAGAGTGCGCTTTAAGTTTTTTGTCATTTCGACCATGTTTACAAGCGAATTTTTGTTTTTTTGTCATTTCGAGCGTGCCGAGAAATCTAATACAACTTAAACCGCATCTCTTATTTCGAGCATGTTAACAAGAGTATATTATGTGTTTTTGTCATTTCGAGCTTGCCGAGAAATCTAATTAAACTCAAAAATTATGTCTAAAGTTATCGCGGCTCATAACTACTACATATACATAATAACCAATAAAAATAAAACGGTACTATATATTGGTGTTACCAATAACTTAGTCGACAGACTTTACTATCACAATAATCCTGAAGCACATTCCAAATCTTTTTCTCATAAATATAAATGCAAATATCTAATCTATTTTGAACATTTTTTGGATATTGAAACAGCTATTACTAGAGAAAAACAATTGAAAAAATGGAATAGATCAAAGAAAGAAGTCTTAATTAATTTACAAAACCCTAACTGGGATTTTCTTAATGATACAATTTGAGATTTCTCGGCAAGCTCGAAATGACAAAAAACATTAGGCAATATTCTTAACTAAATTTTGATAATCTAGGGCATAATTATATGGATGTTCCACGCCTGTAAATAGCGATTGGCGAAGTTGAAGTATAATCATTTAAAAAACAATAGCGTTAAACACATGAAAAAAGATATTAAAATTCCAGAAGTAAAAGACGTTCACGTTGCAGTGGTACAAGAACAACATCCTGAGTATAAAACCCAAGATTGGAATGCCTATATCATTAACAATAGTGATGCAGATTTAGAAACTGTTCTTATTGTTTCACAAGGTTATACAGATAAGAAAATGACACCTCCAATGCGTCATACAATAACATTATTGCCAGCCAAAAGTTATGCTAAAATTGAGTATTTGCAAGAAAAGGTGTTAGCGCTTAATAATGAGTTTAAAATCACCTTTTTTGAAGGCAATCAAATGTTTGATAAGTCGTATTTGTTTAGAAACAATACGATTAATGAAAACGCTTTGCAGACTGTTCCTTTGATGCAGTTAAAAGGGGTTTTGGTGAAGTAATCTGTATAACGATTAAGAGATTATTTATTCTTTACATATTGTTTTTTAAAGGAATTCATAAATGCTCTGCATTGGCCACATCATACCTAAAAGGGTGATTTGCAATGACGGAAAACTTCAAGATTATTTCTGGAACTTTACCTTAATAATTTTTTTTATTCGTTGCGGTTTAGCACTTTGTTTCGTATTTCCTTTTCTGTTAGCTAATTAATACTAAAGCGAAATCAAGGTAAGCATCTTACTTTGAATGCCTTAAAATTGAAGTTAACAAGTGGTTTAATGCTCTAATTTTAGAAATTTACGATGCTTAATAACGAAAAAACCCTTTCCATAAGCGGAAAGGGTTTAGTCCCTAAAATTAATTAATAGCTAATTGTGTTAGTTTTTAACCAACTTTTTTATAAAAGCACCTTTATCCGTAGTTACTTTTACCATGTATATGCCTTTTGCTAAGGCATCGACAGAAACGATGTTAGTCGTACTGCTAAGTACTTTTTTACCCGTAATATCAAACAAACTTCAGCGCATCACAAATTCATATGACTAAAGAAGTTGCACCAAATGCTGAAAGTGAACAAGTCAAAATTGTCTACTTTAAAGTTCAAAATAGTTACGAAAAAATAGATATTGATGACATTATCTACATAAAGTCAGCCTTAAAGTATATTGATGTTTTTACAAAAAAAAGAAAATTTACGCTTAGAATGTCTCTAGTAGAATTCATAGAACCCTTAGCTAAAAATGTTTTTATAAGAGTACACAGGTCTTATGTCGTCAATAAAAATTATATAGATCGTTTTGATGGTTCTAGTATAGAAATTAAGGATTCAAAAATTCCTTTAGGAGGTGCTTATAAAGACAGTTTTAAACAAGTCTTTAAACTTTATTAGATTTTTGTAAATTACAATTGTATACGTATTTGTTTAGAAAGCATACTATTAATAAAAGGCGTTACAGACTTTGCCTTTGATGCATTTAAAAGGTATTTTGGTTAGTCAGCTAATAGCAAAAGGCCAATAGCTAAAAGTTAATCTAACTGATCCGTCAATTTCTTAAATACCTTTTTTGGATCTTTATTCTCATAAAGAATCTCATAGACCGCATTGATAATTGGTAATTGTGTTTTCTTTTTATTTCTTTCATTGAGCAAATGTGCACTTTTGGTGGCATAATAACCCTCAGCAATCATACTCATTTCCATCTGAGCTGATTTTACGGTATACCCTTTACCAATCATATTCCCGAACATTCTATTTCTTGAAAACACAGAATAACCAGTAACTAATAAATCACCTAAATACGCTGAGTTATTAATGTCGCGTTTCATCTTGTGCATCTTTTTGACAAAGCGTTTCATCTCGCGAATCGCATTACTCATTAATACACTCTGAAAGTTGTCACCATAGCCTAAGCCATGCGCAATACCGGCAGCAATAGCATAAATATTCTTTAACATTACAGCATATTCTACACCAATAATATCATCACTAATTTTTGTTTTTATATAATCACTAGCTAAAGTATCTGCTATGGCTTGTGCTTTAACAGCATCTGCGCAAGATATGGTGAGATAGGATAAACGCTCTAGAGCAACTTCCTCAGCATGGCAAGGACCAGCAATAACTGCAATATTTTCGAACGGAATATTGTAAGCGTCATGAAAATGCTCTCCAACCAATTTACCAGTTTCTGGTAAAATACCTTTTACAGCAGATACAATAGTTTTTTGGCTAATATCAGTAGTGAGTTTTTCTAATTCAGAATGTACAAATGCTGAGGGAATCACAACAATGAGCACATCTGCCCAATCTGCAATTTCATTGATATCATTACTGAGCTTTAACTGTTCCGTGTGAAATTCAACAGAACTTAAATAACTAGGATTATGCTGTTCTTTTAATAGGTGTTCTTTCGTATAAACACTGCGCATATACCAACCGACTTCATCTAAATTTTCACAAAGCATTTTTACAATTGCAGTGGCCCAACTTCCGGCTCCAAAAACAGCATATTTCGTAGTATTACTCATAAAGGTTGAATCAGTTTTGTATATCAAAAATAGCGAAAGTTTTATGGACTGACTAATGTCTAACCCAGCTTATCGAAGTGCTGGTTTACTAAGTTAAATTTTGCTTCTACAAGCTTAGTCTAATAAATAGAAAGGTGTAAGTTTTCATTTTTGGCACGCGTTTTGAAATTACCTAAGTAATACCCTTAAAACGTTAGATTATGAAGACATTAAAATTACTCTTAGGATTTGCACTTAGTGCAACGTTTTTTACTTCTTGTTATACAGAGGAGATAAACATTAATGATAATGCACCTGCAGTTTCGTTAAATCAATTATTAAATTCTTACGATTTATGGTATGTAGATATTAATGCTACACAAGGTTTTGGTGAAACACCATTCTTACAGATCGCATTTACGTTAACTTTCGATAATGGTCGTTTATTTGCTAACAACAATTTAGTTGGTTTTGGAAGTCAAGGTGGTGGTTATGGTGCAGAGATAGGAAACTATGATGCCTATAATATGATTTTAGATGTTAACCATGTAATAGATGGTTTTGATAGCTTTGATGTGTATCAAATAGATAATAATACTATTGAATTATATAACCCATTTGACGATACGTCTTATTTTTTGAGAGGCTATCAGCGACAAACTTTTGATTATGATTTTATATTCTATGATAATATTCATTATTTCTTACAAGAATACGAGGCTTGGGAAAAAACATACACCAGTAATTTTGGAGCCTTAAATGAGTTTGACAATGAAAACTATTTACAGTTTTTATCAGGTGGAAATGACTCAACATTTAGAAGTTCACAAGATGGAAACATAAACAATCCAAATACTATTTTTTGGGATTACACAGGTGTTTATGGAGTAGGAGATGCAGGTGGTAATATGTACCTAAAAACATTAACATTAGATTATGATTTTTTTGACAATGAATTTTTCGAACTCAGCGTTATTAATGATGAAAGGATAGAATTGTTACATGCAGACTCTGGTACGATTTATGAATTTACAGGAGTAGGTTACATCCCTTATTATAGAAGTTCTGATACACAAGGTAAAGTTGACAGGCAAGAAGACAAACCTAAAAAGCGAAAGCAAAAAACAGAAAGGATGGATAATCCTAGAGAAAATAAAAGAAGCTAAATTTAGTTGGTTATTTAGTTTCAAAACGCTCAGATAAGACACTTGTTTTACTGGGCGTTTTCTTTACGCTATAGTTCAATTAATTATTTTTTCACATGGATAATTCAAATCATGAAAAACCAAGCTTTAAATCTAGATTCAAAAAGTTTATTTTAAAGGTTGTACTTGGGCTTATTGTTTTATGCTTGCTATTGATATGGGCTTGTTCATGGACGTATTCAGAAGGTACTCGCGCAGGTCAATTAATTAAAATTTCGAAAAAAGGGGTTATATTAAAAACGAATGAAGGAGAACTAAATATTGGAGGGCTTAGATTGGGTTCCGCTAATGATGGATTAGAGGGTAACCTCTGGCAATTTTCAGTGTTAGATCAAAACGTTTTAGAAAAGCTCGAAGCATCGGAAGGAAAACGTGTAAAATTAAGTTATAAGGAACGTTACAAATCAATGCCTTGGCAGGGTGACACCAATTATTTTATTCTTGCTGTTGAAGCTATAGTTCCATAATAATTGCTTCCAAATCTTCATAAGCATAAGGTTTTGCCATAATTACTTTAGAAGAACTTAATAAAAAATACATTGGTGTAGCAGCTACACCATAAGTTTTTACAATAGGGTTGTCCCATTTACCTAAACCAATAACATGTGTAAAATCTGGATATTTTTTAACCTCTTCAGTCCAATCGTTAGCATCGCTTTCTAAACCAAATGCTACGACCTTAAGTGTAGGATTTTTAGCAGCAAGTTCCTTAACCATTGGCAATTCAGTTAGACAATGTCCACAAGCACTACTCCAAAAAACAATTAAGTAATGTTCTGCACCATTAAGTTGATGCAAGCTACTTTTAGCATCATTTATAGTAATTTCAAAATCGGGTGCTCTAGTGCCAATAGATGTGTTCTTATAAGATGAAATAGTTTGAGCTAAAACTTTATTTTCTGTTTTATTAGCGAGTGCTAGTAAGTAGGTGTCTGTAATATAATTTGCAATATCATGATTTTCTAAAGCCACAAAACGTTGCCAAATAATTTTTAAAAGGCTCGTTTTAATAATAGCATCGGTATCACTAATTTCAGAAGCAACATCATCAACATGCTGTTTGTAAAGGTCGTTGTTGGGATTTTTTATAATATCAAAAACATAGGTTGTTACACGATCTACCAAAAACGAAGAGCTCTGTAATAAATAATTACTAAAATCTATTTGTTTGAGATAGTTGGTCTTTAAATTCACAGAGTAGCTACTCATGTCTTCATAAGCTTCTGGGATATAAGGCCTGTTAGCTATAATAAAAGTAGAGACTAACTTTCCGTTTGCTAGTTCTTCGTAGCCCATCTGCGTATCTTTTAATGTCTTAAAAATAGCATTGAAACCTTCCTTATCCGAGTTTTCTTTAGAGTAGTAGTTGTTTATGGTCATATTAACTACATCCATACTTTTTAAATACGAATTCCAGAGTTTATTTTCATCAGACTCTGTGAATTCTAGACCTTTTTCATAACTAAAATTAAAAACAATTGTTTCTTTTCCGTCATAGATAAAATCAAAGTTGTTTTCTTCTGGTGGAATTGCATATACAATTTTATAAATACCAGGGGTCACTGTTGAGTCTAGCGGAATTTCAAAATTACCTGCAAGATCTAGTTGTCCTCTACTTACGTAATCGGCTCCATCTGGTGCCGCTTTATATAAAAAAGCATAAGTAAAATCTTCTGCTGGAGAAAAGGTGCCTTTTACATTTTGAGCAAAAGCGATGAACGGTAATATTAAAGCAAGGATGATTAATTTTTTCATTAGTCTATGGTGTTATTATAAAATGAACAGCTTCAGTAATTAAGCCACTATTATTTTTTAGATCTTACACTTTCTATGGCAACTGTTGTTAATATTAAGCTGCCTCCTACAAATGTATGTAATGTTGGTATTTCATTCAAGAAAAAATAAGCAATTATAATTCCGAAAACGGGTTGCGCACTACCAATGATACTCGCCGTACTTGCTTTAAAATATTTTAAGCTATTAACAAACATCGTGTGTCCTATCGCTGTAGTTACTAATGCTAAGATAATAACATAGGGATACTGTGTTGTAATATTTGAGGTATCCATAAAATATAAGACAGGAACTAATATAGCCGCAATTATAGCGACTTGGTAAAACATGAGTGTTGTGCCGTTATACGTATTGACATGTTTTTTTAGAATTAAAATCCTAAGTGCGTAACATAAGGCAGAGAGCAGCCCAAATAATAAACCTTGAAGTTGGTTGCTTTCTAAATCAAATTCTGGTGCCAAAATATAAATACCAATAAGTACAAGAATCCCTAAAATAATATGAATAGGATCAAATTTGTTTTTTGAAAATAAGGGTTCTAAAAGCGCTATCATCACAGGAAATGTAAATAACGATAACATACCAATAGCTACATTAGATAGTTTTAAAGCATAAAAATAGGTAATCCAATGTGCTCCCATAAAAACGGCAGCAATGATAAATGTATAGCGATCTTTGCGCGTATGAATTTTTAAGTTAACGCCTTTGTAAAGACAAAAGATTAATAAAAATAATGCTGCTAAAGCTGAGCGCCACCAAATTACGACTGGAGTTGGTAAATCAATATATTTGCCTAATGCACCAGATGTACTTATAAGAATGGTGGCTGTTGTAAGCCAAAAAACATGTTTTAAGTGGCTTTTCTCACTCATAGCTGAGATAAAGCATCGAGTGCTTGTTTTGTGGATTTAATCCCTTCAAACGTAATTAATAAACGCAAGCCGTTTCTGGTTTTTTTCTCTTTCATCTTACATTTTTTAGCATTTAACTGCGCAAATTGTAACACTTTCGAGAAATTATCACTCTGATAAAATCCACTTTGTTGATCTTGTATAAAATAACCAATCAGTTTACCTTGTTTCATTATCAGTTTTTCAACACCCATTTTGGTTGCAATCCATTTTAGCTTCACACTATCTAATAAATCTGAGACTTGCGTTGGTAAGTTACCAAAACGGTCAATAATATCAGTTTCGAATTGTGTGAGTTCTTCTTCGGTTCTTATGGCGTTTAGCTTTGTGTAAAGATTTAGACGTTCTGTAATATTATTGACGTAATCATCTGGGAATAATAATTCAAAGTCTGTATCTATAGTAACATCTTTGACGTATTTTTTAGGTTTACCGTCATCTTTATACAAGTCTGAAAATTCAGTTTCTTTAAGTTCGTCAATAGCTTCATTTAATATTTTCTGATAGGTATCAAAACCAATATCATTAATAAAACCACTTTGCTCACCACCTAATAAATCACCAGCTCCTCTAATTTCTAGATCCTTCATAGCAATGTTGAAACCACTTCCTAATTCGGTGAATTGCTCTAAGGCTGTAATACGTTTTCGCGCATCATTAGTCATAGCAGAATACTCTGGAGTGATAAAATAACAGAATGCTTTTTTGTTGCTACGACCAACACGTCCTCGCATTTGGTGCAAATCGCTTAATCCAAAATTGTTTGCGTTATTAATAAAAATGGTATTCGCATTTGGTACATCTAATCCACTTTCTACAATCGTTGTACTCACCAAGACATCAAACTCACCATTCATAAATGCGAGCATTAACTCTTCTAATTTCTTACCGTCTAGTCTTCCGTGACCAATGCCAATTTTTGCATCTGGTACTAAACGCTGAATCATACCAGCAACTTCCTTAATGTTTTCAATGCGATTATGGATAAAAAAGACTTGACCACCACGTTGAATTTCGTAACTCACCGCATCTCTTATGGTTTCTTCACCAAAACGAATCACATTACTTTCTATTGGGTAACGGTTAGGTGGAGCTGTATTTATTACGGACAAATCTCTTGCAGCCATTAAGCTAAATTGGAGTGTCCTTGGAATCGGAGTCGCTGTTAATGTTAAGACGTCTACATTTTCTTTAATGGTTTTGAGACGTTCTTTTACAGCAACACCAAACTTCTGCTCTTCATCTACAATGAGTAAACCTAAATCTTTGAATTTTACGTTTTTATTAGCGAGTTGATGTGTGCCAATAATAATATCAACCTTTCCGTTTTCGAGACCTTCAAGAGTTTCGCGTTTTTCTTTTGCAGTTCTAAATCGATTAACATAATCTACAGTAACAGGAAATTCTTTTAAACGCTCTTTAAACGTTCGGGAATGTTGGTAAGCCAATATAGTCGTTGGTACTAAAACAGCAACTTGTTTTCCGTTATCTACAGCTTTAAAAGCGGCTCTAATGGCAACTTCGGTTTTACCAAAACCAACATCACCACAGACCAAACGATCCATTGGTCGTTCGCTTTCCATATCTGCTTTTATGTCTGCTGTTGAGCTTGTTTGATCAGGTGTATCTTCATAAACAAAAGAAGCCTCAAGCTCTAGTTGCATATGACTATCTGGTGCATACTGAAAACCTTTTTTTAGCTTTCGCTTTGCATATAGTTTAATAAGATTGAATGCAATTTCCTTAACACGCGATTTTGTTTTCTGTTTTAGCGTTTTCCAAGCTTTACTACCTAGTTTATAAATGGTAGGTGGTTTTCCATCTTTACCATTAAACTTCGTTATTTTATGAAGCGAGTGAATACTTAGATATAGAATATCGCGCTCACCATAAACCAATTTAATGGCTTCTTGCTTTTTGCCTTCGACATCTATTTTTTGAAGTCCACCAAACTTACCAATACCATGATCTATGTGTGTTACATAATCACCAATTTCTAAATTTGTAAGTTCTTTTAAGGTGATGGCTTGCTTTTTAGCGTAGCCATTTTTAAGATGAAATTTATGATAACGATCAAAAATCTGATGATCTGTGTAAACTGCAATTTTGTGTTCTGCATCAATGAAACCTTGATAGAGCGAAAGGACTATAGTTTTGTAATGCACGTTTTGCTCAGCATCATCAAAAATATCATGAAATCGTTTGGCTTGTTGCTCGCTGACACAAGCGATATAATTGGTAATACCTTCAGAATGATTGTCATTTAAGTCTTCAATCAGTAAATTGAATTGTTTATTAAATGATGGCTGTGGTTTAGTATTAAAGGATATAATCTCATCACAGACTATGGCTGTAAACCCAAATTCAATTAAGTTATAGTTTAAAAACTGACGCTTTAATAATTCTGAATTACAAAATAATCGATCTGGTGATGCCTGTTTTATGTCTCCAGTTAAACTATTGTAAGCATCTTCTGCTTTTTTATAAAATTCATCTATTCTCGAAAATAGAAATGGAGTATTTTTTGTGAAAACTACGGTATTATTAGAGATGTATTTTAAGAAACTTTCACGCTGTTCCGCTATTAATTTATTTGCAACGTTTGGAATAATACTTACCTTTTTAATACGCTCGGTAGATAATTGTGTTTCTACATCAAATGTTCTAATACTATCAACTTCATCTCCGAAGAATTCAATACGATAAGGCTCATCATGAGAAAACGAAAATACATCTACAATACCACCACGAACTGAGAAATCACCTGGTTCTGTAACAAAATCGACACGTTTAAATTTGTATTCAAAAAGCACTTCATTTACAAAATCGATACTTAATTCGTTACCAATAGAAATTTTGAGTGTATTCTTTTCGAGTTCTTTTTTTGTGACTACTTTTTCGAACAATGCATCCGGATAGGTAACAATAATACAGGGCTTTTTACGAGAATTAATTCGGTTTAAAACTTCTGCTCTTAAAAGGACATTGGCATTATTCGTTTCTTCAATCTGATAAGGTCTGCGATAACTACCAGGATAGAATAATACATCTTTGGAGTTAATGAGTTGTTCTAAATCATTTAGATAATAAGCAGCTTCTTCCTTATCATCAAAAACAATTAAAAATGGTTTTTCAGCAGTTTTGAAAGCTTCAGAAATAACGATAGATAATGAAGAGCCAACTAAGTTTTTTAGATGTGTTTTACTTTCAGTTTTGGCAATGGCATTTTTCAGATTTTGCAGTTGCAAAGTCTGTAAATAGGTTTGTGCAATAAAGGCTTTACTCAAATTCCTTTGTTTGAAGGTGCAAATATAAAAGTTTTAAAGCTTTGTTTATGATAAATACTATGAATACAATTATATTTGTTCACCTATATTATATTAGACAATTAAAACATAAAATATGTCATTTTCAGAATTATTCGAAAGCGGATTTAAAAAGCGTAATGAAGACCATTTTGCGGCTATTGTAAGAATTGCAATGAGTGATGGTGTTATTAATGATGCTGAAAAAGCATTTGTAGACCGTTTAGCAACACGTTTAGATATTACAGAGTCAGAATATAAAGCAATCTTAAAAGATTATAAAAGTCATCCTGTAAATCCACCGGTTTCTTACGATAAGCGTTTAGCACGTTTATACGATTTGGCGCGTATGGTTTGGGCAGATCATATTGAAGGTCCTAATCAGGTTGGTTTATTAGAGAAATTATGTATTGGATTAGGTTTTAATCAAGACAACGTAAAGTACATTGCAGATAAAGCACTGACTTTAGTTCATTACGAAGTAGACTTAGATGAGTTTACAGAGAAAATGAAAAATATGAATCAGTAGATGATTCTAAATATTATAACAAAAAAGGCGAACATTACTGTTCGCCTTTTTTGTGTTTTGAAAGATTTTATGCATTGCGCATAAAATCTTCTGCTTTTTCTACCATATTTTTACTACCACAGATAAAAGAAACACGCTCGTGTAATTCTGTAGGCTCAATATCCATAATACGCGTAAAACCATCACTTGCTTTTCCGTTGGCTTGTTCTGCTATAAAAGCCATAGGATTACATTCGTAAAGTAAGCGTAATTTTCCTTTCGCATTTTTAGAACTTTTTGGGTACATATAAATACCACCTTTTATCATGTTTCTATGAAAATCGGATACTAAAGAGCCAATGTATCTGCTTGTGTAAGGTCTATCCCCTTCTTCTTGCTGACAATACTTAATGTAATTTTTTATACCCGTTGGGAAATGAATATAATTACCTTCATTAACGGAGTATATATTTCCATCTTCAGGGAATTGCATATCTGGATGCGATAAGTAAAATGAACCAATTGCTGGGTTTAGTGTAAAACCATTTACGCCGTAACCAGTCGTATATACAAGCATTGTAGATGTTCCATAAACTACATAACCAGCTGCAACTTGTTGGTTTCCTTTTTGTAAAAAATCAGTGATTGTTACAGGTGTTCCTACAGGAGTAACACGTCTGTAAATTGAAAATATTGTTCCAACAGAAACATTAACATCTATATTAGAAGAACCGTCTAACGGATCTATTAAAACCACATATTTATTCTGGTTATTTTCATCCTGGCTGTTAATAGCGATAAAATCATCTTCCTCTTCACTTGCAATACCACAAACAATGTTTCGTTTGGTCATGGTCTGAATAAACTTCTCATTAGCATAAACATCTAATTTTTGCTGATCTTCACCTTGAATGTTGGTGTCTCCAGCAGCGCCAAGGATATCTACTAAACCGGCTTTATTAACTTCGTGATTTACCACTTTCGCAGCTAATCTAATAGAGTTTATAAGTCGAGAAAGTTCACCAGAAGTGTATTTAAAAGACGATTGATTTTCTATAATAAATTCACCTAAGGTTTGATTACGTTGTGACATGAAGTATAATATTGATTAATTGCCACAAATATCGCATTTTTTAACAAACTATAACGATTTCGTATTTTAAATAAATGAACTCGTATTGATTTTTTGTTTTTGACCGAAAATAAAATAAAATTTGTTTAGGTGAGGCTATTTTAGAAAGGTGTAGCATCGCTACGCATGAGTAAATAGATGAAATAGGGACGAATTTTAGATATTTTTTAGTAAATAGAAAAAGTCAAGATGAGTTCACTGTTATCTAAAGTGAGTTTAGATTATATTTGAGTTCTTTTTTGAGAATACTATGAATCAACCAAGATTAGCCACCCTAAAAGATATGCCAAGAGTTTTAGAACTCATTAATGAATTGGCAATTTTCGAAAAGGAACCAGATGCTGTAGAAGTTACGCTCAAAGATTTAGAAAACGATGGCTTTGGTTTACAACCTAAATTTACGTGTTTTGTGCTAGAAAGTAGTAAAATCATAGAAGGCATAGCCTTGGTATATATGCGCTATTCGACTTGGAAAGGTGAAGTTTTGCATTTGGAAGATTTAATTATAAGTGAAAAGTGTAGAGGTAAAAGTCTTGGGACACAACTTTTAGATACTGTTGTTAAATATGGTAAAGAGAGAGGTGTAAGACGTATTAGTTGGGAAGTGATAGATTGGAATGAACCTGCCATAAAATTTTATGAAAGTAAAGGAGCGAATGTGATGCGAGATTGGGATGTAGTGCAGTTAAACGAAAGTGGAATTGAAAATTATTTAAAAGAATTATAATGCAAGTTTACAAATTTGGTGGAGCATCAGTAAAAGATGCTGAAGGTGTAAAAAATTTGGCTGCGGTTTTAAAAACTACAGGTTACGATAAAACGTTGGTGGTTGTCTCTGCAATGGGAAAAACGACTAACCGAATGGAGTTGGTTATTAAAAACTATTTTGAAAATAAAGGGGAGTTACAAAGTGCTATTTTCGAGGTTATAAAATGTCATAATGATATATTATTAGACCTTTTCGAAAATAAACGACATCAAGTTTTTGCAGATGTTAAATTACTTTTTGATGAGCTTAACTTATTTTTTAAAAGTAATAAATCACCAGATTACAACTTTGTATATGACCAAACGATTGGATTTGGGGAATTAATTTCCACTAAGATTATTAGTCACTACCTTAATGAAATAGGTCTCAAAAATAGTTGGATTGATGTAAGAGAATTTATAAAAACAGATAATTATTACAGACGTTCTAATGTTAACTGGGATGTAACGCAAGAGAATATTACATCAAAACTTAACGGATCAATTCTTAATATTACTCAAGGATTTTTAGCAAGTGATGCTAATAATTTCACAACAACATTAGGAAGAGAAGGTAGTGATTACACAGCCGCTATTTTCGCCTATTGTTTAAGTGCTAATAGTGTTACTATTTGGAAAGATGTCCCAGGTGTCTTAAATGCAGATCCACGTTATTTTGAAAACGCACAATTATTGCATCAAATTTCTTATAGAGAGGCGATAGAGTTGGCTTTTTATGGAGCTTCTGTAATTCACCCTAAAACAGTGCAACCTTTACAACGAAAAGAAATTCCTTTATATGTTAAGTCATTTTTAAATCCGACAGCAGATGGCACTTGCGTAAGTAAAGGCAAAGCTTTAGATCCCGAAATCCCATGTTTCATAGTTAAGAAGAAACAAATCTTAATTTCATTATCATCTTTAGATTTTTCTTATATCATGGAAGAAAATATTAGTGAAATATTTAGTCTTTTGCATCTTTATAAAATGAAGGTTGATGTTATACAGAATTCGGCTATTAGTTTTTCAGTATGTGTAGATAATTTATATAATAATTTGGCAAAATTATTACAACACCTTAAAGCAAAATTTAATGTTACATGTTACGATAATGTTAGTCTATATACTATTAGACACTATAACGACGTTGCTGTAAAAGAGCTTGAAAAAGATAAAACAGTATTATTGAAGCAATTAACACAAGGAACTGTTCAAATCGTTACCCAATAAATGACCTAGACGTAATCTTGTGAGGTATTAATTAAATGAATATCTAATTATTTAGATGTAGTATTGAAATATTCAAATCTCGCTTAGCGAGTAAAAGTTATTATATTTGTTTTATGGGGAAATCATCTGATACTGGTTTAGTAACCGCTAAAGAAGTCGCTAAGGCAATCAATGTCGATAAGTACGGTTTCTTGGGTACGCTCTGTGGTTGGGTATTAATGAAAGTACTTAAAATTTCTACACTAAATAAGTTTTACAAGCGTAACAAACACCTTAGTAGCGTAGATTTTCTTGATGCTATTTTAGATGAATTTCAGATTAAGTTCGAAATTCCTGAAGAGGACATGAAGCGCTTGCCTAAAGAAGGGCCTTACATTACCATTTCTAATCATCCGCTTGGTGGTATTGATGGAATCTTACTGTTAAAATTAATGTTAGAACAGCGCAGCGATTTTAAAATTATTGCTAATTTTCTATTGCATCGCATTGAGCCACTTAAACCTTATATAATGCCAGTAAATCCTTTTGAAGACAGAAAAGATGCTGCAAGTAGTATAACAGGTTTTAAGAATGCAATTTTACATTTAAGAGAAGGACATCCATTAGGTGTTTTTCCTGCTGGTGAAGTGTCTACTTATAAAGATGGAAAACTAGTGGTTGATAAAGAATGGGAAGTTGCAGCAATGAAGTTAATTCAGAAAGCAGAAGTACCTGTAGTGCCTATTTATTTTCATGCTAAAAATAGCAGATTATTTTACAGGCTTTCTAAATTAAGTGATACACTTAGAACGGCAAAATTACCATCAGAAGTATTAACTCAAAAGCGACGTGTTATAAAAGTAAGAGTTGGTAAACCTATTTCTGTAAAAGCTCAAAAGGAACATGTGAGTCTTGCAGATTTTTCAGAATTTTTAAGACGAAAAACTTATATGTTATCTAAAACCTTTGAGGACAAACCAAAGATTTTAGACAACCTTCAATCACAATTAAAACTACCTAAACCTCCAAAACGTATTGTAACTCCTATCGATCCTGAGGTTATGATTGCAGAGGTGGAAACCTTAAAAGTTAAAGACTGTAGACTTTTATCGAGTAAAAATTATGAGGTGTATTTAGCTGCTGCTGATGATATTCCTAATATTTTACGTGAGATTGGTAGACTTAGAGAGATTACTTTTAGAGAGGTTGGTGAAGGCACTAACGAGGCTATAGATTTAGATAAGTTTGACACGTATTACCATCATATGTTTTTATGGGATAACGATAAGAAAGTATTAGCTGGTGCTTATAGAATGGGATTAGGTTCTAAGATTTTTGAACGTTTTGGGATTGATGGATTTTATCTTCAAGATTTGTTTCGTTTTGAGCCAGAACTTTATAAAATGATGAGTCAATCTTTAGAGTTAGGAAGGGCCTTTATTATTAAAGAATACCAACAAAAACCAATGCCACTCTTTTTACTTTGGAAAGGTATTGTACACACCACATTACGTTATCCAGAACACAAATTCTTAATTGGAGGAGTAAGTATTAGCAACCAGTTTTCAAACTTTTCGAAGAGTTTAATGATTGAGTTTATGAAATCACATTATTACGATCCTTATGTGGCGCAATATGTGCATCCTAAAAAGGAATTTAAGGTAAAGCTTAAAGATGCAGACAAAGATTTTGTTTTCGATGCGACAGAGGCTGATTTAAATAAATTCGATAAAATTATTGATGAGGTTGAGCCAGGAGCATTACGTCTACCTGTTTTGCTTAAAAAGTACATTAAGCAAAATTGTAAACTTATTGGTTTTAATGTAGATCCATTATTTAATAACGCTGTTGATGGCTTAATGTATATAAAAATTGCTGATCTTCCAGAAAGTACAGTAAGACCTGTAATGGAAGAGTTTCAGGCTGAGTTAGAGCGAAAATTCATGGATAACCATGATAAATAAAATTTGTCTTCTTTTATTTGTTTTAACACAGATTAGTTTTTCTCAGATGCTTACTGGGTTAGTTGTAGATAAAGAAACTAATCAACCTTTAGAAACTGCAGCTGTCTACTTTGATAATACGACAACGGGAACTACAACAGATGAAAATGGAAAGTTTTCAATCACATACTCAGATGCTATTCAATCTACATTAGTGATTTCTTATTTAGGTTATGAAAAAGTATTTATTTCGGACTATAGAACTAAAACAGACATAACTATTCAGCTTGTAGAGGCTACAAATTCTCTTGAAGAAGTTTATATAGATTACGACGATGGGTTAACGAGAAAACAGAAACTTCGTTTATTTAGAACTGAATTTTTAGGGACTTCTAAATTTGCTAAAACATGTAAAATATTAAACGAAGACGATTTAATATTAAGATATGATAAGCGTAATAAAGCCTTGTATGTTAGTTCAAAGGTGCCTATAAGAGTAAAAAACAGGGCGTTGCAGTATGAAATAGCTTATGATATTTTAGATTTCGAAGTTATTTATAGATATCTAAATACATCAACCTTAGAATTTACGATGTATTCGGTGACCTATTTGGGTACTAATTTCTATAAAGATTTAGAAAAAGGCAATAGAAATAAAACCCTTAAGAATCGAGAAAAAGCATACAAAGGTTCGGTACAACATTTTATACGAGCGTTATATAATAAGAATTTAGAAAATCAAGGTTATCTGATTTTTTATGACAAATTTAGAGTTAACGAATGGTCTTATTTTAATGTTGAAGATATTGTTGAATCTAATTTAAAAAAAGTGAACCTAAAGACAAAAGTGTCTATTTTATATAAGATGGATTTTCAGTCTGAGTTGCAACTCAAAGTGGATCATTTTTTTATTGATGTTTATGGTAATTATTCACCAATTATTGGAGTTTATTTTAGTGGTTATTTGGGGAGTCAACGTGTTGGTGATACACTACCTTCTAATTATGGACTAAACACTAAAAAATAAAAAATCCAGAATTCTCATACTGGGCTATTCATTTTATAATTTATAGTTTTTAAAACCAAGGTTTCTTTCCAACTTGGTAGGTGTTATAGAATTCTTCGTCAGATTTTGTTAGGTAAATTACACCTTCAATAAGACCTACTAAGCCAAGTGCCCATATTAATAAAATACCTATCCCAACGCATGTTAAAATTGCTCCTATAATCCATAAGCTTAATAAAATAGCACCTTCTTTATTATAACCTAATATAAATTTGTGTACTCCTAAACTTCCTAATACACCTGCTAAAACCTTTTTATTATCACCAGTAACATTATTAAATGTTTCTTTAGCACTCTCGCTAAATTCTTTAGCACTTTCTTTCGCTTCACCAGCAAATTCAGACGCTTTTTCTTTAGCTTCGCTAGCTAATTCTTTAGCATCATCTGCTAGTTCACTAGCTTTTTCACTCATTTTATCCGCAGCTTTTTTAGCTCCATCTTTAGCATCTCCTAACATGTCGTTAAGGTCATCTCCTAAATCTTTAGTGTCGTCTGCCATAGTTTTTTGTTTTGGTTATCAGTTAAAGTTAGTAAAAATGCGCAATATGCTTTTATTTTTTACCGAACAACTTTTGAAAAAAGCCTTTAGTCTTTTCTTTAGTTTCTGTGTAAGACTCTTTTGCGTCCTCTGTAAAATCTTCAAATTTATCTTCTGCTGCCTCGGCAAACTCAGACGCTTTTTCTTTAGCTTCATCTGCAAATTCACTAAATTTTTCACTTGCTTCTCCAGCAAACTCTTTAGCTTTTGCCTTTGTTTCTGTATAAGTTCCCTTAGCATCTTCAGCAAATCCTGAAGCGCTTTCTTTAGCCGAATCTGTAAACTCACTTAATTTCTCACTCGCTTGATCTGCGAATTCGGATGCTTTTTCTTTTGCATTTCCTAAGACTTCTTTAGCATCATTTGCAAGTTCACTAGCTTTTTCTTTTGCAGTATCAAAAGCCTCAGACGCATTTTCTTTTAATGTAGTTGTGTTATCCGAAACTGAATCTACAGCGTCATTAACAACATCTTTAGTGTGTTGTTTTGCGTTGTCTAAGTTGTCTTTTAAATTATTGTTAGTATTGTCTGCCATGATTATTGTTGTTTAATTATAAGTATAAGAATCTATAAAATAGTTACAGTATTATTTAAAAGCTTTATCTATTGGTTCCCAGAGTTCTATCTTATTACCATCGTTATCTAGTATCCAACCAAACTTTCCGTAATCGTACTCTTCCATTTCTCCTATTACTGTGACACCTTCTTCCTTTAAAGTCACTAATAATTCTTGTAAATTTTCAACACGATAATTAAACATAAAGTCCTTTTTTGAAGGCTCATAATATTTAGTGTCTTCTGCGAATGGACTCCATTGTGTAGAACAATCGTTACCATCTTTGTCTTTCCACCAAAAGGTACAGCCATAATCGTCTGTATTAAATCCTAAGTGTTTATTATACCAATCTTTTGAAGCTTTTGGATCCTTAGTTTTAAAAAATAAACCACCAATACCTGTTACTCGTTTTTTCATATTTACTTCCTGCGAAAGCAGGCCTCTTTTTAATTAAACTTTAGTTCTTCAATTAATGCATAAGGATATTTAATTTGGTGATTACTTGTTGCCTGTCTTCGGGAAGTTGACTAATATAACCCTCTAGTGTTGTAGCTGTTGATGCTATAGTTAGGGTTAATTTTTACGTTGTAGAATTAATCCTGAAATTAAAGATATAATAAAACCTATGACAAATACAGTTAATCCCATTATACTAAAATTGACCAATGGATTTTTAAATAAATCCTTTTGAGACTTTAATTCTTTAAGTTTAGTTTCAAACTCTTTTGCAGGAAGACTATCTCTGTACTTTTCAATAGAATAGTCATAATACTCATTTGTAAACTCTGGGTTAATAATTTCTATATAGAAAACATTAATTAGACCAAAAGTAATAGATGTAAACAAGGTTATCAAAACACCTAGTTTTAGAGCTTTTACTAAACTTATAGATCCATTATTTACAGCGTCACGATAATTTTTTATTCCAAAATAGACAAAGGACAAAGACAAGACTATTGTTACATACCCAAAAATTTCACTTACAGAGAAGTTCATTTGGTCTTCAAATATAAATGAAATTCCAAAGAGAATAACTAGTAAAATACTACTGTACATACCAAATTTAATTACCGTGTTTTTCATTTCTAGTTCTATTTTAATTAGTTGGTCAAAAGTAGTAATAAGGTAATTTTGAAGGCTCATACTAAAGTACCAAATAGTTAATACTATAGTTGTAAAGCTACTAAATTATATGATATTTAGGTTTTTTGAAATTTGGATAGCTTGTGTACGTCGCTTAGCATCTAACTTTAATAGAAGGTTAGATACGTGTGTTTTTATAGTGCTTTCTGAAACAAATAATTTCTCCGCAATTTCTTGATTAGATAAACCAAGGGCTACTTCTTTTAAAACTTCGTACTCACGTTTACTTAGGCCTAATTCTTTAACTTTATCTAAATCTATTTTATGATTAGAAACGGGTATTCTCTTTTTAGTTCTTTTATTTATAAATAACCCTAAACCCAAAAAGGTAATAGCTATAAATCCCATTATGTATTCAATTTGTAAATCGCCACTAATGAAACGGTATTTACTAAACTGAAATAGTAATAGCAATGCTAAAATGAGGAATCCAAAAACGAGAATGGTTTTCTTCATACTATAAATTTACCAAAATTTTGCTTTAATCTTATCTACTATAGTTTGAGATAGCTTCCTATTACTTTCAATAGTCCAACCAGCAACATGTGGTGTAAGTAATACATTATCTGATTTTATTAAGTATCTAAATGCTTCTGGCATATTGTCTGAAGCAAATAAATTTTCGAATGATGATTTTTCATATTCTAAAACATCGAGTCCAGCTCCCAGAATTTTACCAGATTTTAATGCTTCAACTAAATCTTCGGTTACCACACTTTTTCCACGTGCTGTATTAATGAGCCAAAACGGTTTTTTGAAATTAGTGATGAATTCTGAATTCACCATATTCAGGGTCAGTGGAGTTTGAGGTGTGTGTAAACTTAAAACATCTGCTTTTTCTTGAAGTTCTTCTATAGATATTTGCTTGGCATTTTTATCTCCAAGATTTGGTTTAATATCATAACATAAAACATCGACATCAAAACCTTTTAGTTTTTTTGCAAAGGCTTTTCCCATATTACCATAACCAATAAGCCCAACAGTTTTCCCGTCTAATTCTAATCCGCGATTATCTTCGCGTAACCATTTACCTTCACGTACTTCTTTATCTGCCTTATTTAGTTTATTGAATAGAGACAACAACATGCCTAGGGCATGCTCGCCAACCGCATTTCTGTTACCTTCAGGAGCAGAGATGAGATAAACACCTTTTTGTTCAGCGTAATCACAATCGATGTTTTCTAAACCTGCACCAACACGTCCTATAAATTTTAGGTTTTTTGCTGCGTCTAAAAATTGTTTATCAATAGAGAAGCGACTACGAATAATTAAGCCATCATAATTTGATATTTTAGCTTCAATTTCTGATTTAGAAGCTGTGTAATCTTTATGATTTGTATAGCCTAAATCGCTGAGTTGATTTAAGAGTAGAGGGTGGTTTGAGTCTAGGTGAAGAATTTTCATGCTTATGTTATGCTAAGGCAGCAATCTTTGAAAAGTTAATTTAGTGAATAAGATCCTCAAACAAGTTCAGCATCCAAGCTTATATTTTTGGATATTCGGTTTGTGTGCGTTCGTGTTTCACATTTCCTGTATGTGCTGTATTTAATTTCTCAAATAAAAGCACATGGACTTCTTCATCATTCTTTGTAGTAGGATTATGTTCCACACCTTTTGGTACAACAATTATTTCACCTTCACTAATCACTTCAGTTTTGTCTCTAAATTGCATGTATAATGTGCCTTTTACAACTTGAAATAGTTCATCCTCATTATCATGACTATGCCAAACAAACTCACCTTTTAATTTGGCAAGAATGACTTGCATGTCATCGACGATAGCTACCTGATGTGGATGCCAGTTTTTACTAAATTTTGTAAATTTTTCGGTAATGTTTAATGCCTTCATACTGTAAAGTTACAAAAGTAAATCTTTTTAGAATCCTAATATAAGTTTGGCAATCCAGAAATAGAGTAGAATTCCCAAAATATCATTACTTGTTGTAATAAAAGGACCTGTTGCTATTGCTGGGTCTATACCTCTTTTATCTAAAAATAAAGGGATAAACGTACCGATTAGACCGGCTATGATTATTACAACGACTAACGATACAGATATGGCAAGAGCCAATTTAAATTCTTGTTCCCAAGCAAATACAAACAGAAAAAGGAATAAAGAAAGAATAATTCCATTTAAAGCTGCCAAGAGCATTTCTTTTATAAGACGCGTATTAATACTTCCTTTAACATCGTCATTTGCTAGACCTTGCACAATTATTGCACTAGATTGTACACCAACGTTACCAGCCATAGCCGCAATTAACGGTGTAAATAAGAACAAGATAACAGCTTCTTTAGGTAAGCTCTCTTCAAAATAATACATTATTATAAAAGCTCCTATTCCGCCAATTAAACCTAAAAATAACCAAGGTAATCTTGCACGTGTAAGCTCTAAAATACTGTCATCCGCTTCTACATCTTGTGTAATACCAGCTGCTAATTGATAATCTTTTTCCGCTTCTTCCCTTAAAACATCTACGATATCATCAATAGTAATTCGACCTAGAAGTGTTTGATTTTCGTCAACTACAGGAATAGCTTCTAAATCATATTTTGCCATAATTTTAGCAACGTCTTCAACATCTTCAGTAACATTGACATAATCAACATTGCTATTGGAGATTTCGGCTATTTTTTGATCACTTTTGGCAACTATTAAATCTTTTAATGATAAACGGCCAATAAGCTTTTCTTCTTTGTCTACGACATAAATAGAATGTACTCTGGTAACTTCTTTTGCCTGGCCTCTTATTCTGCGTAAACAGCCAGCAACTGTCCAAGTTTCATAAACCTTAACTAATTCTTTAGCCATAAGGCTACCAGCAGTATCGTTATCGTAGGTAAGGAGCTCAGTAATTTCTTCTCGATGTTCTTCATCTTCAATTTTAGAAATGACTTCTGCCTGTCTATCTTCAGGTAATTCTGCGATGATATCAGCAGCATCATCGGTATCTAATTCTTCAACCTCTTCTGCTATTTCTTTAGCAGAAAGATTTTTTAGAATGTCTTCTCGATTGTCCTCATCGAGTTCCATTAAGATATCTGATGTTAGACCAGAATCTAAAAGTTTAATAATATAGACAGCAGCATCAACATCTAGTTCATCTAAAATTTCGGCAATATCTGCGTAATGATATTCATTTAGAAGTAATTTGAGTTCATTGTCGTTATAGTCTTCGACAAGAATTTCTACTTTTTCTATGAGTTCATTAGAAAGCTGAAATTGTATTTTATCTTGAATTTCTTCCACTAGATTCTCTTATGTTTTTCACCTCATGTTTAAAATGATGTTTTCAAACTACTAGAAATGATAAAGCCTTTAGTTTTGATCGTTTTCAATTAAGAGTGTCAGTTCAATAAACTGAGCAACACTCAATTGTTCTGGTCGTTGTCCAAATATAGTATTTGCTTTTAAATTATCCGACAGATTGAATGTTTTTAAACTATTACGAAGCGTTTTTCTACGTTGCTGAAAACCTGTTTTTACAACTCTAAAAAATAGTTTTTCGTCGCAAGGGAGTTTAAAGTTTTTTTTTCGTTTTAGAAAAAGAACACCAGAATCTACTCTCGGTGGCGGATTAAAAACGGTTGGTGGTACTGTAAAAAGATATTCTGCATCATAAAATGCTTGCGTTAAAACAGATAAAATCCCATAGACTTTAGAGCCTTCTTTAGAGCATATACGTAACGCAACTTCTTTTTGAAACATACCAGAAAACTCAGGAATTTGATGACGTAACTCTAAGGTTTTAAATAGAATTTGAGAAGATATATTATACGGAAAATTACCAATGATAGCAAAAGGTTTGTCCTCAAAAACAAGGCTTAAATCGCACTTTAAAAAGTCTTTTTCTATGATTCTGTCAGCGAGATTTAAATAATTATTTTTAAGATACTCAACAGATTCCGTATCAATCTCAATAACGTGTGTTGTGGTATCTTTTTCTAGAAGGTACTTGGTTAATACTCCCATTCCTGGGCCAATCTCTAATATATCATTGTAACCTTTAAAAGAAAGGCTATCTGCAATATCTTGTGCAATAGACTCATCTTCTAAAAAGTGTTGACCTAAATGTTTTTTTGCTCTTACTTGATGTTGATTTGCCACGAATTAAGATTGGTTTTGAGGTTTTTTTAAAGATAGGAAGATTAAAAAGGATGCTAGTCCAAAACCACAAAGAAAACCACCTATAGTTTCATGCGGTTCAGTACCGTAATAAAGGTAACTAATAATACCACCAACTATGACTAAAAGTATACTAACGTATCTTAGTTTTACTCTATTGCTATATATGATTTCGTTAGTTTTCATTACGTATTAATTAAAATTTACGGCGAATTCATCTACGATTTCTAACTCTGTCCTAAAGGCTAACATTTTATCTGCAAAACGGACTAATCCGTCTTTTTTTAAACGTTCTGCATCTTCTGCATAATAAGCATCTAAAGCTTCTCTAGAATGTGCTCTGTATTGAATGGAATAGGTGTCTGCTTCATCATCTTCCACCAAAACTTTAGTTAGTTTGGCTTCTTTAAATTTACCTGTTGCCAATACTTGGGGAATGTGTTCTTTTATCCACTCTAACCATTCTTTAGTAATGGTTTTATCTAAGTTTACGGTTACGTTGTATATGATCATTTTACAGGAATTAGTATAAGAAGTATTAGTAGTTAGACAAAAGTATGAATTAGAGTCTAATTAATTGTATCGCCTCTAAGCATTCTAAATTTCTTTCGAGCTTCAATAAAGTAAATACTGTCTTCAAACTCAAAGATGATTTTTTCGTAAAGTTGTTTTGCATCTTCTGGCTTTACTAAATGAGTATTATACAATTCTGCTAAATAGTAGTGCGCATCGTCTGCTAAAATATCCTCTCCGTAATCTTTGATAATCTCTAAATAATTTGCTTCGGCTTTAGCGTAAAGTTTCTTCTTCTCAAAGAGCTTAGCTTGTTTATATAATGCTTGGTCTGTTATGCTTTCACCTTTATGTTCTTGTAATATTTTGTCTAAAAGTGAAATAGCATTATCTGTTTTATTCTGAAAGTCATATAAATCTGCTTTAGCATAATACTTTAATGCGGTTTGTGTGCTGTCTTCGTACTTATTATCCGAAATTAATAGTTTTAAATCTAAGGCATCATTGGCAATGAGTTGCGATGTTGAAGATTTAAGGATTTTTAGTTGCGATTCTGCCCAATCAAAATCACCTTTATAATAGCTCGTTTTTGCCACTTTAAAACGTGCTTCTTGAGACATTACACTATTCTTTAAATTCATTTGAATTTGAGAGTAAAAAATAAGTGCTTCATTAAATTTTTCTTGCAACACTAAAATATCAGCTAATAGTAATTTCACTTTACCTTCTTGAAATTCAGAAATATTTAATTTCAAACTTTCACGTAAAAAAGCTGTTGCTGCTTTAGTATCCTTTTTATAGAATGCTAAAAAGTTACCATAAGCCAGTTGCAATGGTATGGTTAATTCAGATTTTCCGAAATCGCTAAATAACTTATTGTAGGTTTCATCAATACGTTTTAATTCTTTTTCGGATGTATTTTTAGTATCAATTTCTAAAATATATTGGTGTGCTATTAAAGCAGTAGTTGCATCTTGTGTTGTTTCTAAAATGTAATTAAAAATAGATTTAGAGGTCACGTCATCATTATCATCTAAAGCTGTAATCGCCAACTCTGTAATACGATCTAAACTTTCTGGATTACGTCTGTAAAGTGCTTTTTCTTGAATGAATGATTTGTTATAAGCTTTCTCTTGAACGTACAACCAACTCAGCATTTTGTACCAATGTATTTCGGGTTGTTGCTGTAATTTTTTTAATAGTAAACGCCTTAAGTAAATGTTGTTTTCGTTAGATTTATTTTCAGATATAAAGTCGCTAACAGCACGTTTAATATTGTTAAGGTAATTTGGTCTGTAGGCTATATAGTCTACATAATTTGCAAACATTTGTTCTATATTTCCTTGGTCTCCGTAAATACGTGCCAACTGAATACTATAATCTTTATCTGGTGTTAGAAGTTTGCCTTTGTCGTAGACACGAATTGCTTGCTCTAATAATGAGTGGTCTTCAAATTTTTTAGCTATACTATAAATGTAATTTGGTCTTTCATCTATAAAGGCAATAGCTGAATCATATAGTTTTTCGGCTTTTATGATGCTGTCTTTGAGCTGAAAATTATAACCAAGCTCTATAAGTAATAGTGGACTATTTTGTTTTGATAATTTTTCAGTAAGTAGAGTTTCAGCTTTATCAAATTGCTCTAGTTGCTGGTGAGTTTCAATAATTTTATAAAGATATTTTGAGTTGTATTTTTCCTTTTTATATAAATTTTGGTAGATAACTAATGCTTTTTTAAATTCTCCACGTTTGTAATAGCTATCTGCTAAGACCTCACTATTTTGAGCCTGAGTAAAACTAAACCCTAAAAGTATAAGCAGTATTAAAAGCGTTTTTTGCATGTATGTGTTTTTGTAAATATAACATTTACTACAAGTAGATATTGTGAATGTTTTTATAAAAAAATGCCCAAACTTAAAGTTTAGGCATTTTCACCAGCAAAATAAATGTGCTATTAACCATTATATGTTATAAATGATTCAGTTATTCTGTCTCGGTTTTTTATAATGTACTTGTTGGTTTTAGTTAAAATAAAACTTTAGTTACTATAACAACTAATAAAACGAGTACTATTATTCGTTTTAAATTTTTCATATTTAGGTCTACTGATTGATAGGTTGGGATTACTAACTTGACTAAAATAATTAAAATAAACGAAGAAATGCTTAAAAAATCGACAAAAAACATAAAATTTTAACAAAACACGTGAAATATGCGTTTAAAATGAAATTAAGAAATCATGTCAAAACCGGTATATGGGACTAAAACCTCAGGGATTTTAATACCATTTTCGGTCTGATAGTTTTCTAAAATGCCTGCTAAAACTCTAGGTAATGCTAAAGAGCTTCCGTTTAAAGTATGGCATAATTCGTTTTTACCATCATTGTTTTTGAAGCGTAATTTTAAGCGATTTGCTTGGAATGTTTCAAAATTAGAAATAGAAGAAATTTCTAACCAACGATTTTGTGCTGTTGAGAACACTTCAAAATCGTAAGTTAAAGCTGCTGTAAATCCTAAATCACCACCACAAAGTCTTAAGATTCTGTACGGTAACTTTAGCTCTACTAATATATTTTTCACATGTTCTACCATTCCATCTAAAGCATCATAAGAATTATCAGGATGCTCAACACGTAATATTTCTACCTTATCAAATTGATGTAATCGATTTAACCCTCTAACATGTGCTCCATAACTACCTGCTTCGCGTCTAAAACAAGGAGTATAGCCTGTAATAGTAATTGGTAAATCTGCTTCGTTTAAAAGTGTATCTCTAAAAATATTTGTTGCAGGAACTTCGGCCGTCGGAATTAAGTATAAGTTATCTGCTGTAACATGATACATTTGGCCTTCTTTGTCCGGTAGTTGCCCAGTTCCAAATCCTGAGGCTTCATTCACCAAATGCGGTAATTGATATTCTGTATAACCAGCTTCAGTATTTTTATCTAAAAAATAAGCAATTAGTGCACGCTGTAATCTTGCTCCTTTACCTTTATAGACTGGGAAACCTGCTCCTGTTATCTTATTACCTAATTCAAAATCAATAATATCATATTTTTTAGCTAGCTCCCAATGTGGTAGAGCACCTTCGTGTAATGTTGGTATATCTCCTTCTCTATATGTTTCCTCATTATCTTCATCAGTATTTCCTGAAGGCACAATTGGATTAGGCACGTTAGGAATACGATATAATAACTCGTTTAGTGCTTCGACCTTTTCGTTAAATTCTTGTTCTAATAGTTTAGTCGTTTCTTTAAGTTGTGTTGTTTTTTCTTTTAAAATAGTTGCTTTTTGAGCTTCGCCAGACTTAAATAAATTTCCGATTTCTTTAGAAAGGGTATTAGATTCGGCTTTTGTATTATCTAATTTAGTTTGAAGCGCTCTTCGGTCTTCATCTAAATTAATAACATCGTTTATCATCTCTGTGGCATCGATATTTCGTTTAGCTAAACGCTCAATAATAGCCTCTTTGTGGTCTCTAATAAAAGCAACTTGTAACATATCTGTAAATTGGATTTTACGCCTATTAGCGTAGTAAAAACAAGCAACAAAAGTACTAAGATTTTATACGTATAAAAATTAAAAGGATGCTATTTTGAAGGTAATAACCAATCGCTATGCTTAAAGTGTTGCCAAGGTACATTTGCTAAGTCAACTTTTGGGTCTATGAGCTTTTTAGATGCTTTGCCATTAATGCTTACATAAGCCCTTACATATACTTTTACAGATTTACCTTTTTTTGCAAAATCTTGTTTTAAATGTTGTGCAAACTGCCAAATTATATCTGGTTTTGTACTTGCACCACGTTGTTGCTTCTTGGTGAGGTAGTCATTTATATTAATAGGAATAGTATTGCCTGTTGCTTTATCAATAACTGAAAATGTAGTTTGTCCGCTTTTAGCACGTAGCATCATTCTCCAAGATAACCTGTGCCCTTCTTCTGTCCATAACACATCGTCTTCAAAATAATAGTGTCTTAGTGGTAATGCGATATGAATAAGAAAATAAACTACAAATAATGAAACTAAAAGATTATTATATTTTGGTATTTTAACTTCATCTGCAGTATAGTAAGGCTTTTGTTTTAAGAACAAATCTTTTATGGTTTTTGCATCGAAAAAGAATAAGCTAAACGCCAAAGATAGATATGGGAAAATGCCTATTTGAAAGACAATAGAATTAAACAGATGAAAAAATATAGATGCAAAAAATGCATATTTACGTGTTTGTTTAAAAAGTAGAAGCGGTATAATTAAACCATCAAACAAAATGCCTCCATAAGCTATTAAATAATGTGTCGTAGAGTTTTGCAGAAGTTCACCAATCAATGGGTAATCAGCCTTATTTCTCATTAATAAAGCAACTACAGAACTATCTAACCAATCTGGGTAAAATTTAGCAGCAGAAGCATAGGTGTATAAAATGAATAGCTGTATTACAAAAAGCCATTTACACCAATTTGGCATTGATACACGTTTTAGCTTAGGGTTTAATTTAACATCAATAGAAGCGTAGCGATGTGCAGGTAACACTACCATTAAAAAGCTTAAAAGGAATAATAGATAGTAGTGATTGTTATAAGATGATTTTTGCATTAAATAAGTGGCTGTCCACATTATCGCAAACATAAACATGCTAAATCGGTATTTATAACCTACCATAATTAGTAACCCAAAAACACTCATGACTATGTAATAGACATACATCCAATTTCCAGGAAGTGGTTGCAACCATTCGAAACCAATAAATGAAAAGGTAAATTCAGGATCTATTAGGGTGCGTTTTACCCAACCCGTAACTACTGCACCTGCAGATTCAAGAAAGCATAATAATCCGAAAAAGATCCTAAAAATTATAAGACCAGAATTATCGATATGTTTAAATAAAAATTTATGCATTTAAGAATTCTAAGGCGTTGTCTTTATCGATTTTTAATTGCTGTTTTAGAGCTTCAAGATTTTCGAATTTTTTCTCACTTCGTAGACGTTTTAAAAATTCAATCTTTAATTCAGCATTATAAATATCTGTATTAAAATTAAAAAAGTTAACTTCTATAGAACGTATTTTACCATTAACTGTTGGGTTAGTTCCGATGTTCATCATTCCGAAAAGACTTTTTTCTTTATAATGGGATTTAATAATATAAACACCATCATTGGGAATGAGTTTATATGATTCCTTTATCTGAATGTTTGCTGTTGGAAAATTAATAGTTCTGCCCAAACCTTTACCTTTAACAACGGTACCAGTTATAAAATAATTATAGCCCAAATATGCATTGGCTAAATCTACTTCTCCGCTTGTTAAAGCGCTTCTTATTTTTGTTGAGCTTACAGTAACGTCTTTTATATCTTGAGCAGAAATTTCTTCGACTTTAAAACCATAAATTTCAGCAAAACCTTTTAAATCTGTGATGTTAGCACTTCTATTTTTACCAAAATGATGGTCATAACCTATAACTATTTGTTTGGTGTTAAGCTCATCAACTAAAATAGATTTTACATAATCTTGAGCAGAAAGATTGGAGAATTCTTTAGTGAAATTTTTAACGATGACATACTTAATACCCATGGCTTTGAGTATGTCTATACGCTCGTCAATAGTATGCAATAGTTTAATAGAATCGTCTTTTTGAAGTACCATTCTTGGGTGAGGAAACAGCGTTAAAACCACAGGTTCAAAACCTTGTTGTTCAGCAAGCTTAATTACTCTTTTGATGATTTTTTGATGACCAATATGTACGCCATCAAAGGTACCGATAGTGACTACTTTTGCTGATTTCACAATCAAATTTATCGTATTGTTATGTTAAATTCTATCTAAAAGCAAAGTTACATTTTATTTACCATTAAATTGATTCATAGTATTGTTTACACCTGCTAACGCAAAAGATTTTATAACTTCAGCAGAGACGTTAAGGCGTTCTTTTAATTTAGAGTTTTCTTCGTCTGACCATTCTCCAAGCACATAATCTACTTGTCGTCCTTTACTAAATTCATCACTAATACCAAATCTAAACCGATTATACTTAGTGGTTTGTAATTTGTCTTGTGTGTCTTTTAAACCATTATGACCTCCATCACTACCTTTAATTTTTAATCGCAATGCTCCAAAAGGAAGGTTGAGGTCGTCCGTTATTACTAATAAATTCTCTAGAGGTATTTTTTCTTTTTCTAACCAGTATTTTATGGCTTTACCACTTAAATTCATGTAGGTATTTGGTTTTAGTAGAACCAAACTTCGACCTTTAATTTTTAGCGTTGAAATATCACCAAGTTTTAAAGTTACAAAAGAGACATCATTACTATCAGCTAAATAATCTAATATTTTAAAGCCAATATTATGCCTAGTATCTGCGTACTTTTCACCTAAGTTTCCTAAGCCAACAATTAAGAATTTTTTCATTTTGTCTTCTTCTGTTAGTTCTGTTATATTACTAAAACCGAACCATTTTTTAAAAAACTTACACATTGTGCACTTCTTGGTTTTTGTAAAAATAGAAAAAGCATCCTATAAATAGAATGCTTTTTAAATATTTGAAATAGGTTTTTATCTTTTATTATTCTGCAGCCTCGTCTGTTTGACTAGTTGCTGGTACATCACCTGCTTCACCTGCTTCACCTTCTTCACCTTCTTCGTCATCAACAATAGCTAATCTACTACGTCTTACTTGACAAACAACAGTATTTTCTGGGTGTAAGAATGTGTAATCTTCATTCTCTAACTCAGTAATGTAAAGTTTACTACCAATTTTTAGTTCTGTAATATCGATTTCAATAAAATCTGGAAGTTTAGAAGGTATCGCCTTTACTTTAAGCTTACGAAAAGGTCTTCTTAAGTTACCACCATTCATTACACCTTTAGAAGAACCTACAATTTGAGTAGGAATTTCCATAGAGATGGATTTGTTATCGAAAATCTGATAGAAATCGATGTGTGTGATTCTATCTGTTACTGGGTGAAACTGAATATCTTGCATAATAGCATTGTATTCTTCACCATTATCTAAGGCAATTACAACTGTATGCGCGCTAGCTGTATATACAAGTTTAGAAAAGGCCAGTTCTGGTGCTGAGAAATGTAATGGCTTGTCTCCTCCGTATATAACGCAAGGAACCTGACCAGCATTACGTAAGGCTTTTGTTGGTTTTTTGCCTACGCTTTCTCTTTGAGATCCGTTAATTGAAATTGATTTCATTTTTGAAATTGTTATTTAAAAATTATTAATTCCCTCATTTTGAGGGGTGCAAATTTAAAAATATAATATGAAAACATACCACTTTTAGTTCTATTTTTTCACGCTACTAATCTATTGTCTAAAATAGTTTAGAGGTTTTATAAATAAATTCAAGAAATTAGATGAATCTACATCACAAATTTACTGCTAATAGACTTGTTGTGGTGTACATTATACATAACCTCTGCGAATAGGTCAGCACAACTTAAGACTCTAAGTTTTTTACTTTCTTGTTTTAGCGGAATAGAGTTAGTAACTATTAATTCTTCTAGCTTAGAATTTTCTAATCTTTCGTATGCATTTCCAGATAAAATTGGGTGGGTACAAATTGCTCTAACACTTTTAGCGCCACGTTCCATCATTAAATCTGCAGCTTTAGTTAGTGTTCCGGCTGTATCAACCATATCATCTACTAAGACTACATTTTTACCAGTAACATCACCGATAAGTTCCATGTGAGAAATTACATTGGCTTTAGCACGTTGCTTATAACAAATTACTACATCACTTTGTAGTGCTTTAGAGTAGGCGTAAGCACGTTTAGAACCACCCATATCAGGAGAAGCAATTGTTAAATCACTTAAATTTAGACTCTTTAAGTATGGTAAAAATACTGTAGATGCGAATAAATGGTCTACTGGTTTTTCAAAAAATCCTTGTATTTGATCTGCGTGTAAATCCATTGTGATAATACGCGTAGCACCTGCGACTTCTAACATTTTCGCAACTAATTTTGCAGCAATTGGTACACGTGGTTTATCTTTTCTGTCTTGTCTAGCCCAACCGAAGTAAGGTATAACCGCTGTGATGTGTCTAGCAGAAGCTCTTTTAGCTGCATCAATCATTAATAACATTTCCATAAGATTTTCTGGACCTGGATGTGTAGAACCAATTATAAAAATACGTGTACCTCTAATAGATTCTTCGTAAGAAGGCTGAAATTCCCCATCGCTATAAGTAGATGTTATTACATTACCTAACTTAACGCCATAAGCAGTTGCAATCTGTTCGGCTAAATATTGACTCTGTGTGCAAGTGAAAATCTTGGCTTCTGTTTCGTATGACATTTGTTATCAGTAATTTAATAGGTTAATAGATGATGTTTAGCTAAAGGTCAAATTTAGAAAATTATTTTACTTCGTAACCTATAAAACCTACTAATTTTAATTGATTGAAGGAAATTATTTTCTATTTTTGTACTCCTAAAATTGCTCAAGTGGTGGAATTGGTAGACACGTTGGATTCAAAATCCAATGTCGTAAGACGTGCGGGTTCGATTCCCGCCTTGAGTACAGTAGAACCTTCAACCTTTTTTGGTTGGGGGTTTTTTTATTTTGGAAAAATATCAATTATATTTTTGAATAATTTGATATATTGGTTCGAGAATAAGTCAATATAGTCTACTAGTTAAAACCGTAATTCATTATATAATAATGCTTTACGGTTTTTTATTTTTAGTCATAAAAATTCAAAGTAGATATTATGAACTAAGTAGCCTTATTTCAGGACGGGTCAAAATGTCGCACAACGTGATGTGTATGGTTAGTTGCGTGGTTAAGCACCTAATTTAGTAAATAAAAATGGACTAGAAAGTCCGCGAGGACTTTCGTAAGTAAGCTAGAACTAGCAATGAATTATATACTGTCTTATCTGCTGGGCTTTCTTCATTTCTATCATTTATTTTTCAATTTAGCACTATCCTGATTTTGTTTTCAGGTCGAAAAAAAAGCGTTGGCAGACAGACAAACTCTTTTGCGATTTTTGGTTTTAGCATTGTTTTGTGCGAATTGCGAATGTGCCTGGCTGTGTACACTGGCTTTCATCCTGTAATTTTCCGCATTATATACTCTAGAGGGCCTTTTTTAAATTTCATACGCCATATATGAGAAAAAAATATAATTACAACGCTAAAAACAATCGCATAAACTACGGTAAATTCAATAGAAAATGTAGACTCTAACTTATTAAAAAACAATTTGATAGTTAGCATTCCGATGATAACGTGAAAGAAGTAATTACTTAATGAAAGCTGCCCTGTGCTTACCATCTGTTTTATAAAAAGGGTATGCGATAATTTAGTACTAATGTATATTGATATTGAAATAATAAAAACAGCTAAACTAGACGTTGTAATCATATAAAAAAATAATGGGGGCATTGGTGTTGTTCCTAAAAGATAGGTGATATCTGACGCCTCTGTTGGCGATAATTGACTTAGAGTGTCAATTAAAAATATTGAAATACTTTTAAAAACAACAAATAGTGTTAGAGAAACTAGAGTTACACGATGTCTTATCTTCACATTATTAAAATTTATTCTTCCAATCCAAATCCCTGTTAGTAGAAAAGCAATCCATGGGAAAACTGGATGAAAGCCGTTCAGAAAAAAATTCTGAAAAAATCCATTTACGGTATAGAAATCTGTGTATTCTAAAGTATTCCAATCCCAACCTGCTTCATAATTAAAGAATAACATGGAAGCAGAATAAGCTATTATTAACAAAAAACTTAGTGTTTGAAGCCACTTACGTGAGACTGACAAAAACAACACTCCTATTGGAATATACAGGCCATAATAATGTAAAATATCGCCAGGCCAAATAGAGTAATAGCTCAAACCTACAACAAAAAGGAATGCAGCTCTTTTTAGAAGTATTATTTTTGCGTTTCTTATTTTACCAACATCGTTTTTAGCTTTTGCACTTTGATACATTAAAGTCATACCAACACCCGCAAGAACCACAAAAAGAGCCGCTGCTTTACCCGATAATAATTCTACCAACCGATACAAATAAGCGTCACTTTCGGCGACCATCACGGTCTTGAAATTCACGAATATCATTCCAATGATAGCAAGACCTCTTGCAAAATCATATCCTAAAATGCGATGGGTTTCTCCTGTCATTATTTTTTTGTTGTATAATGAACATCAACACCGTCCATTTCTTTAATGTCAATATTCAAAACCATCTTATTAATTGATAGCTTATTAATAATGATTTTTATGCCCTCTCCTTTATCGTTAAACATAGTAAAATAGTTTTCTTCAGTATTGAAAGTCCATTTTCCAAATGTTTTTGTCCCTTCATCCACACTCGCATAAGTCATATCACTTTTTAGCAAAATATAATCGTTCTTTTCTTTTTCATCAGGTTCGTAATCTACCCACATAACTTCATACTTTTCTAGATACCACTTTTTACAAAGTATTTCTTTGTTTAAAGTTTGTGAAAACCCACTCATATATAAAAAAAGAAGGAGTACAGATGTTAATATTATTTTCTTCATTGTAAAAGATTTATAAAAGATTTGTATTAGTTTACTAAATGCGTCTATTTCTTAACTAGAACGGTAAATAAAACAGGGATGACCACCAATGTTAAAATTGTTGCTACAATTAAACCAAACATAAGTGCTACTGCTAAGGGAACAAACATTTCGTTGCCCGATAGCGAAAGTGGAATAAGAGCCATTACGGTAGTTGCTGTTGTAACCATAATTGGAACAAATCGCTGATTGGATGAATCTCTACTCGCTTCGATAATACTCATCCCTTGCTCTTTGGCTCTGTTAATGAATGTAATGAGTAATATGGCATCGTTTACAACAATACCTATTAAACTGGCAATTCCTAAAATTGCGGTAAACGAAAACGGTTGTCCAGTAACAAGCAAACCTGCAATTGAACCAATAAATGCCAATGGCAAAGTGAGTAGTATTACAAAAGGTTGTGCAAATGAATTAAATTCAATCATTAAAATAATATAGACAAGGAATATTGCAGCAAGTGAAGCAAAGCCTATATTTCCAGAATCTTTTTTCGATGCTTCCCGCTCTCCATTGAAGGTAATATCCGTTCCCTTTGTATCTAGTTTTGGTAATATTTCGAACTCAATTTTGTTAGCAATTTCGATGGCACTATAGCCCTCTTTTGCATCGCAAAACACGCTTATGTTTCGTTCCTTATTATTATGCCTAATTACAGGATATTTCTTTTCAATTTTAATATCTGCTATTTGTTTTAATAAGATTTTTTGTTGTGTTTGTGACGAGACAATTCCCAAATTCTCAAGCTCGGAAATAGAAGATATATTACCCGAGATATTCACAGGGAATTCGTTTCCATTTTTCCTGTATTTTGTCAGTTCGCTACCCATAAGCGCCAAATTAATCTGCTTTTGAATATCGTATTGGCTTAAACCTAACGACGCTGCTAAATTGAAATCAATATCGGCTACATATTCGTATTTCGCATTACTTATGCTCGTCCCAATTTTATAGGCTCCTTCAAGGTTTCGAAGTGTGTCTCTGATCATTTTTGCAACTTCAATATTTCTATTAATATTATCGCTCGAAATATCGAGTAACACAGCGCCACCGCCCGAACCCGACAAGCTTAATAAGCGGGTTTGAACAGAAGCCCCTATAATTTTTTCGTTAAATTGATTTTGTAAATATGCTGCCAGTTCTTTTTTATTGGTGAAGTTTTCGCTCTTATCCATATCAAAATCAACCTTAATTTGTGCATATTCCAACGATTGCACATTTACTTCCATCAGTTGATAAAAGCGTGGTAATGGTTTACCAATAGATGAAGTATATGATTTTGTTTCGGGTTGTTGTTGTAAAATATGCTCTATTTTTTCAACAATATTTTCTGTATTTTCAAGACTGAAACTTTCTCCAGAAATATCAATATAAAGTGTTTGCTTATCTGCTGGAGGGAAATATTCATCATTAAGAAACCCTACCGATAAAAAAGCGAGTATTAATACTACAAAACTAATTGTAAGTGTTGTCTTTTTATAGGTCAAAGCTTTGTCCAAAAAATTAATAAAGAATATTCGTAAATAATTTTTTCTTATTTTTTTCTCTTTTGACTTTCGTGCAAATAATACAGTTAAGGCTGGTATTACCAGCATTGCCACAAAATAGGATGCAATTAAGGAAATAATTACAATTTTTGGTATGGCACCCAACAAATCGCCAGCAGCGCCAGGTAAAAATAATAAAGGCGAAAAAGCTGCAATAGTAGTTAATGTTGCTGAAAGTATTGGTTTTGCAGTTTCTTTTGCACCCAGATATGCAGCTTGTAATTTATCTTTTCCTTTATTGAGGTGTTCTTGCACTGCTTCTACCACAACAATAGCGTTATCTACAAGCAAACCTAAAGAAATAATTAAAGCCGTTGTAGATATTTGATGAACCTTTAAATCGAAAACCCACATGGCGACAAAACTGATAAGTATTGAAAGCGGAATAGCCACTGAAACAATAATTGCATTTCTGAAACCTAAAGCAATAAAAACCACAATCATCACAAAAGCAATACCTTGCAAAAGATTCATCATAAAATCAGCAATTGATTTATCTATGCTTTCTGGCTCAAAAGATATTTCATCAATAATTAAATCATCAGGGAAATCTTGTTTTGTACTTTCAATTCGTTGTCGCACATCCTTACCTATTGGGATAATATTCTTTCCAGACTTAAAGAAACCTGCTAGTAAAACCGCATTTTTTCCATTTTGTTTGGTTTTGTATTTTACATCTTTACTTTCTAATATTTTTACAGTAGCTAAGTCTTTAAGCCTTAAAGAACTGCCATTTTCTGTAGACGTATATAGTATTGTATTTTCGATATCCTTTACAATTCCGAATGGGCTAGTAATATTTACGTTTATCTGGCCATTTTCGGTTTTAATTGCCCCAGCAGGAAAGGAGACATTCTGAGCTTTTATTATTTCTGCTATATTTTCAATCGAAATTGGATATTTCTGAAGTTGAGCAATATCAATCTTAATTTCAATTTCTTGTGGAATTTTTCCAATCAGTTCAAAACGAGTAACTCCATCAACTTTGGAAAGTTGCTTCTGAAAAACTTCGGCATAGGCCGCTAATTGTTCATAATTGTAGTTTTCGCCTGAAAAACTGATTATCATTCCTGCGGTTTCAATCAGTTTTGTATCGATATAAGGTTTATAGGCATCTTTCGGAATACGACTATCAATATCATTAATAACTCTTCTGAGTTCTTGCCACGATTTTTCCACATCAGCATCGTTTGTTAATGATACAACAACAATTGAAGCACTATTAAACGAATAACTCTCTACTTTGTCAAAACCTGAAATCTCATTAACAGCATTTTCAATTGGATTCGTAATAAGTTGCTCAATGTCTGTTAGCGATGCACCAGGATAAATGGTCGTAATCATGGCAACAGGCACTGCAATATCTGGATTTTCTTGTTTTGGCAAAAGATTGTAAAAATAGAAGCCAACAATGGCAATAGCAATTGCTATAAACAAGGTAATCTTGCTCTGTTTTATTGGAGCTGACAGAAACGATGTTTTTAAATTTTGATTTGTTTTATTCATGATTTCTATTTAACAATTTTTACTTTGTAACCCTCTTTAATACTTGCCGCACCTCTAGTAATTAACTTATCGTTTTCTTTTAGTCCAGAAACCCGAACTTCTTCGCCCGAAAAATCAATAATTTGAACTACTTTTTTTCTCAATCTATTGTTCTCTGAAACATTAACAAAGTCTTGCCCATTGTTTGAAATATATTTTATGGGTATCCAAATTCCTTTAAGTGTGTCGGTTTCAAAATATATTTTTGTTGTAAGCCCTATACTTGCTTTTATGGAACTATTATTCGAGAAATCAATTTTAACAGTATGTCTAAAAGTCTGAAAATCGGGAAGTGTAGCTATATAATTCACCTCGCCATTTACTTTTTGATTTTTAATTTCAACAATTACTTTTGTGCCTTTTTTAACAATCTCCAAATCTTTTTGCGATAATGCAGTTTCTGCAAATAGTCCTTTGCCTTGAATAATTATCGTTTCTGCTCCTGCGTCAATAAGTTCTCCAACTTTTGGTAAAATATCAGAAACAATTCCGTTGGTTTGAGCAATAAGCGTTGCTTGTTTAAAATCTTCATTTTTTGCATCGCTGTTAATTTTACTTTGTTCCCAATCTTTATATTTTACATCACGGTCGAGTTTTACTTTTTCTATATCTGTTCCCGATACCCCTCCTAATTTAAATACTTTATCAAGGTTTTGATAGTATTTTTCTGCTTCTAAATAGGCACTTTCGGCTTGTGTTTCTTGGTTCTTAGCTACATTAAATGCTAAACTGAAACCTTTTGTTTCTAATTGCATCAATTTAGTGCCCTTTTTAACGAACTGATTTTTACTAACAAAAATTGACTTTACTCTTCCGGGTGTTAGAAAGCTGTAGTTAATTATTTTAGAACTTATGATTCCAAAATATTCGATCTGACGAACTCTTTCTTTGATTTTTAGAATTTCAATTTCAACAGGGAATTCTAGTTCTGCTATTTGTTCTTCTTTTATATCACTGCAAGAGGAGGTTGTGAAAACCGCAAGCAATAGTAATGCGTAATTAAAGGTTTTTAAACTAAATATTTTCATCTTTTATTTTTTTAGTAGTTTGCAATTGCGTTGTTAAAATCAATCTGTGTGCACTTAAAATTATAAATGCTGTTGTATAAATTTATTTCAGCTCTGTTATAATCGTCACTTATTTTTCTTAAATCGATTTGAGATATTAAACCGATTTTTGCTGTTTCAACAGCAATTTCATAAGCTTTCTTTGCTGTTTCCCTTGTAGATGTAGCCACCTGTATAGTTTTGTATTCTTCTGATAATTTTAATTCTAAATTTTGAATTTCGATTGTCATACTCAATTTGGCTTCTTGTTTTTCTAGTGAAGTAATATTAGATAATATCTTTGCCTTACTTAATTGAGATTTTCTAAAACCACCCGAAAAGATTGGAACAGTAAATGTTACAGCTGTATATATAATTTTATTCTGATTATCTTTAAAGGCCCATTCATCTGAACTACTAAAATAACTGTAGCCTGCTCTTAAGTTCAATGTTGGATAATACTCCGCTTGCTTATTTTTTATATCTAATTCTTGCAAATAATTATTGGCTTCCAATAATTGGTAGTCAATCCTATTGTTAATAGCATCATCTGAATTTACTATAGCATCTTTCAATTCATATGCTGCTAAATCGTAATCTATTACAATGTTATCTGTTGGATTTATTCCTGCAATTAGTTTTAAATTTCCTAAAAGCATTAAATAATTTCTTTTTGCTTTTAGCAGTTTTGGCAACTCTTCTTCCCAGCGTATTTTAGCTTGCAATAAATCTAATTCAGATATTAATTTATTCTCATATTTATTTTTAGAAGCTAAGTAGTTTTCTTTTGCATATAACTCCGAGACCTCACTAACTTTATATACATTTTTAATTAATACAGTTTGTAAGAAGGCTTTTTTAGCTTCAGCAATTATCTTAATTATCTGGTCTTCGTTTTGCAATTTTCCAATGTTAGAGAATTGTCGTGCTGATTTTAAATTGTAAATATTTTTAAGGCTAAATAAGTTTTGTTCTAACAAAATATTAGCCTGAAATTCGTTATTAAAATTTGTTTTGAATCTTTGCACTATTTGAGGAACTTCACCTGTAATAGGGTCAATATTTCCAAAATCTGGAGCCTCAAAAAAGATGAATTGGTCGTTTAAATTTCTTTTTATTTCAGTTTGTCCATTTATTTGTGGCAATAATGCCGACATCGCCTCCTTAATTGATAAGTCTGCTACTCGACTCTTATTTTTAGAGATTTTTAGTTGCAGATTGTTTTCACGAACTGTATTTATAAATGTTTCCAAATTGTAAATAGTGACATTGGTTTGCGAAAAAGAAAACTGTGAAATAAAACTTATCGTAATAATTAATAAGTTTTTAATAAGGGTTTCTTGAATACTAAATAATTTCATTTGATCACATTGTTAAGTTTAAAACAATGCAAAGGTGCGGTGCGAAAAAACGCAAAAACATTTAAAGGGTCTAAGGCTAATATACAGGGATAAGAAAGTAATCTTTGGGCTATTTAGTTATTTACCCCATTAGTTGGGGCAAAAAGCCATTCATACCATTATTTGATATACAGGTAGTTACGGTTTTGTGGTAACTTTATTAAATTCAGAAATGTAGCTTTTCGATACAGGAATTATTAGTTCCGAAACCTGATTTAGTTTTAAATTAAAACCTGAGGATGTCTTTTTTGCAAGTTCGATATTTCTGGTATTAACAATAAATGAACGATGACAGCGAATAATAGGAGTATTAATAAAAGTCGATTCCATTTTTTTTATAGAGTTTCTTAATAAAGACTTCGATAGTGCTCCATTTTCTAAAAAATTAACCTCTACATAATTATCGGCAGATTGTATAAAAAGTAGATTTTCTGTTTTTAAAACTAATTTCACAATCTCGTTTTCGTCTTTAAGGGTAATATCCGGTAAAGTTTTTTCTACCGATTTATTTGTAATATTTTCATTTTCTAAATTCTTGATGACATCTTTAATGTGAATGTAACTGACATATAAGAAATAAGGTGGAAACATAATTAACATATAAGCCAAAAGGTTGTCAAACCAAACCGTTATAAGATTTCCTGTAAAATCCTTATCTAAAACTTCAAAGACAAACCAAACTGACGCAACAAAGACTGCTTCTAAAAGAAACCAAAAAAATAAGGAAATAACAGTAAATCTATTTAGATTAAATAAAACTCTGACAACAAATTGCGATAATAGCAATACAACAAAAGCTAAAGTCATTGCTATAAATAATTCAATAAATACGTCTTCCTTTGTAATCGAACCTTCGTAATATAAACCAAAAGGTTCAAAAAAGTTGAGAAATACAAAAGCTGTAAAAACAGAAAATGCAACAAGATAAAATTTCCTATTTGTAGAATTTATGTCAATATCAGATTGTATGTATTTTCTAATTCGTTTCAAGTCAAGTTTTATTAATTACTTTTAATTCCGTAAATGTATTATTATTTCTTGAGGTGTAAAAATTGTACTCTTTTGCAAATTTACGTTGTGAGGCGGCCATTGAGATTTTTAAAATGTGTACAATTTGCTTAGGCTTTCCTTATTGCCCTTTAGGGCAATAATGGAACGGCAAAAACAAAATCTATCTAGTCAGTCAATTTACTAATTATATGCTTTAATTCTCGTTCTAATATTTCCAATTTATATTCTACTCTTTCTACTTCTTGCCTTGCAGGTAAAGTGATGTGTATAATCACTTGTCAAAGCAATTAATTATACACCGTGTTGCCAACAGTACTTATTTCCATTTTTCTATTAATTCATTTACACCATTTTTAATTCCGGTATAAAATTCTCTATTTTTAAATTCAGGTGTAATTTTTTTGCAAATGACTTCTTTACAAATTTCATTAGTCATAATCAGTTCGGTTCCAGTTCCAGTAGCAATTCCGATTTGTTTGCAAGGACTGCACAGAACGATTGTTAGTCCGTTATTTTTTTCGGCAGTGCCAAACTCCCCAAGTTTATCCAAAATCCGTTGCATATTTTTAGATATTATCTTATAATTATTATAGTATCAATTAAAAGACCATCCAAATCCGCTTGTGAAAATATAATCCACATCATTACCAGCGATTGCTGGTTTATTATCATAGTTTAATGTGAATCCTAGTTTTATATAAAAATCTAAAGGAAGATCATATTTTAAGGATAGATTATAATCTGTTCTAAAACGACCATTTTCAGAAATACTTGGATAAAGTTTCAAATCAGTTACAAAATCAAAATCTTTGACATCATAGATTTTAAACGTTGTAGCAATAAAGACCTCGGTTGATTTTTTGTCTAATGTAGTATCTGAATAGTTTTCGATATTTAGTGTAAATCCAGTTGATAGACCAAGATAAAGTTTATTCGTACTAACAATAAATTTTCCTACTCCAAGACTAGGGCTAATACGAGAATCTAGTGCTTGTTCTGTATTTGAAAGATATGGTATTTCGCCAATTAAATATAATTGTTTTTGTAGTAGTCTTACAAACTCCAAACTGGCATCCGTTCTCTGCGTTTGATCTACATCCTCTTGATTCGTATTAAGGCTATTAATATCTGCTTCAAATCGCCATAACTCACTATTGTAATTTAAATTACCAGACACAGAAAGTTGCTGGGTTCTATTAGCCCTAGTGAAATTATAACTCAAGTCAATTGATGCCTTAAAGCGTTTAAAGAAATTTTCCCTTACTTCCTTAAGCATAATGATTTCAGAAATTGCATATTCCTCTTGCACGTTATTATCTAAGGTAATAGTTATTCTGCCTATATCTTTAGATTTGATATAACCAAACCGACGACGATTACCAGTCAAAACAACTAAACATTTACGTTGTATTACTAATCTCTTTACTTTGTTGAATTCTATATTAAAATCTTTATCACTGTATGCGGTTTCTATCTTTAGAACGCCTTCTGAAATCATCTTGATTTCACCTACTAGTTGATCACCACTTATGAGTCGTATGGTATCGTTTTGAGCGCTTATACCCAAACAAAAAAATAAGCTAGATATAAAAAAAAATAATTTATTAATCATTTTATGAAGTTTTAAGTTACTAGCTAAAAACGTAATGTTCAAGATAGATAAACTTAAAAAAACTGTTTTGACTCTCATTTCTTATTTTGAATTATGCGTCACACGAAAAATTATCTTATTTTTTTGGCGTTTCTAGATTTTCCATCATTAGTTCAACATACTTCCCTGCTGTTTTATAAGCGTCTTTTGGGTTATCTAAACTTATGGTAACAACAGCCACCAATTGATTTTCTTCTATTTCATCTAAATTGTAGGCCACAGTTTCTAAAACATACTTTGTACTATAACTCGTTGATGTTGAAGTCGGAATATAACCTCCAAATGAATCATAATAAGATCCGTAAGCATAAGGATAACTGAAATAATTATAAAATCCACCATAATAACTAGGGTAGTAATTACCATATGAAGCTCCAAAATAAATACCGTTTGTTGTTACTCGTTTAGTAACTTGTTTGTCTTTAATTACCGTTAAAACAACAGCATCAAATCCTTCGCTTTTCATTAAGCTTTTTATGAAATTTAGACGCTCATCGGACATTTCTCGATTTGGATGTATTTTTGGGGCCTTACTATAACTTCCAGTAGCTTTAATTCCTCGTTCACCCAATGCTTTAACAATCTCTTGTTCGAAGGCTAAACGTGCAGGGTTATCAGAAGTTCTTGCTATAACCAAAACATTTTTTTGCTTAAAAATCTCAACTACAGATGGTTCTGCTTTCCAAGCATCTTGTACTTTAGTACTGCTGCAATTTTGAAAGAATAGTGAGATTATAACTAGTACTGCAATCTGTTTAATTTTTTTCATGTTTTTTGTTTTGTAAATATTGATATCGTTTGTTAATATTTTTTATTTATATCTCTTACGCAACGAAACCCTACATGTTCCATTGAGGTATCTGGCGTGTTCCTCATTCGTCTCGCATTGCGATAGCCAGAACACCAATCGTCATGACATAGAAAGGAACCACCACGTATTGCTTTTCGTTTTTCAAAGGTACCATATATTTCAAGTGAAGCTGAAGGTCCAAGTGGATCTATTGCAATTTTATTTTGTTCTTTCAACTTTAAATAATAGATGGCGCTGTACCAATCATTAGTCCATTCCCAAACATTACCTGCCATATCATATAGGCCATAGCCATTAGGCGGAAATGATTTTACTGGAGCAGTTCTATCAAACCCGTCAGCTATTGTATTTGAATATGGAAATTCACCTTGCAGATGATTCGCATTGTGTTGGCCTAGACTAGTTTTATCATTTCCCCAAGGATACATAGCATTTTTTAAGCCACCACGCATTGCGTATTCCCATTCTGCTTCGGTTGGTAAGCGCTTACCTGACCACTTTGCATAAGCCTGAGCGTCATACCAGCTTACGTGTATTACTGGGTGGTTTTCTTTTCCTTTTATTGAGCTGCCAGGACCTTCGGGATGTCTCCAACTTACTTCTGGTTGCAGTGTCCACCAATTGCCCAAGTTCTCTTTAGAAGCACCTTTAGGTGCATATGAAAATAGGAGCGATGCTGGCAATAAGTTTTCTTCAGGGGGTTTAGGTGTACTTGGAGGTAGTTGTTTTCTTAATTCTTCCCAATCTACGGGTCGTTCAGCTACTGTAATGTAATTTGTTGCTTTTACGAATGCTTCAAATTTAGCATTAGTAACTTCATGTGTGTCCATCCAAAAACCACTTAATTGCACAGTATGCTTCGGAAGCTCATCGCCTTGAGCCAATGCAGATTTAGGCATGTTTTCAAAACCATTTGGAGTATCACCACCCATTTCAAATACTCCTCTCGGAATTTTCACCATTCCTGAAGCATCATTTGCCTGATCTAAATCTTCTTTGATTTCCGAAATGGCACGCAATAGACTAACATCCAAATCTTTAGAATTTAGAATTGCTTTTTTTGGTACTGCACATCCTAAAGATGTTTTATCTTCAATCTGAAGATCTAATTTTTCGCTCTTTATATTTTTATTACATGATATTGAGCTAACAAATAGATAAATTATCAGTCCCTTAAGATGCGATTTTTTAAACCTTAATTGTGTTAAGATTTTTTTTTTAATTTTCATTTTAATTCAATTCTATAACCTATTAAAATGCCTCTTCGATTCCAAAATACACACCAGTATTTCCATCTCTACCAACGGCAATATCCATTCTTAAATTTACGTTTTCTTTCTTATTAAAAAGGTAGCGCAATCCACCTCCAATACTATACTTCAAATCTTTTAAGTTTAAACCTGTCAATTCTTCACTAACATCTCCAAAACCTCCAAAGACTACGAAACCTAATTTTTCAGTAAAATATTGTCGTAGTTCAGATTGAAAGGCAACATAATTCCGGTCTCTAAAGCGTCCTTGAAAATAACCTCTCATTCGGTTCTGACCTCCTAAAGCTGGTAATTCATAAAAAGGCGCATTACCGCTTACACTCTTTACATAAAGGTTGGTCGCCAAAACTTGGTTTTTTAATAACTTCTTATAATATCTTACATCTATTTCGAATGAAGAAAAGACAAAATCACTAGGTTCTGGATATACAATAAATTTTATATATTGGTAATGGCCTTCTGTTGGATAAAACACATTATCTCGCCTATCCCAAACTAAATTTATTCCTAAGCCAAAAAGGTTACCTCCCTCAAAACCATTAAAGGCTTCATTAATTAGAAATTGATTATTTTTAACATCTACAATAGATGTGTTTTTATAATCAAAAATAAAACCGCTTCGATCGGCAAAAAACAATAAAGGAGGTACTTGAACCTCTAACTGAAAGTTGAAATCTTCCCTGAAGAAATCTTCAGTTCCGGTGTCTAAAGTCGAATTACCTACACCCCAAAATTTATCTAAAGTATAACCAAAAGATACTGGCATATTAACAACGATATTATTTGAGTTGAAATAGATACTTGGATTCAGTGAAAACTTATATTGTTTGTTAGTTGTGTAATGTGCTCCAAAACCAATTTTAGAAGGTCTTAACCTATCATTATCTTTAGTATAAAAAAGAACGATACCTCCTGCACCAATTGCAGCTTGGGTCTCCGGAGAATAAAAGGCGTAAGGATACCCACTAAAATTTATTTTTTTAATTTTAGTACTATCTTGGTTTCTAACTAAAATAGAATCAATAACAGCCTTTCCATCTTGCGAATACCCGTAAATGGGAAGACCAATTAGTAATAAGAAAATGAGTTTATGTATAATTGTTTTATAATTCAATTTAATTAGTTATTTATGTGCAAATTAATCGAAACTCAGATAAATAAATTAAAGAATTAGAACTTTTTAGCAATACCTATACCAAGGTTAAAACTATTATAGGCGTTAAAGATAACATCATAGTTAAATGCAAAAATTACTTCCATTTCTTTAACAGGAATCTCTATGCCATATTCTGCTCCAAATCGGGCAACGGCAAAACTTTCGGTTGTTTCCCATTCTGCTCCAAAACCTAAAGCAAATCCAAAACTTTCTGATAGTTTATGAGAGCCTACAACAAGTGCAGAAAACGGAAATTCACGTTCTAAAACCTCATCATTAGAACCATCGCGTTCTACTATAAAATCTTCAATAATTAAATCGGTATGCAAACCGAGTGACCATTTGTGATTAAAATTATAATTATAATTTATTGCAAATGAAGGCACTATTAACCAATCTTTCTCACCATTAGATAGTCCTTGATTTATATAACTATGTGTAAGGAATAAACCTAGTGAATGCTTTTTAGTCGCTTCAGTATATTCTTCACGGGCTTCTTCTTTTTCTCCTTGAGCGTGTATTAAACAACTATTTATAAGCAGTAAAATTAACAGTAGATATTTTTGTGTATGTATCATAATTTTTTAGATTCCTTTTTTTTAATATATATAAATTTATAATTTAAAATCCATCCTCTTCATTTATATTTAATTCTTGTTTTTTAGAATTTCCTTTGAACACTCGGAGCCTTAAAATAAAATCACTTGAATTATTATTTGTTTCGGTAATGTTTTTGGTGCTATTAAATATAAGGTATAATTCAAACCTCAAATCGTTTTCTAATCGATAACCTATTCCTGGTGAGATTCTGAGTAAATCGTTAAATCGGTCCGCTTTTTTTAAATTAACAAACACTTCGGCCTGCAACGGAATATATAGGCCTTTTGCAAATGATAAATAGTGTTTATTCCAGCTTAAAATTGTAGACACCTTATATCTCAGCCTGAATGCGCTGGTCCAACCTGAGTTATTAAATGCATTCTGAAACCGCTCTTCTAACCGCACATAATTGTATAAAGTGATCGGTTTTATTGTGGGGATTTCAAATTTAATTCCTTGCATTAATCGAAACTCTAAATTATCATTAGCATCATAATTTTGAGTGTAAATTAGACCTGCACCCAAATGATAAGATTTAAGTAAAGGCTTCTTGTTTATGAAATCTATTAATTTTTTGTCGTTTTTTATATTTAAAGTTGAATGGGCTAAAAACCGATTATAAATTTCAGGTGTTATTTTACGAAAACCGATTTGCGTTCTTAAGTTTTGGTTTTCATTGAAAATATTGGTAAAGTTATAATCTAACCAAAATTGCTGATTCACTTTTACATCTTGGTCTACAATACTATCTTGGGCAGATATAGTATTATAAATAAAAAGTATTATGATATAAACAAGAAGTCTCTGCCACATACATTCAATTCTAAAATTTAACGCAATAATATATCATTAAATGTATTTAAAAATTATCTTTTGATATCTCTAATTAATTTTAAAGCTAAAGCTAATAGTACTATCGTTACAGGTAATATAAGTTGTTCATAATGCAAATCTTTTGGACGTGCAAAAAAACCTAATGAGCACCAGACTGTTAAGGTTAGTAATAAAGTCTCCCAAAGCAGTACTTTTAAATCCATAAAGGTTTTAATTTTTGAAAACACAATACTTTCTTTAAATGTGTTTTCATTACCTACAAAGAGTTTAAATATCCCGCCACCAAGCACTAAAATAACTAACGAAAACAATAAAGTGTCTACAGCTTCAATGATATGAACTCCGGGATGAGAAGTGCCTTCGTGAAGTCCTGTAAGTTCCATAAAGCCTTTAAATAGTCTTATAGACCCTACCGCAATAGCTATTAATCCTGAAAACATTATTAATAACGAAATAATTAAAGCAAAGTATTTTAGAGTGAAAATAGATTCAAACCTAGAAAGAAATGACTTTTTTTTGGTGATATTTGGCATGTTTTTGGAATTTATAAAAATTTTAAAATAAGGACTCTTAATACAAATATAGCATGAAGCTCTTATCTTTTAATTCGGTATTAAACTTAGTTCTTTAGTTCAAATGGATAGATCACTTTCCAGTCTTTTGCCATATCAATAACAGTCCAACCATCTTTATTAGCTTGGTCTAAACCTTTATCTAATTTCCCTATGTGAGAATCTCTATCATATGCCCATTCGCGTTCTGCGTCTGTATGATGAAGGTATAACATAAAGCTTTTATGAGCGTTAGATGCTGTCCATTGCATCATTTGTAAATCTCCGTCAGAGTTTCCAGATGAGAATACAGGTTTTTTACCAATTATTTTTTGAATATTTAGTGGTTTACCTTTTTTATCATCGTTAAAATCTAAACCAGTTGTGCGTAAAATTCTAGGATTACCATCGTTGTAATCAAATTCAGTTGTAATTCTACTACCTATAATTTGTTCAGAAGGGATCCCATAAATTGGTGACACAAATGCTCGCATAAAATCGACTCCACCACCTGAAACGATATAGGTTTTAAAATCGTTAGCTCTTAAATATTGCAATAACTCTAACATAGGTTGATATACCAATTTATCATAACCTACATTTTTTGTTGGATGTTTAGCCGTTTTAACCCAATCTTTAACAACGGCATCAAATTCTTCTGTACTCATTCCGGTATGGGTAGTCATTATTAACTCCATCAATCCACGCATTCCTTCTTTTGATAAAGCTACCATATCATTATCTAAAACGGCTTTAAATGGCTGCTCTGTCTTCCATTCAGGGTGATCTCCAGCTAATGCCTTTACTCTGTCAATGGCAAAAAACAACTGAAAATAAGCAGGTTGCTCAGCCCAAAGGTTTCCATCATTATCAAAGGTGGAAATACGATCAGCAATTGGAATAAAATTTTCACTTTCTGTATTTGTTACATCGGTAACATAAGACATAATTGCTTCCTTGCTAGCGCTATCATTCCAAGAAGGTAATGGATCTGTTGCTGTTGCTAAAACGTCTTGTTGTTGTTCAGTTTCTTGTTTACAACTAAAAAGTGTGGTAATAATTAGTAAAACGAGTACGGTTTTCGATATAATCTTATAATTCATAGTGTTTGGTTTATTGTTATAAAAAATGCCATTGAATTAGAATATAGCATTAATAAATTATTCCCTAATTTTTTAGGGTTTTTATAGTCACTGCGAAACCACAGTATATAAATAGAGCGAGAGTCTAATTAATAAATACTGTTTTTATAAATTTTTAGTTTTTATTTATTGCAATTGTATGCTATGAAAATAAGGGATTGTGTTTTGAAAACACAATCCCTTTTAGATTTTAAACTATTAATTAGAACCAGAGCTTTCTAGTAATTTTTTCATCACCTTATCTAGTGAGAAACTAGCAGCTTCTTGTCTTGGTGGATATTCTTTAAAAGTCGAAAGAAATTTACCTACATAAGCCTGAGCTGGTACTAATAAGTAGACCCTATCAAGCAACCAGTCATAATATGTGTTTGACGTAATTGGTGCATTTTCATACGGGTCACGTCTTAAGTTAAATATTAATGGAACTCTTAATTCTGTAAATGGGTTAGCCCAAATCGCTAAAGTACCGACTTGTCTTTGTTCCAAAAACACTACTTTCCAGTCACCATATCGTAGAGAACTTAAATCGCCATCATCAGTAAAATAGAAAATTTCTTTACGTGGCGATTCTACTTTGGATGGATTTCTTAGATGCTCCATAATATTATAACCATCTAGATGTAGTTTATAACTACGACCTAAAGCTTTAGATGTGTAACCATCTAATAGGTCTTCTTTAATATCTGTTTTACCAGCTGCTGCTGCATAGGTAGGTAACCAATCCATGTGATGAACAACACCATTACTTATAGAACCTGGTTTTACAACACCAGGCCAGCGTACCATAGATGGTACTCTCCAAGCACCTTCCCAGTTGGTATTTTTTTCTCCTCTAAAAGGAGTTGTACCTGCATCTGGCCATGTATTCATATGAGGGCCATTATCGGTAGAATAGTGTACAATTGTATTATCTGCTATACCTAATTCATCTAAAATATCTAAGAATAAACCAATATGCATATCGTGTTCTACCATACCATCTGAGTATTCGTCTTGACCTGAAATACCACGTTTAGATTCTTTAACATGTGTTCTAAAGTGCATACGTGTGCCACTCCACCATACAAACCAAGGCTTATCAGAAGCTGTTTGTTCTTTGATAAATGCAATTGCAGCAGCCGATGTTTCATCGTCTACAGTTTCCATACGCTTCTTAGTCAATGGTCCTGTATCTTCTATTTTACCACCAGCTGACGATTTAATTACACCTCTAGGACCAAATTTCTCTCTAAAAGTTTGACCATCAGGCATAATCATATCGCCTGGATAATCTTCATTTTCTGGTTCTTCTTCAGCATTTAAATGATACAAGTTCCCAAAAAACTCATCAAAACCATGATTAGAAGGTAACATCTCATCCTTATCACCTAAGTGATTTTTCCCAAATTGACCTGTGGCATAACCTTGATCTTTTAATACTGTAGCAATGGTAATGTCTTCTATTTTCATTCCTTCATCAGCACCAGGAAGACCTACTTTAGATAAACCTGTTCTAAAAACACTTTGTCCCATAATAAAAGATGAACGTCCGGCAGTACATGATTGTTCACCATAGTAATCTGTAAAAATTAGACCTTCTTTGGCAATACGATCTATATTTGGGGTTTGGTAACCCATCATTCCCTTTGAGTAAGCACTAATATTAGATTGCCCAATATCATCTCCCCAAATCACAAGGATGTTTGGCTTTTTTTCTTTCTGAGCATAGGAAAATCCGATGCTAAATAATAGTAATGTTAAAAATATTTTTTTCATAGTTGATTAGTTTTAAATAATGTATTAATAACTTGTTGAGTTTTTGTCTTAATAAACAATTTACGAAAATATAATAAATCGTAGACGACAATAGCTGTTAAATACTTATTTATTAAAGAGTTATACTATTTTTTACTCACATCAAGGATGAGGAGAGCCTAATACTATTATTTAAGTAGCCATTTTTTTGCTGAAGCCATTTTTTTAAAAACTTGAATATTAAAACCTCGGAGTTTCATAACACTAATTGCAAAGTAATTAATATCTCTGGCTGGCCATATTACAACATATTTAGCGCTCATGTCTAAATGAAGTATTGCAGTATCTCCGATATAAAATCGTTATTTATAGGTAAGGTCGGTTTTTTCTAATCTTGTTCCGTCAATTAAAATTTTTTCAGCTTTTTCTTCTCCTAGTGCTACTATAAACTCTATAAAATCGTCATTATGAAATGTCTCAGACAGCCTTATTTTTAAAAATTCTGCTTCTTCATTTAATTTAATTGTCATAGCTTTTTAAAAAGGTATTTATTTGACTTACAAGTGAAATACTGTCCTCTAATAGATACTTGCGTATTAAATTATTATTAGTGAATTTCTTAAAAAGTTTTTGATTTTAAAATATATAGAGCATAGCTAGACACCTTTTGTGGATTTTATGAATAGATATTGCCAACCGACACTATTAACAGTTCCTATTATTTATTTATACTAGCACTTTATGCTCTATTTAATTATTCTAAGTGATTTGTCAAATCTATCATTCTAACTACTTAATGCTATATTTAAGGTTGTTATTTTTTATCGAAACTTTTTGAAATGGCTTTAACATATTGGTGAGCTGTAGTTGCAGCATTATCTGGTTCTTCTAATTTTGAAGTTACTACAGCAACTAATTGTTTGTCTTCAGGTTCGTCTAAATTATAAATCAGAGTTTCTACAACATAATTTGTAGCTGTGTAGGTTTGAGACGTTGGCTCAACATAGTTTCCTAGCGTAGAAAAAGAATTTACATTACCATAATAACCATAAAATCCGTTATAATATCTTGGGTAAAACCCATAATAGTTACTACCTGCATAATAGCCACCATCAGTTACCCTTTTTGTAAGCTCTTCTTCCTCTTTTACGACAGTTAAAATCACACCATTAAAACCACTCTCTAGTAGCATAGTTTTAATTTTTTTCTGCTCAGCTTCTGTAAGTTTTTTATCCGGATCTAATTTCGGGAACTTTTCAAAACTTGCAGTTGCTTTTATATCTTTAGCAGTCAAATCTTTTACAATTTCATTCTCAAAAGCAATTCGTGCAGACATATTATCTGTTCTAGCAATTACCAAAATATTATTGTTTTTAACCGTATATGCATTTTCTCCTTTCCAAGAGTTAAGTACTTTTACACTTGAGCATGAGCTAAAAAAAAGAATTGTTGTTAAAAGTAAAAGAGGATGGATAAATTTTTTCATAATTGAGTTAATAAAGTTTAATAATAGTTGAAAATAGAAAAAGCAAAAAATGGGTAATCGATAAATTTCTTATAATTGCAAATGTAATGGTTTTGTTGAATAATTAAAATATCTTCTGATATGTGAAATACCACAAACGAAAATATTTTTTGAGTCCCAGCGTTTTTTCACTACTAAAAAAACTAATTAATGATTATTTTATATTAAAATGATAACTAGAAAAAATAATTTTATAATTAAAACTAGTATTGTATGTGCTATACTCTGCTTTGTTAATTTTAGTTTTGGTCAAGATATTGAACCTAGACGTTGGAATCCTTTACCATTAAAAACCAATGTTTTGGCTGTAGGTTATGCAAATACGTCTGGGGATATTCTTTTTGATCCTTTATTACAGGCTGAAGACGTCACTGTAAAAGTAAATTCTATTGTAGCATCTTACATTCGACCTTTTAAAATAGGCAATAAAGCAGCACGATTCGATGTGGTCATCCCCTTTGTCAATGCCACTTGGAAAGGCTTACTTAATGGTGTGCCTGCGAGTGCACGTCGTGATGGATTTTCAGACCCTCGCATAAGACTGTCTGTTAATCTTACAGGTGCACCTGCAAGCACAGGAAAAGAATTACAAGAGTATTTGGTATCACATCCTGTTAATACAACTATAGGAGTATCGTTAGCGGTAACTTTACCTCTAGGTCAATATTTTGAAGAGAAACTTATTAACTTAGGTCAAAATCAATTCGTATTTCGTCCTCAAGTCGGTTTCGTTCACAACTGGAGAAAATGGTCTTATGAATTAACAGGGTCTGTTTCTTTTTTCAGCAAAAACCCTAATTTCTCTAGCGGACAGGATAAAACACTAGATCCTGTGTTTGCATTACAAACCCATTTAATTAAAACGTTTAAACCCAGATACTGGGCTTCTGTAAGTTTAGCTTATGGTCTAGGTGGTCAATCCGTGGTTAACCGTCAACCTAATAATGATGACCGTGGTGATGTTCAGTATGGGCTAGCGTTTGGGTTTCCTTTACTAAAAAAACAAGGGATGAAAGTTTTTTATATTCACTCTGAAACGGTGAAAGATGTGGGTTCAAATTTAAATGTTCTTGGATTAGGCTGGTCTGTTTTATTTTAAGTAAAAATGAGTGCTGACCAAAACCAACCTATTTTCTAAATACTACATATCATTTGATATTTGATAGAGATAGGGGTTAACCTATTTTTGCCTTTAATATTATAAATGATAGAAAAAATAGTTGTGTTTGCTTCATTTTGGTTTTGATAACACTGGCTAATATTGATTTATCTGAACTTTTTTAGACCAAGGGTTTGATAGTGAATGGGAATGTCCTAAAGTAGTATCATTAAATATTTTAATTGAATCTAATTGTTCGTTTTTTATTTTTTTTTAATTTCACCAAACATCTGATAATAAAATCTTTATAAATTAATACATCTTTTTACTATGAAAAAACTTTCACTATTTATTTTAATGGCTCTTTTGTCTTTTAGTGCAATTGGTCAAGTCATTGAAATTACTCCTTCGTATGGTTATCAATTTGGAGCTAAACTTGGTTATGGCCCAAATTATTTAAAAATGGAAGATAGTGGCCAGTTTGGGATTACTCTTGGCGTGGAAACCTATACAGGATTGATGGCCGAGTTGACGTATATTAATATGAGTTCAGAACTAAGAATTAGAGATGTTGTCTTTTCACCAATTGAAAGTAAACTTGCAGACCTTAACCTAGATTGGTTTCTTGTTGGTGCAACCCGTTATTTTAAAGAAGGTAAAGTAAGGCCTTTTGTTGGAGCTAGTTTAGGGCTTGTTGTTGTTTCACCATCAAATGAAAATAACACAATCATAGGGAATAGTCTAGATAGTACAACGAGGTTTGCCTTTAGCTTTAAGTCAGGAGTGAATATTATGCTTACAGATGTTATCGGTTTAAATCTACAAGGAAACTTGTATTTTCCAGTTAATTGGGCTGGGGTTTATGTAGGCCCTGGAGGTGCAGGTATAAGTACAGGTTCTACAGTGATTTTAGGTGGGTTTAGTTGTGGTTTAGTATTTAGATTAGATAAGGATTAAACCGTTTATGCTTTTTAAGTAATTAAATTTTAATTGTTAAAAAGTAATTTTATCAATGTATATTTAAATGTCGAACATATTATAAATCAATTTTTTATGAAAACTTTACCACTTATTCTTCTACTTTCTTTAGTGTCTTTGCCGCTTATTGCTCAAGAAGATATAGAGCTAAGACAACAAAAAAATCAAATAGATCTTGATATCTCCGATTTACCAACGGCATTTTTCTCATTTAGTTATGAGCGTGCAATAGGTAAACATATATCGGTTGGTTTAGGAGTAGGTTTTAAATCTGAAGATGGTCTTATACAATTTTCGGGTATCGATACTGATAGAATACAAACCAATGATATTACGTATTCTGGCTATAAATTAATTCCAGAGTTTAGATATTATATCAATGAATCTGTTGATGGATCTATGCTAAGTGGTTTTTATGTAGGTGCCTATCTAAAGTATTCTGATTTTAACTCAGACTTGGAAGGTACTTATGTCGACAGTCAAGATATTTCTCATCTTTTTAAGTATGAGGCAGAAATAACGGTGACTTCAGTTGGTTTAATGATAGGCTACAAATTACCTGTTTCAAAGCGTTTTAGTATTGATTTTTTAATAGCGGGTCCAGGTTCTGGTGGTTATGATTTTAAATTAGATAATGTTATTGCACCACCTGACGAATTTTATGATGATTTAAATAACGCGTTGGATGAGTATAGTGTTTTAGATCTTATTGGCGCTGACTTTGGATTTAACAATAATAACCTTAGATCTAAATTTTCAGCCCTTTCTTTTAGATATGGAATTTCTGTTGGTTACTCATTCTAAATTTAATTATACTATTTTATATTTGTTTCAGTCGTGTTATTTTCTTCAGATAAATTACTCGTATTATATTGTTCATCTAATAATCCGTAGGGTACTAAAAAATTAGGATAGTCCCTGTATTTTCAAGAGCTTCGTACTTAGCTTTAACTATATTAATTGCAGTAGCTGGATATTGTATTTTTAAGTAATCAGCAACTGTTTTGATAAGGTTCGTAGACCTTGTAATTGCTATATTGTCTATTGGAATTGCTTTTTAGAGTACGTTAATCATATCACTAGTACTTAAATAATCGTTGCCAATTTTGTTAACGAGGTATGCGCTATAATCTGTATCATTTTTAAGATAATCCTTGCCTATGGTTTCATTGAATTGCTGCCCAATCGTTTCAGCAGTAATAGCATCTTTTTGCAATATTTTATCGACATAGTAAGTCATAGTGATTTTCAATTCTTCCTTTTTCTATTCTAAATCTAAGAGTTTATTGAGTTATCTGTACTCCTTTTCTGAAGAAATGGTGTCCTTAAGCCTAAATTCCATTTCTTCTAGTTCTTTAGGGTCTCTAGCTACAAGACCTACTAAAAAGTTAACAGGTGCAGCTACTGTTTTATCAATAACATCTTTAAATGTTTGCCACCCTATTTTAATGTGACTTAAATGATAATTGAAGGGTTGCCCAGTGAGATTGTTCGTATAATCTAAAACACTATTACTTACACTAAGATTTTCGATGTTATAGTTGATATCTTATAACTCAGCACTAGGCGTCTACGAAACTGTTGCGGTTAACGATTGCTGGTCAGCATCAGTTAAGTTCACTTGTTCCTCTTCAATCTTAAAAATTCTAAAAAAGTTATGAGATTCTAAAATATCTAAATTTTTGATACTATAGCTACTATTATTATGATCTATGGCTTCTAAATCGATATTATTTTTTCTGTCATTTTAAAATCGTGCACTTCAACATAACTTGAAATTATAGATTTAACAGTATCATTTGTATTTCCTTTAATTTCGATTTGAGAATTTTAACTTATGCATCAAATTCGCCATCAACGGGATTAATGTTTAGTTTTGTTTAAAAGTAACCTCCATTTTTAAAATTGAATGTTACGTCTGCTTTACTTTTTTCTTGGTGATCTCAGCCCACATAAGGAATGACGAATGAGAAATCGTTAATATGAGTTTCTTTTTCGTTTTTCACATCTTAATTTGGTTGGTGAGGGTTATTAAATATTCAAATGTTGTTCACTAAAAAAAGTGAAGCATAGTAAAATAGAACTAAGCCTCACTTTTAAGAATTACCTTATAATAAATGTGTTCTATTCTTCTTTAATTTCTACTATTTCGTACATGTTTTTTCCATCTAGCTCGATAGGTTGATAATATGTTTCTCCAAATTGAACGTAGGTTTGATCGCCAATCTTCACTTCTTCTCCTCCTTCTGGAAGACTAGGAACAATTGTTCCTGCGGTTGCAGGCACAACTATATACCCTTCAGCATTTTTCTCATAAAAGGCACCGCCATAATAATAATTATTGGTTTCATTGACTTCTACCTTTTCAGCCTCTTTGGGTATGGATGCGACTTGAGCACCTATTGGTGCTTGAACTGCCTCAAAACCATCTGCTGTTTTAACATAATATGTTCCTTCTTCATAATGATATTCATCATCATCATCATCATCATCATTTACAATAGCTACAATAATTGCAGTTGTAGCTAATGTTGTTACGAAATAGCCCCATGGATGATAATATGAACCATAATAAAAGGGTGTATACGGATGGTAAAAATAAGGTCTGTGACAATAATAACCGCGACCACCGTAGCGGTACGGTGGTCTAACGTAAGCTCTAGAGCCTCGTCTTACACTTGTGTTTCTAGTATTCCTAATGTTCGTATTTCTGCTCCTATCTACATTAATATTAACGTTATTATTACCAACGTGCGTTTTATTCCCCACTTTGTTATTGTTACCAGTCCTATTCTTAGTTTTAACATTAGATGTTTTGCTATTCCCTGCTTTATTAGATGCAACTCGGTTTTTAGTCGTTTTATTCCTAGAAACATTTGGTTTTGTTGCTGTTCTTTTGGTAGAAGTTTTAGGTTTTGAAAAGCTTCTGCTTTTAGTTGCTTTATGACCTCCGTTTATTGATCTGTTTGGTGTAGAGCGGGACGGACTAGGTCTAGATACAGAACGAGAACGACTTCCACCTCTAGAAGCACCATGGCCCATGCGTTGTGCTAATAAATCTGAAGGAAAAATTAAGGCTAAAAAAACAAAAAGGATTCCTAACTTGTGCTTTATGTTTAATGTATATGTTGTCATGATAAATAAATTTTATGATATTACAATTAAGACTTTTTTAGGATGCTTATTAATCTAGCATTTGGCGGTGCTAAGAAATCGAATACCGCATCTGGAATATTAGGATTTAATAACCAATTACTAAACGTTGATTCCACCTGTAGATTTGATTTATTTTTATAAATAATAACAAAACGCTTTGGAAGCAGATAGGTATTATTTGTAACCCATATTTGAACATTTAAATCTTTATTAGTTGCCATGATATGATAACACTCTTCGTCATCTATAGTTTTCTTTCCTAAAAATTTAATACTAGTAAATTGTTCCATCATATCGTCTGTAAAAGACGGATAGAAAAAATCTACAGCAGGAAATTGAAAGTCATAATCAACATGCATTTCATCAATCATTTCTAAAGTAGATCCTGGAGCTTCAAGAGTTATATAATTATTTTCATCATAATTATAATAAGACATATAAGATCCGTCATAATAAAAGCCATTTCTGCCTTTTGTGCCCTCTGTACGAATACGTAATTTATCTGACCCAGAAAACGAAATCGTACTGTTAGTGTAGTGTTTTAGAATATTTTTATTCGCATCTAATTTATCTGTGGAAGTATCTAAATCGAAGCTTACAGCTTCTAAATCACCGATAACATCTGCCATTTTATCTAAAATAAATATGGCTGTTGAATCAATGTCCTTAACTTCTTGTGCATACCCAAAAAAAGATATAAATAGAAGTGGAAGTAATAAAAAGGTTTTTTTCATGGTTGTAAAGTTTAAAAATAAAATAAAATTAAGATGACTAAGTCTTTAGAAGGTTTAGTATTGAATTTAGTTTGAATTAATAATTGTTGCATTTCTAATGTAAGATAAACAATTAACACAGAGTAATATAATTAAAATAAAATAGCGAACCTTCATTAGGTTTTACCCTGTGATTGTTTTTTTAATGTTACTTTAATGATCGCTATTGTTCAATCTTCCGATAAATTCACCCAACGTAAATAGAATCGATGCGCCAATGCCAAAACAACGGTGCCCACAAATAATCCTATAATTCCGTGAAGTAATACACCTCCAATAGCTCCAATAAAGATAATTATGGTTGGCGTTTGTAGTCCTTTTGATAATAATATAGGTTTTAAAAAATTATCTAATAATGATACTATTATTATGTATACAGTAAATATGATGGCATGCGTTGTATTATCTGTAATTGAAAACACCAATGCAATAGCAGGAAGTACCACTAAGGTTACTGGTAGTTGAACAATAGCAGCAACTAAAACGAGCATTGTAAAAAGTCCTGCAGCTGGTATACCAATTAATTTAAAACCAATAAAACTTAATATGGTTTGGATAATGGCTACTAATAAAATTCCTTTTACGACACTTCTAATAGTATTACGAGACATAATAACGACATCTTCTCCCTCTTTTCCAATGAGTTTATTTGCAAATTTGATGGAAGTATTATGACCTCCATCTGCATTATACATAAAGACTATTGCTATAATTAAAGAGAAGATAAAGCCCACTAATGTGCCCATAAGCCCTAAGAAGCTGCCAAAAACCTCTTTTCCTTTTTCAAGAATAAATTCTTTATTAGTAAGTGCGTATTCTTTCACATCTTTAGAAGCATTTTCCCAATTTGAATATATTTTTTCTCCCATTGGCCAATCCTTTACGTTTTCTGTAGGAGCAGAAATTTGCAATGTACCTTCTTTTAATTGTTGTATTGTTGTTGTTGTACTATCCAATACTGAACTAAAGATAGAGTAGGTTGGAATAGCTAATAATGTAACTGTAACTAAGGTGAAAATTATAGACACTAATTTTTTCCGTTTTGTACCGGCTTTCGTAATTAATTTTTCATAAAACGGATAGATAGCAACAGCTAAAATAATTCCCCAAGCTAGTGCACCTATAAAGGGTTTAACAATAAATGATGCCCATAGAATTAGCCCTACTAAGACTGCGAGTCTAATAAATGATGTAATGTTGGTTGTGCTTTTCATTGATTTTGGTTTTTAAATTTAGTTTTGATTTTCCCATCCGCCTCCTAAGGCTAAGTATAGTTTAACGATAGATTGCAGACGTAATTTATAACTTTCAGATGCATTTAGTTGTGCACTAAATAATGAGGTTTGTAAATTAATAAATTCTAAGAAAGAAGTCACTCCTTCGTTATAACGTACCCAGGATAAATTTAAAGCCTCTTGCGAAAGTTCTAATTGTTCTCCTCTAATTATGAATTCTTTTTGGTAGGTATCTATTGCAATTAATGCATCTTCTACTTCTTGAAAGGCCAATAAATACGATTGTTCATATTCAACAACAAGTTGATTAAACCGTTCTTCTTCTATTTTAATGGAATTCTTAATACGGTTATTGTTAAAAATAGGTCCTACTAGATTAGCTGCTAATCTGCTAAAAAATAGGCTAGGGTCAGTAATTTGAGATCCTACATCTAATGACAATGTAAAATCTGGATAGCGCAGTGCTTCGGTAGCACTGATAACTGCCAATTGGGCTTTTAGCCTTCTCTCTGAAATTAGTATCGAAGGTCTTCGTTTTAATAAACTAACAGGGACACCAGTTGGTAATTCCGAAGGAAACACCTGTTCTTGTAATGGTAATCCTCTTGGAATTGATTTTGGTGTAGATCCTAAAACGGTACTCAAAGTATTCTCTAGTTGTCCTCTAGACCGGAATAGCGCTTGTAAGGTAACTTCGGCATCTTTTAGATTAATCGTAACTTGGTTTACGTCTACTTTAGAAATAAAACCACCATTATATCTCGCTTCAATAACATCTTTAAAATCGGTCAATGATTTGATCGTGTTTTCGGCAACAATAATCTTATTATCTACATCTCTCAAAGTAAAATAAATGGTTGCTATTTGCGAAATCAACGTGGCTTGTACCTGGTTGCGTGCCATTTCTGTTGCTAAATACGCCTGTAATGCAGCTTCGTTTTGATTTTTAATCCTTCCCCACACATCTAATGTATAAGACACGTTTGCTGCTGCAGTAACATTTTGAGTTGTTGCAGATGCCAGAGAATTTTGACTAATATCGCCTCCAACACCATAGTTTACACTAGGGTATAATTGAGATCTTGCAATTTCTAATTGAAGCTGCGATTGTTTTATTAAACTGACCGTGTTTTTTAGTGTAAGATTGTTATTGAGTCCTTCTTCGACTAAAGAAACTAGTGTACTATCATTAAAAATTTCCCACCAAGAGAGATTCGCGAAGTTTGTACTATCAATAGTGGTGTTATTTCTATAATTTGAAACTTCTTCTAGTTGAGGAGCCAAATAGTCTTTTTGAATTTGACAGGATAAAAGCCCTATAAAAAAAGTAATAATCAAACCGTATTTTAGATATTTTTTATTCATTCAATAGTTTTGGATTATTAAATGTATTGGCAATTTTAAAAGCTATAATAACATATATGATAGCTAGTCCTATTTGTATTAAACGTTCCCAGATTGTATTCCCTGCTTCATCTGAAGATGTCGCTACCGTACCCATCACCACAAAAAACGTATTAAAGCTAAGTTTAAAGATGGGCGCTATTTTTTTACCTGAATATAAATTTATCACAAAATAAAAAGCGATACTTACGACTAAAAATATATATAGCTCGTAATTAGGAGCAATGACTAGAATATTATAGGCTAAAACCCCTATTAGTCCTCCAAGAACATTTGCAAATAGTAATGCACCTCCTTTTTTAGATTGATAAATAAAAGGATCGAAACTTAATAATACTGTAAAAACTAATGTTAGTAAGGCAATACTAGAATTGAATAAGTAGAATACAAAAACGATAGGAAATACTACCAATAAACCATTAAAAGCCAATTTATTCAGGTTCATGTTTTTATATGCTTTTGGCTTTTTCTTTTCTATAATTATATCTTCTTGTGTTGTTAAAGGGAATATAAAAAATGCGATGCGGATCACCACCAATGCAATAATCAAATTAAGAAGGAGTGCTGTTAAAACTATACTTCCCAATATATTAGCTTTCAGGCTTATGAATGGTATTAATACGGCTAGTATTAAAAATAGTAAGCGTATAGGTTCGGGTATTTTTATAAATCTGAATGACCAATAAATAACCAAACTTAAAATGGGTAGCAATACTAATGGATAGTCAATAAGATATTGACCAACTATTACACCAAAATATCCTAAAAAAGAAAGCCCTAGCACAATCCCAATTTCAGTTTTTAAACCTAATGGTTTTTTATTGGGTTCTAAAAACATCAATGCAAAAATGGCAGTTATATGCGGCACTAAATAGCCTAATGTTGTAGAGACAATAAGCGCTAAGGTTACTCCAAACACACAACGCAAAATTGGTATATCGGCTTTTAAGCCCCAGTAAAATCCCTTTGCTTTATCTAACATATGATAACTTGGAGATTATATATATGCGTGTACTTGCCAAAGAGTTAAGCAACCAATTGTTTCCAGTATAAACTACTATTTCAGCTTGACTTCCTTGTCGTAGTTTCTGCTTAATTTCTGGGTCTTCTATTTCAATAATAACAGGGAAACGCTGTGGGTCTCTTAGCCATCCTTGTGCCGTACTAATTCTAGGTAGGCCACCAGCATTGGTTCTGTCGGTACTTACACCATAAGAAATACTTTTTATTTTACCTTTATATATTTCACCGGGATCAATATCAAAAATCACATCAACTTCGTTATCAATTTGAATATTGGATATATTATTTTCTTTTAAATTGGCTTGAATCCAGATCGTATTGTTAGAAATTAAAGTCACCATAGCCCTTCCAGCTCCAGCAAAATATCCAACCTCTACATTAAAACTTTCAATAATTCCGTCTGATGGTGCCACAATAGCGGTATGTGCCAAGTCCCATTCTGCTTTTTCTAATTGGCTTACAACTGCTTTCGTATTTGGGTTGTTTTGATCTGTTGGTCCTAATGCTGCCAGTTGTTTTTCTACCCCAGCTTCTGTCGATGCTACTTGTTCAATAGCATTTAAATAAGATGCCTCAGAACGGTCCTTATCCGCTTCCGATAGTGCACCTTCGTTTTGAGAAATAACTCTTTGTGTACGTTCCCAATTTTTGGTGGCTCTATCTAAACTAACTTTAGCTTTGCTTACTCTTGCTGTGGCTGCTTTTATTGAAGATATTCCTGCACTAATAGATTGTGAAACTTTTTCAAGATTGGTTTCGGCAATCGCTACAGCAATCTCATACGGTTTTCTGTCAATCATAAATAGGGTGTCTCCTTTTTTTACTTCGGAATGCAACCCTACATTTACCTTTGTAACATATCCATTAACCATCGGAGCGACCGAGAGTACTAAGCCTTTTACTCTTGCTTGGTCTGTGTTAGGTGTCACTCTGTCAGAAGCGATATACCAAATAAAAATTAAAAATGTAAAAATCAGAGTTAGAAAACTCAACTTCTTTACAGAACTTTTTTTCTTGCTTTTTGATTTACTCATTAATTATCATTTATTTTTTTATAGATGTTTTGAATTAATGAAAACATCATTGCTGTAGACCACCCAATTAGCATAATACCATTGATGGCTTCTAATCCAGATAGTAATCTCCATTCTGAAGTCAATGATATATCTCCATAACCCAAAGTTGTAAAGGTTACCATAGAAAAATATACCGCTTCAGATAAGCTAGAAAACTGACTCGCAGTTTCAGGGATTATATAATAACAAAATGCCCAAACTAGTGAATGGAAGGTATGTATTAATGTGAAAAGCAAAAATGAAAATAATAAAATTCTAAGAATTTTATTATTTGTAATGTCATTTTCATTTTTGGTTATCCTTGCAACTTTTCGAAGCCAAAACACATTACCCAACCCTTGTATCAACAAATTAAAGGCAATAATAACGGCTCCTATAACTATTATTTTTATAATCATTATTTCAGTATTGTAAAGGTTTTGTTCGTGTAATCTAACCTATGTTGAGCGCTCTTATTTATGTTTGTTATCTGCATGAATGGCAACGCGATTAAGCGGTTAATTTACTAAACTAATACAGAGAATTGGCGCAGCAATTTTTGTATATAATGAGAACTAATAATATATACGGTAATAGTTTTATCTACTTCGGAAACAATAAAATTACGTTTGCTCGAATTCCCCAATCTGGATTAAATTGATTATTTCCGTAGTAAACTTTTGGACCACCACCTAACTGTAACAGTTGTTTTCCAAATGTCACTACTTTAGCATAATAGATACCAGTAAAGCCACCAAACAAATCATTATTCCAATCTTGTGTATTTTCAGAGGCTATTGTAAAAGAAGCTCCTGTTTTTGTCGCATACGTTGCAAAAGGCTGAAAGAATGAAGCATCAACATCATTGAGCCCACTGCCAGCATAGGACCAAATATGATTTACTAAAGCACCATAAGTCCATTGGCCTTGTAATTTTAAAATTAAAGCATTTGGTCCAGCTCCCCATTTATTCACTCCCAATGCATTATCCGTGGCGGTAGGTAACAATAACACTGGTCCAACTCCCCAAACAAGTCCGTTTTTTACTTCTTTTGGAGAAAAGAAAATACTTTGAGCAATATCGCCAAGTCCAGTTTCATTATTACCAACTCCAGTCACATCACTCTGAGAAATAACAGGAATAATAGTTCTACTAATCATATTCCATTTCTCATTTATAGATACAGGAATAACCGGCTGAATATTTAATGTATATCTAAAGCCTTCAAGAGGACCAACATTAAAGTCAAAATTATTTTGAAACGGTACGCTAATTAAAGATGCTACTGGATTTGCAAGTTGTTTTGCTAAATCTTCAGCTGAAGTACCTTGTGTTTCAGTTTCATCTTGTGCCTGAGTATTTAGACTAAGACCTATACAAAACAGTGCGATACATGTTCTTAAAGTTATTTTGTTTATCATAATATGATTGTTTTTTTAAGTTGGTTATAAGTCCATAATAGAAAACCCAATATTTATATTTCCGGTTTCTTTATCAACAAATAGTTCTCTTTCTTTAATAGTTCCGTGACAGGTTTTTTCGGAACAAAATAGCGAGCCACCGGCAAGTCTTATGCGCTCATTATTTTTATTTTTTGTAATGTCCCATACATTACCTACTATATTTACGGTGTCTATTTCAGAAATTGGGAATTTATTATTTGATATAATAATACGCTTATCATTCTTTACGATGTCCCAATATTCATCATAGGTAGGAAGTCTCTTTTTTGCCCATTCACAATAGGCTAAGGCGTCGTTGTAACTTACTTGTGTCACTGGAAGTGCTCCAGAAGATACTTTATTGATACCATCAGGTATTTTCCAAGTCGCATTTTCTGATGTTGTGTAATTATAAACATCTAATTGGACTATAGACCATCCATATTTTTCAGCATCTGTTATATACCCTGTCTCATTAACAAATAATTCGAATTGAGTGTAAGAAACGGCTTGTAAAGCAATTTTATTTTTATTGCAAGAGGTAAAAAAGATAAAAAAAAGAAAAAAATATGTCCAACTATTCAAATTAATAGTGATGCTAGATAAATTGTAAATATTTAAGTTTGTTTTCATTTTTCAGCCTGTGGCTAATGTGTCTGTTTAATAATAGTGGACTTCGGAGCAATTTATGTTCAAATGTAAATAAGATTGCCATTAGAAAAGGAACTTTGCTCCAAAATAAAGCATAGACCTATTTTGTGCCAAATCATACTGTGGCTCCAAAAATAAATTTGTGACGAGTCCCGTGGATTTAATTATTTTACCTAAACCAGCACCCACTGGAATTTCGTTTGTGTTAGATTCAAAATCGAATATCATTCTAGGGTGACTTCTAAAATACCATCCTTTGGGAAAATCATAGTAGATCCCTGGATCAAATTCCATGGTAGATATATTATGACCCATTTGAAAAGTCGTCAGCGTTATAAATTTAAATTTACCAACCTTACTCGTAGAAACGATATTGACACCGGCTGCCATGCCTTGAGGATCTATATAACTCACAATACCACCAACTCCAAAATTGTGTTTTCCGTTTTTAGTTTGAAATAGTCTTGCAACCAACAGGCCAACATTTCTAAATTGATTCTCGGAATTGTAATTAAATTGTTGTTCCGCAGAAATCCTAACGAACCATTTTTCTTTGACCGTCATATTGGCTATGATCTGAGTCCTCATGAAGTCATCTGCGTAGTTTCTATTAAAAACTCCAATGGTTGGACTTGGATCAATAGGATTATTGGCATCCTGAGAAAAACTAAAATTGGAAAGACAAAAACTAAAGAATAATAAAATAATAAACTTTTTCATAGCTTGATAGCTTTTTAAATAATTATAATATGGTTGTTCTTAAAAGAATAATAGCCGACCTCTGAGCAATTTAGTTTCAATTTACAAAGTAATTGAAATGGGTTTATAACCCTAAAAATTGACACAAAATCGGCTATTATTTTATAGGTTGTTGGAATAGAGTTGTTTCTAAGACCAACAATTAATTATTATTTATTGACTCATCATAACACGTTTAGCTTCTGCTTCCAAGTCAACATATGGTGTGCCTTCAACAGTAACACCTACAAAGTCAAGGGTGCCATTATTAAATTTACTTGGTGATGGGTATAATTCACTCACCGCGTCTCCACTGTCATATCCAACACAAAGTCCGTCTCCAGATAGTGTGAATTTAGCAGGTTGAGTTCTCATGGGGCCTTCTGCCACTAATTGTTCATCAATGTACAGTTTAGTAGAACCAATTGATTCACCATTCTCTCCTGTTTTTTCTCTAATAAATTCCATTCCTACGGTATGTTTTCCAGGTGTCAATGTTATTGATGATTCAAAAACTTGTTCTGGGCTAATGCCTAAGAAATTATAGACATAATAGAGTTTATTGTTTTTTATAAACAAAGAATGTCCTCCAAATCGTGAGCCATGTGCAAATAAGATACCTGACGTCTTATTTGTTGTTTCAACGTTGGTTAATATTTTATATGAGCGTCCTCTTACATTTACAGCATTTCCTTCTGGTACCGCTGCAGCGAAAGGGTAATAAATATAGCGGTCTCTCGCAGGTTCTTGCGATGGTCTTTCTATCGTTAATATTTCAGCAGCACTTCTATCATCCAAGGGAAGTACATTATTTATTTCTGCTTCTACAAACCAAGCATCTATTAATTCCTGCAGCTTTTCTGGGTTTTCTGCAGC
>NZ_DEXW01000074.1:1953-5474 GCF_002364335.1 Winogradskyella sp. UBA3174 | reverse complement strand
ACTTTTACACATAAAAGATTAGTACAAGAGCATAAATATTTAACAGATAAATACAAAAAAAGATCAGAAGCAGGTAGAAAAGGTGGTTTATCTACACAAAATCAAGCAAAAGGCGATTTTGCTTCAAGCAAAATTAAAGCACCTATACCTATACCTAGTCCTATACCTAATAAGAATATGCAATCTATGTTTGAAAAATTTTGGTCTTTGATAAGCCATAAGAAAGGAAGTAAATTTCTAGCTAACAAAAAATATGCTCTAAATTGCTCTGATATGATTCCTGAGGAGGTTGCTACCACTTTTAACCGATATGCTTCTACTGTAAAGGATAAGGAGTTCCTAGCCCATGTTTCAACGTGGATTAACCAAAGAAGATTTGAAGATGACGAAAATAATAAAACAGATATAAAAAGTATTATAGAGAGGTTGGTTGCATTAGGTTATGAATATAAGGGTAGAGTACATAATTACGAAAAATTTACTAAAGATGGTAAAAAATATAAGATTAACCGACTAGATGAAAATAACATGATTGTACCTGATGAAAAATGAAGATTGGAAAAAAGAATGGGTTGATATGCCCGAATGTAATAATGTTAAGCAACCACCAGCAGAAATTACAGCAACATTCAAGTTTAGAAATGAAAAAGATTACAATGAATTTAAAGATAAAATAAAAGAACACCTATACAACAATCAAAAAGTTTTTGACGGAGAGCAGAAAAAAGATAAAAAACAGGCTTGGTTTCCTTTAAGAGAAAAAGATAGTAAATATTGCTATTTAAGCAGTTTAAAAAATAAAGAAACTAAATTTCCAATTTATATAATTAGTAAAGGTAGGTTTAAAAGAAATCCTACTAGCACAATGTTAAATAAAATGAATGTTCCTTTTAAAATTATAGTAGAAGAACAGGAATATAATGAATACTGTAAAATAGTTGATAAAAAACAAATTTTGATTTTACCTAAAAAGTATAAATTAGAATACGATTGTTTTTGGAAAGATAAAGACCCAAGAACAGGTCCAGGTGCTGCAAGAAATTATGCTTGGGATCATTCTTTAATTAATAAAAATAAATGGCATTGGGTAATGGACGACAACATTGAATCTTTTGAAAGGTTTAATGATAATAAAAAAATAAGATGTTATGACAGTTCTTTATTTTTAGCTTCTGAAGATTTTGTTTTAAGATATACAAATATTGCTATTGCTGGGTTTCAATATGCTAATTTTATGCCTTATAGCGATTTTAGACCACCCTACAAACTTAACACAAGAATATATAGTTGTTTATTAATTCGAAATGATATTCCTTATAGATGGAGAGGCAGGTACAATGAAGATACTGACTTATCTATAAGAGTATTGAAAGATAATTGGTGTACTGTGCAATTTAATGCTTTTCTGCAAGGAAAAAGAGCAACCCAAACTAATGACGGAGGTTGTAATGATGAATTTTATAAAAATGAGGGTACTTTAAATAAAAGCAAAATATTATCAGATATGCACCCTGATATTGCTAAAGTAGTTAAAAGATTTAATCGTTGGCATCATTATGTTGATTACAGTAGTTTTAAGAAAAACAAACTAATTAAAAAAAAAAAAATTAAAATTACAAATAAAATTAATAATTATAAAATGACAATCAAAAAAGTTTAAATTTTCTTTTTTCTTTGATCTTTTAATCTTATCTGAGGATATTTACTTTTTCTAGCATTGTTTCTTTTACAAAATAAAGGATATGTATCTAACATATACTGAGTTGAATATTCTTCGTGTTCAAAAGTTCTATATAACTGTATTCCACCTTTTTCTGTATAAATTTTAGTTTTAGGTGCTAAATAGTTAAATCTAACAACACCTTTATCTTTAATATAATATTTAATTGTTCTTTCATAATCTTCTTTAGTAATTCTTTTATCATAATTTATTAGTGCCTTATCTTCGTGAGTATTAATCCAACCATAAAAACAACCTATAATAAATTTTAAATTAAATGAAATAGTGTGCTTCATAAAAAAAGGATTAAAAGAGGCATTAATACCCCATAAATTAAATTTATTTTTCAAACATAGATCAAATGCTTGGTGACCTAACTCTTTTAATTGTAATAAAGGTTCGGTTTTTTTATCATTAATTTTAGTTTCTACACTTTGTATGTCGTCATCTAAACCCATAACATATTGACCTACAGGATAATGCTTTACTATAAAATTCCTTTGTTCGTTTATACTGCTATTATTAGAAATTATAAAATTTACAGGAAAGTTTTTAAGTTTATTTTTGTATTCTTCTAATTCTTCTGCCTTACTTAAAAAAATATCTACTTTAGATAAATCAATATTAGTTTTTGATAAATATGATATAGTTTTATTTAATAATGTTTCTGAACGAGTAACACTTGGTATAGCTATTCTAAAGTTCATTAAATATTTCTTGTTTTATTTTTTTTGCTTTTTCTAATTCTTCTGGTAAGGCTATTTTTTTGGTATTTGTTTTTGCTCTATTTAATTCATATTCGGCATTACCACAATATATCATTTTTTCTCTATAATAACTAACAACACTAATTCTTTCATAAGGAGTTTTGCGAATTAATTCAGTATTTCCATGAAGTTCATGAACATCAAATATAGCTAAATCTCCATCTTTTAAATCTAATCCTATTCCATATTTTGGAATAACAGTTATTGCTCCGTCATACTTACCTTGTGATATAACTCCTAAATTACCAAAACCCTCTTTGAGATCACCATTATCATAATGTCCAGCAGTTCTAAAATTTTTATTTACTGTAACAGTACTAAAAGCAGTATTTTTAATCACAAAATCTTGTGAACTTTTTTCTGCCATTTTTTTTTGAATATTGTATCTTGCTGGTGCATATTGTTTAAAAAATTCATCAACACATTTAATATAAGGTAAACATTTTTTATAATCTTGTAAGTTTCTTTGATTAAACATTGTTCTTCTACAGTAAGGTATTCTAGGGTATCTATCGCTATAACCAATTACACCACTTTTAACAGTTAAAGCATAAGAAGTATTTGATAATTTACCATCTTTTATATTTATAGGAGTGTATCTTGTGCCATTAATTTTACCTATAACTCTTTTGCCTATCTTATCTCCCACTTTATATTTTTGAGATATTAAACCTGAAGCCAAACCTCTATTATTAGATTCGGTTGCGGCTTTACGAAATGAATTTCTACAATTATTTAAGATATTACTGGGAACTGCATTTTTTTTAAATACAGCTAATATATCTCCACTTTCATTTAAAATTTTAGTATCTTCAGTTATATGATGTTTAATTAAATCTTTAGTAAAGTATGTTCCCTCTAAAGATTTTACTTGTTCATCAGTAAGTATAGGCTCAATCTTTAGTAGCTTCATTTGATACACACATTAAAACAGCATCAGAAATATTATCTATGCCATCTCTTTTAGAAACCTTACTAATTGCTTCTCTAAATTTTGATTCATTTTCTTCATTAAAAAATAATTGTATCATCTT
>NZ_DEXW01000074.1:1580-1738 GCF_002364335.1 Winogradskyella sp. UBA3174 | reverse complement strand
TCATTAGTAAAACCTAATAAATCAAGATCAAATTCTTTATTTAATAAATCATTAAATTCCAGGTTTAGTAATTTAGTGTCCCAAGAAGCATCTTCACTTAATCTGTTATCAGCTATTCTATATGCTTTAGCTTGTGTTTCTGTTAAGTCAGCTATTTG
>NZ_DEXW01000074.1:1171-1345 GCF_002364335.1 Winogradskyella sp. UBA3174 | reverse complement strand
ATTTTATTAGTTTCTATTGATTTTATTTCCATAACTGTTTACTATAGAAAAATCAATGAAATATCAACCCAAAAAAATTGAAATCATTCCTAAAGAAATCAGCGAATTAACAACACAGGGTAAGAAATATACAAGTTTAGTAATGGTAAATGTTCGTGAGTGTGGATTAGATTA
>NZ_DEXW01000074.1:0-936 GCF_002364335.1 Winogradskyella sp. UBA3174 | reverse complement strand
CAAAAATTTTATTGATTTATGCGTACACTTATGATAGAGAGATAAACACAATGAGAAAGTTGTAGCCCACCACTTCTGAATAGTGGGCTTTAGGGAAGATTAAGCAACTTTTTTTACAGATTTTTCTTTTTGTAATTCAAGAATATGATTCACACCAGCTTGTGCATAAGCACTTGCTTTAAACATTACTGATGGGTCTTCTTTTATTCTTGATTTCCAAATATTAAGATATTGACAAGCATGTTTAGTAGGTTTCATTGAAACACCTAACATAGTTGATTGAATTACTGCACCTAACTCTGCAACTAATTCTTCAAAAGCATATTTGTCCATATCATCAAAATATTTAGATTTATATTTTTCATGACGATTACATCTATCTTCGTGAGCAGTCCAATGTGTTAGTTCATGTAAGATAGTAGCATAATAATTTTCAGTAGCATTACTGCCATCTAAATTATTAAACTTATCTTTAGTAACCATACCAATATAATCTAAAGACGGAACATAATAACATTTACCAGTATAAAGTTTGTTATCATATCTTATGTCAGCTTTAGTATTTTTGATGTACTGTTCAACATTAGGTAAAGTATCAGCACCATCTGAAACAATAATATCTTTATCGTTTAGAGTAGTTTGATCTAGATTAAACACATTATAGAACTTCATATAAGGAAATGTTTTATCTGTATCTTCACCTTTTTTATCTTTTACTTGGATCGTTAAAGGAGTCCAAAAAACAACTTGATGTGCTTTTTGACCTTTATTAACTTTACCACCATTTTGTTTTATTTGATTAAAAGTAGCATAAGTTGTTGATTTATACTTATTCTCTGATTGAATACACCACAGAATAAAAGTATTGATCCCAGTATAGTATGAACCACGAATATTTTTTGGCATACCTTGTTTAGACCAAGGACATAACCAATT
>NZ_DEXW01000047.1 GCF_002364335.1 Winogradskyella sp. UBA3174 | reverse complement strand
AATGGTTTTAAATGGCCTACAACAAATATATATAGTTACTGGTAACTATATATCTATTATGTGAGCCCTAAGATAATAAATCTTTAATCTCTTTAAATGAATTTGTAGCAACATGTGTATATATTTCTGTAGTTTTAGTAGAGTTATGACCTAATAGCAACTGAATGTAACGTATATCTGTACCACTTTCAAGTAAATGAGTAGCAAAACTATGCCTTAACATGTGCGGTGTAACTCTTTCTTTAATTCCTGCATTTTCAGCAGATTTAACAACGATTTTTAATACACTAGAGCTACTATATTTATTATCAGAAATAGGGTTTTCGAACAAATATGTTTTAGGCTTATAAATTTTAAAATACTTCCGCAGATTATCTAGAACACTTTTATTAAGAACAGTATAGCGATCTTTATTTCCTTTTGATTGTTCTACCCTTATAACCATTCTTTTACTATCAATATCGATTAATTTTAATTGCAATAGCTCGTTTCTACGCAAACCAGAAGAATACAACAAACTAACTATGCATTTATGTTTTATATTATTGGTATGTTCAATTATTGATATAATTTCTTCCTTAGACAGAACTTTAGGTAATTTAGATTCTTTCCTCGGTCTCTCTACAGAATAGAAACGATTAGGCATGCCTAAAACTATTTCATAATAAAATTTAATGGCATTAATTGCCATATTAATATATGAATTTGATTTGCCTTCTTTAATTAGTTTTTGAAGATATAGCCTAATATCATTTTCATTGACACTAAATAATTCTTTGTCTTTATAATAATTAATAAAGTTTTCAAAACTATGGACATAGTTTTTTACAGTGCTATTTGAGTATTTTTTTAATTCTAACTTCTGTAGAAACTCTTCAGGGCATGTTCTGAAATCTTGTTTTTTAGATCTCTTTCTAAACCAGTCAAAATCTATAATGCCATTGTTGTTATTTAGTTTTCTATCTTGAAAAAAATAATTACAATTGACCCAAGCCACACCTTTAAACTTGTCAAAAATCAAATTAAGATTAGACTCGTTATTTGCAATATAAACCATATTAAAAGATTTACTCCATTTAGGATTTGGCAACTCTCTAATTAAAGCTTGAATAACTTTATCGGAATTGAACTGCATACCAATACATTGTTTTTCTTCAATAAAAAGATGTTTTAAAGTGATATGTTTATTTAACATTTTGGTGATTTTAACACAAGATATTTGTATTAAATTGAATAGCCGTACCTTAAACGAATAGAGTTCGTTTAATATGCGTTTAATACCGTTTATGAAAATAAAAACATGTTTGGCTTGTGAGAAACCATTATCAGGAAGATCAGATAAAAGGTTTTGTGATCTTCACTGCAAAAGTACTTATCACTATAAAAGAGGGTTAGAGAGAGCACCACGATTTTACAATCAGGTAGATAATCAACTTAAAACGAATAGGCGCTTACTAAAGCACTATAATAGAGCAGGCAAAGCAATTATAAGAGCTTCAGTGATTAAGGCAGAAGGATTTAATCCAAACTTTTTTACGCATTACTGGAAAAATAAAAAAGGTGACGTATATCTATTTGTTTATGAATATGGGTTTTTTAAGAAATCTGATAACGATATTGAGAAATATGTACTTATTCAATGGCAAGAATATATGAATTAATAGCCTTTATTTTGAGCCTAAAAGCTTCTCCAATAGTAATACTATTTGTTTGACTCTCGGTTTGTAATATTGGCTTAAGTATTTTTTTTACATCGTTAGCTGTGTAGATTTTACCTTTATTTTTTAAAATATCCCTATGCGTATAAGGTCTAAAAGTAGAGTCGAATTTGAAGTAATTTTTTCTAATTATTTACTACATATATATTTATCAATCATATAATCTGTAATAGGGTTTAGAGTTTTTCCGGTTTCTGGATGTAATCCCAAAGCTGTAAAGCAGTCTAGTTCTTTTTCTTTGTTTTTTCCATACCATATTCGTTCACTACCATCTTTATTAAAAAATAAAGTACTACATGTTGGTGTAATTTTTTTGAAAAACGTAATCTTCTCTTCTTTGTATATTTTAAGCTGGTTAAGTTTGTACTTTTCGATATCAAATTTTACTTCAATATAATGATTTTCTTCCCATATCATCCAGCGTTGTTTAGTAACAGAATTTATTATTAAAAAAATGAAAATGATAGTAGAAGAAGTAATGAGTGTAATCTTATTTTTTTTAATAAAATTAGAAATAATTCTCAACCCGCTATTATTAGTCTCTAAATTTAGACTTGTTACAAAAGCTTTGTAATCTTCAAATTCTAAATATTTACATAAACCATTAATTACTTTAAGTTGTTTTATACTTATATCAGAATCTAAGTTTATTATTTTTTTTGCTTCATTATGGTAGTCCCTGAAACTTCTCTCCCCTAATTTAAAATTTTCATTTTCATTTATATAGTTTGAAAGTTCATCTGCAATATCTGTTGAAGAAGGTTTTTTAATTCCTCTTTTTTGCAAATTAACTCTAGCTTTTTCAAAAGCTTTTATTATTAATTTTTTATTCATAGTGGCTGTTTAAGGCTTATTAAAGTTACTGATTCCTTCTGGAAATATTAAGGAATTTCTTTTCCAATTTCTTTCCATGTAGTTTCCATTGTTTCTAAGACAATCTTCCTTTATTTGCTTCAGAATTGATTACTGTCTTACTCGTAATAAGGCTTACGAAAATCAATTCAATATTGGAGTTGCAAAGTGAAATGGTATTGCCATTTGGGAAGTAATAATTCTGTTTTACTTCTGCTCTCCTCACTTCCCTAAGAAGAGACGTCTCTTCAAAATTTAGTACGTGTTGCAAGGCAACAAAGTCTCTGAGAATTTCTCGGACAGCAACACTATTGTTCAATTTTAAAAATCATATAAAATGAAGAAATTATCTATAATATTATTTACGGTTTTCCTCAATTTTGCATTTTTTTCTTGTAATCCTGAGAGTTTAACTGATGAAGTCGCACCTCAAGCGTGTTGTGGCGAGTCAGAAGAAATACCGCCACCACCTCCGCCACCACCGCCACCAACTGGAAATGGTGGATAAAAATTATCTAAGAATTTGTTAGTATTTTTGAGGAATGAAATCAATCAAAACTTCGTTCCTCTTTTTTTATTCTATGTCTTGTTGTTTTACTCTTCTAAATACCACAAGGCTTTATTCTCAAAGTGATACGGATAGTTTAACTTACTACAGAAATTTAGCATTACAACCTCAAAACCCTAATGATCTCTTTAATGCTTTTCGTTATTTTGATACTAATTATAGTAATGCAGTTGAACAAAATGACAGCGACGCTGTTATAAATTCGCTTTACTATAAAGCAAGTATAGAATATAAGCAAGGTATGTATGACGATAGTGAAGAAACAGCTGTCAAAGCCATAAGTGTTTTAGATAATATTGATTATTCACATCAAAGGATGGAGTTTAGAAAGAGTTTGTATAATCTTTTAGGTATGGTCTATTCAGAGAAGATGAATAAGAGTAAAGTTCTAGAATTGTATGGTAAATCTTTTGAAATTGCTGAAAACACAAATGACAGTATTATTATTCATAATAATATATCTCTTGTTTACAAGGATAATGGTGACTTTGAAAAAGCAAAGAATGAGTTATTAAAAGCTTATAAGAAAATCCCTAGAAATAAAGATCCTCTAATAACAGCACTTATTTGGGATAATTTGGGGTTTATCTATTCAGAGCTAAATGATAAAAGAAGCTTGCCATTAATGATGAAAGCTTTAGAGCTAAGAGAATCCGTAAATGCAACATTCAAAATTCATACTAGTTATAAGCATTTAGCAAAACATTTTAATAAGACAAATAATAGCACCAAAGCGAACCAATATGCAAATATGGCCTATACATTGGCTAATGAACTTAATTCTCCCTCATATAGATTAGATGCCTTAAGTCTTTTAGTAGATTTAAAAAATTATGAATTCGTAGATGAATTTAAGTCGTTAAGCGATAGCCTAGTTTTAACTAAAAAACAAAATCAAAACAAATTTATGTTGTTTAAATATGATGATTCTGTGTCTAAGAGAATTGCATTAGAGAGCCAACTAGATGAAGAAGAACAAAGAAACTTAAAACTAATATACTTATCTACTGCAATAATCATTTTACTGTTTGCTATATTGCTTTATTCAATTCAAAAATCTAAACATAAAAAAGAGAAACTGCAACAAGTATTTGATACCGAATCTCGTATCTCTAAACAAATACATGATGAAGTAGCAAACGATGTATTTCAGGTAATGATTAAGCTTGAAAATGAAAACCAGGAACATGAGGGACTCATAAATGAGCTACATAGTTTGTATCACAGAACACGCGATATTTCTCAAGAGCATAGTGCTATTAATACCGATTATCCTTTTGTAGATCATTTAAGCGAATTAATTGAAAGTTTTAATGATACCTATACAAGTGTCATTATTAAAGGTATTTCTGAGATTGCTTGGAACAATATTTCTGAATTAAACAGAATAACTATTTATAAGGTTGTGCAAGAATTACTAATAAATATGAAAAAGCATAGTCAAGCAACATTAGTAGTTATTCTTTTCAAAAAGGAAAATAAAAATATTCAAATTAATTACAGTGATAATGGTATCGGTAGTGAATTAAAAAAGCACACTGGACTTCAAAATACGGAAAACCGTATTCTATCAATAAATGGAACGATTACTTTTGAAACACATCCTAATAAAGGGTTTAAAGCAAAAATTAGAGTTTAGATATGTTTAAAAACGTTTTAATAAATGATGACCACGATGCTATACTTGGTAATATTACTGAGATATTGAAACAATTAAATGTGGCAGCAATAGTAAGATCACAGTATTGCGATGAAGCTTTCTTAAAAATGAAAAAAGCCGCTATAGATAATGCTCATTTTGATTTGCTTATAACCGATTTATCATTTAAAAGAGATCATAGAACTACTAATTTAGAATCAGGCGAGGACCTTATCGCAAAGCTGAGAACTGACTTTCCAGACACACCAATCATCGTGTATTCTATGAAAGATCAATTGCAAAAGGTACGACAACTTATAAAAAAATATAAAATTAACGGCTTCGTCTGTAAAGATCGAAAGGGCTCACTAGAGCTCTCTGAAGCCATACAAAAAGTTGCTAAAGGTGAAATTTATCTATCACCTCAAGTTAATAAGGCACTAAGCCCTAAAACGCAATTAGAAATTGACGATTTTGATGTTGAGCTACTTAATCTATTAGCCAAAGGCTTATCACAAGATGAAATAAGTTCAGACTTAAAAGCCAATGGTATTTCTCCAAGTAGTGTTAGTACCATAGAAAAACGACTCAATAAACTACGCGAACAATTTAAAGCCAATAATGCGATTCACTTAGTCGCAACTACAAAAGATTTGGGGATTATTTAACCAATTTATAACTCCTTACGCAAAACAGTAAAGTAACTATTTCTAAAGTAGATACATGCGAAAGATTTTTATGATTTAGATATATCTAAGGGGTTATTATAATATTTAAAAATTGAGTTATTCAAAAAGAGGCCATTATAAATAATAGTCTCTTTTTTTATTGTGATTACGGAATACCGTAACAAAACCCTTAGAAAATACTGTAATTTTCCTTATTTAAGACTAAGTGCTTTTTTAACTTGTATAGTGATGATATATGTCACAAAAAGCTTGAATGCAATAGTGTAATTTCAACATTTATGAAATGAAAAATACGCAGAACTACGTATAAGACAGCGTCTATATAATACTTAGTTTTATACCTTATGAAAAGCGATGGATGCTTAATTATCCCGATTATAAAAAGGGGTACTAATATTGATAGGTATTTAACACATTGTGGCACATTTAAAACACACAAAATATGAACGAAATTATTTGCCCAAATTGTAATAAAGCGTTTAAAGTTGATGAAGCTGGATTTGCTGATATTCTTAAGCAAGTTCGCGATCATCAGTTCGAAGAAGAATTGCAAACGCGATTAAACCTTGCTGAAACCGAAAAAGTAAATGCCATTAAACTAGCAGAAGCTAATCTTAAAAATGCATTTCAAGATGATCTTTCAAAAAAGAATCAAGAAATAAGTGCACTCAAAGCGCAGAACGAACTCGAACTAGTGAATCAGTTGGCGAAGAAAGAATCTGAAATCTCTGTAATGAAAGCAACAATTCAGAATGCAGATACAGTGAAACAACTAGAAGTATCACAGGCGGTTAAGGCCATCGAAAAAGAACGAGATCGTCTGGCTAATGATTTAAAAAGTAACGAAACCGAAACACAATTACTTGAAAAATCTTTAAATAAAAAATTTAATGACAAGCTCCATATAAAAGAGGAAGAAATCAAAATGAAAGATGATGAAATTGACCGTTTAAAAGACTTTAAGCAAAAGCTTTCAACAAAAATGATTGGAGAAACCTTAGAACAGCATTGTGAAACTGAATTCAATAAACTGCGGGCGACGGCTTTTCAAAATGCTTTTTTTGAAAAAGACAATGATTCAAGAGGAGGCACTAAAGGTGACTATATCTATCGAGAAACTGATGACGCTGGTAATGAAGTCATTTCAATAATGTTCGAAATGAAAAATGAGAATGATGAAACCGCTACAAAAAAGCGGAACGATGATTTTTTTGCCAAACTAGACAAAGACCGCACAGACAAAAAATGTGAATATGCAGTGCTTGTGTCGCTACTCGAGGCAGATAACGAACTGTATAACACAGGCATCGTCGATGTATCCTATAAATACAACAAAATGTATGTGGTGCGCCCTCAATTTTTTATTCCTATGATCACATTGCTTCGTAATGCCGCAATGAATTCCATGCAATACAAAGCAGAACTGAATTTGATGCGGAATCAAAACGTGGACATTACCAATTTTGAAGAAAAGATTGATGATTTCAGAAATGGGTTTGCTAGAAATTATAAAATTGCTAGTGACAGATTTCAGACAGCAATTAAAGAAATAGATAAGACTATAGGTCACTTAGAAAAAACAAAGGCGGCATTATTATCATCCGAAAACAACTTGCGATTGGCTAATAATAAAGCCGATGATTTAACAATAAAAAAATTAACCCACGGAAATCCCACAATGAAGGCGAAGTTTGATGGGCTTGTGGATTAGGCTATATAAATTAAAGATCATATACATGAAAAGTTGCATAAAATTGTGTGTTCGAGATAGTGGTGTAAGTGCTAAAACCAAACTATGAATTAAACTTTAATACTTAATAAAAAAGGTTAGTGATTACAAATCAACACTTTAAAAAAACACATCATTTTTTAATCAATAGAGTTTTACGGTTTTCCGCAACAAAAATTTCATTAAATATTGTAATTTTATTTTTGAAACATAAGCACTTTAATTACCTTTAGAATCACTTATAATTAATTTGATGTCGCCCTATAATGTTTTACTATAAACCTGAAATAAAACAATTATTGCCTATTTATGACAAAACATACATCGGAATCTAACACAAGATCAAACTTCGGTTTTCTAAGGGATAACTACATAGAGTTATTTCAATTAGCCATCTTAGCTGAGCGCAACGCTTACACAGACCCAGGTACAACATTATCTAAACTGAGAATATTAGCAGAAAAACTAACTAGTATTCTAATTGATTTTGAACAATTAGAAGAGCCCTTCGACAAAAAACAATTTAGCAGATTAGCAGTATTAGCAAATAATTCGGACACGCCTTCTGAAATCATTTCCATTTTCCATACGATTAGAAAATCAGGAAATAAGGCATCGCATTCTGGTGAGGGCACACAAGCAGAAGCACGTTACATGTTACGACAAGCTTTTTATCTAACCAAATGGTTTGTTGAGGTCTATGAAAATGAAGATGTCCTTGTGGATTATGAAACACCAAAGGAATCTTGGTTTGTTGTTGAAGATCATAAAACAGCAGAACTAGAGGAGGAGTTAGAACTACTAAAACAAGAAGTCGCTAACTACAAACTAAAAATAAAGGAGCATACGCAAATTTCTGAGGAAGCAAAACAACAACGTATAGAACGCGCTTTTTCTAAAGCTAGAAAAACAGAAGAAAGTGAAGCAGAAACCAGAGATCGAATAGATAAGCAATTACGAGATGCTGGTTGGGAATGTGATACAGAAACACTGAATTATAAATCAAAAAAGACGCTTCCTCAAAAAGGGAAGCAAATGGCTATTGCCGAATGGAAGTGCGGAACCAAGTGGGCTGATTACGCTTTGTTCAATGGTTTAGAGTTAATAGGTATTGTTGAAGCTAAAAAGCACATTAAAAATGTAATGAGCGATTTAGGGCAAGCTAAAACCTACAGTAAGCTTGTAACTAATGACCATAACATCACATTTCCTAAACACGCAAATAGTAACACGTATAATGTGCCATTTATGTTTTCTACCAACGGTAGACCCTATTTAGAGCAATTTAAAACAGCATCAGGAATTTGGTTTTGGGATGGTAGAGACCAGAAAAATATGGCAAGACCATTATCAAGCTGGTTTTCACCAAGAGATTTAGTTGAGAAGTTAAATTACGATGAAAATGAAGGAGTAGAAAAACTTCAAAAAACCGATTACGATTTATTATCAGACCCCAATGGTTTAAGCTTAAGAGAGTATCAAATTGAAGCGATTAAAGCTGTAGAACAGAAAATCTTAACCAATATAGAAGATAGACGTGCTTTATTAGCTATGGCTACAGGTACGGGTAAAACACGAACCATGATTGGTATGTGTTACCGTTTGGTTAAGTCCGGACGCTTTAGACGTATTTTATTTTTGGTAGACAGACGCATGTTAGGTAAACAAGCATCAGATTCATTTAAAGAAGTACATATAGAAGGCTTACAAACCTTTGCTCAAATTTACGATTTACAAGATTTAGAAGATAAAGCATCCGAATTAGACACAAAAATACATTTCGCAACAGTTCAAGGTATGGTGCAACGTATTGCTTATTCAGATGAATCGCCAAGTGTTGGAGATTATGATTGTATCGTCGTAGATGAGGCACATAGAGGTTATACTTTAGATAAGGAAATGGATGAAGAAGAGTTTATTCTTCGTGACCAAATTGATTTTCAAAGTAAATACAGAATGGTGTTAGATTATTTTGATGCTTATCGTATCGGTTTAACAGCAACACCAGCTTTACATACCAAAGATATTTTTGGTGATCCTGTTTTTATGTATTCGTATCGTCAAGCAGTCATAGAAGGTTACTTAATAGATTTTGAACCACCTTTTGTATTTCAAACCATATTATCTAAAGGTGGAATTGTTTGGGAAAAAGGGGATGAAGTAAAAGTATATGATCCTGAAGAAAACGAAATTAAAGATTTAGGAGTAACAGAAGACGAAATTAAAGTCGAAATCACAGGTTTTAATCGTAAAGTAATTACCGAAAACTTTAATCGTGTTATTCTAAACGAGCTTATATCTACCTATGGTATTCTTCCTGAAAATAAAGGTAAAACCTTAATTTTTGCAGCAACAAATGCACATGCAGACACCATTGTAAAACTGTTGTTTGAAGAGTACGCAGAATTAGGAGAAGATGCAGATGCAGATGCTATTGCTAAAATCACAGGTGAAGTTTATAATAGAGAAGACTTGTTGCGTAAGTTTAAAAACGATCAATACCCAAGTATAGTAGTAACTGTAGATTTATTAACCACAGGAATAGATGTACCTAGCATTTCTAATTTAGTATTCCTTAGACGAGTAAACTCTCGTATTTTATACGATCAAATGATTGGACGTGCTACAAGACGTTGTGACGAAATTGGTAAAGAAGTATTTAAAATTTATGACTGTGTTGGTGTTACCGAAATCATGGCCAAAGAACAGGTTATGAAACCTGTTGCACCTTTAGTAACTAAAACTTTTGCTAATTTAGCGGAAGAGCTAGCCATTATTGAAGACAACTACTCAAAAGAAGCAAAGTTAGACCGAATTATCGCAAAAATTCAACGTAAGATTTCTGGTTTTAATGAACAGCAAAAAGAGCAGTTTGAAATTTTATCTGGTGAACCTACGGCTAGAGATTTTGCTAAGAAACTGAAAGCGATTGATCTTGAAAATGTAAACCAGTCTATTGAAGATTATGGGCATCTATGGGAATTTTTAGATCGTGAAAAAGGTAAGGCATTAAATTACCAGACGCTTTACAGCGATCATGAAGATAAAGTAGAAGAGGTTTATCGTGCCTATGACAAAAATCTAAAACCTAAAGATTATTTAGAGTCGTTTACCGAGTTTATAAATAGCAATAGAAATGAAATTGCGGCTTTGAACATTGTGTGCACCAAACCAAGTACTTTAACACGTAGCGATCTTAAAGAATTACGCCTAATACTAGACACTCAAGGCTTTAATAAAAACAACTTAAATGCAGCTTATAAAGAAGTCACCAATACAGAGATCGTTGCAGATATTATTGCGCACATTCGTACGTCTGCTTTGGGTGAGAATTTAGTAAGCCATAAAGCGCGTATTTCTAATGCTGTAGCTAAACTTAAAACGTCTCATAATTGGAACCAAATTCAGTTAAAATGGTTAGACAAAATAGAAGCGCAACTTCAAAAAGAATCTATAATTACTTTGGAAGATTTAAACAAACCTCCGTTTAGTGTAGATGGGGGATTAAAACGCTTAGATAAAGTGTTTAAAAACGAAACAGAGCAAATTATTAAAGAGTTAAACGAATATTTGTACGCTTAAATATGACCAAAAATAAAGCTAAAATTATTTCTATTAATGAAATATTCCACGACAATAAGAATCTTAATATTCCAGATTATCAAAGACCTTATAAATGGAATGAGGTCAATGTGCAACAATTAATTGAAGATATTATTTTACATCAAAATATTGAGGAATACAGATTAGGCACGATAGTTCTTCATGAGTATAAAGACGCCAATAATAATGAGGTTTTAGATATTGTTGATGGACAACAAAGACTTATTACATTGAGTTTGATTAGCCTCGCGATAGAAATGCAATTCAAAACAGAAACTTTCTACGGTAGGTTTTTAAAGATTAAATCTTGTCTTTTACAACAGGAATTCCCTAATTTAATTTCACAATATAACCTTCAGAAAAACTTTAAATTAATACAAAGGCAAATACGAAATTTTAATGAAGAGGTTATTCAGTTTTTCTATGAAAATTGCAAGGTGGTTTGGGTTGAAATTGAAGATGTTTCAGAAGCCTTTCAGTTCTTCGATTCTCAAAATTCAAGAGGTAAAGATTTAGAGCCTCATGATTTATTAAAAGCTTTTCACTTAAGAGAAATGGAACACAATACAGAAAAAGAAGTATTAAGTTGTGTTTCGCACTGGGAACAAATGGATCAAGAGCAATTATCTGTTTTATTTAATGATTATTTGTTTAGGGTTAGAAATTGGAGTAAAGGTAGAAGTGCTAGGTTTTTTAATAAAAGTGATGTTCATATTTTTAAAGGAATTTCATTAGAAGATCCTGGGCATTATAATTTTATTAAACCATATAGAATTAATCATTTTTATACAGAAAAATATAATTCAGATTTAGATAGAAAAATAGATGGTCAAAGAGCAAGCTATCCTTTTCAAATAGATCAAATTATAATTAATGGTAAGCGTTTTTTTGAATTTGTAACATATTACTCTAAAATTGTAAATCAAATTAATGACACCCATTCAAATGATGATTCCTTGAATAAGCAGTCACCATTGCAAAAAATCAAGAATGGAAAGTCAAGAGCTTCTGATATTTTAGAAGTATTATCATCCTATTCTGGAAAAAATAGAACTGGTGATCGTTATGTGCGAAATCTTTTTGATTGCTGTCTGCTGTATTATTTAGATAAGTTTGGAAACTATAAACTAGATCAGGCCATAGAGAAATTTTTTATTTGGACCTATACTAAAAGATTAGATAAATACTCTGTACAGTTGGCTACTATAGACAATAGAGGGATGGAAAGTGATGGTTTTTTTAGAATTATTAGAGAAGCGATAGATTCTAAAGACATATTTCAAAAACCATTGGAAACCGTTATACCAGTACAAAAAAGCAAAACGGGTGAATTACTGCAATTGTTTAAGGACTTAAACTATTTAAACTAAAATGGATCAAAAATATATTTCAACATTAAACATTCAGCAATTATTTGATGGTTCAAATTATATAATTCCAATATATCAAAGGAATTTTGCATGGGAAGAGGCTCAAATTGTACAACTCATTCAAGATATTTATGATTCAGAAACCGAAAATTATTATTTAGGGAGTCTGGTAGTTTTTAAAAAAGAAATCAACTCAAAAAATTACTTTGAAACTATTGATGGACAGCAGCGACTTACAACGCTAAATATTTTGTTAAGTGTTTTGAAACACGAATATAAAGAGGAAAACAACATTAATTATAAAGGCTGTAATTTAAGTTTTTATAGTCGTGATATATCATCAAAAACACTCGCTGCTTTATATGACCACGGTAATATGGAAACGTCTCTCATTCAAGATACAGCAATGATAAATGCCTATAATATAATAGTTCGTAAACTTTTTGAATTATTTGGTAATGGAAAAAACAATGCTCTGCAAAAGTTTATATTCGATCTTTCTAGTAAAGTGAAAATAATGCGTGTTGAAGTGCCAGAAAACACAGATCTAAATCATTATTTTGAAGTAATGAATAATCGGGGAGAACAGCTTGAAAAACACGAAATACTTAAAGCTAAATGCTTAAATGTTTTATCAAAATCTGATGATGCAGAAAATGACCGAAAAACCTTCAGCGAAATTTGGGAGGCATGTTCGCAAATGGATCGATACGTGCAATATGCTTATCATATTGATTACAGGAAATCAATATTCGGTATAGACTGGGATAATTTGCCTCAAGATTTTGAGGAAATAAAAAAGAAAACCATTTCAGTAAATTTAAAAGATACTGAAGGAGAAAATGACGCTTTAATTAATATAATTAAAAAGCCAGAAGTTGATAGGCCAGAAAAGAAAGGGTTAGAAGATGATGGTCAAGCCCAATTCACTACTGTGGTTTCATTTTCAAATTTTTTATTACATGTATTAAGGGTATCGTATGGGCGGAATGTGCAGTTAGATGACAAAAAGCTAATACAAGAATTTGAGAAATATCTTTTTGAAGATAATAATTTAGAAGAGAAAATTGAAGCAGTACGCGAATTTGGATATGACTTATTAAAATGCAAGTTTCTATTTGATCAATATATTGTAAAACGAGCATTTAGAAACGGCTACGACAATTGGGCATTATTGAAACTTAAGAAACAAAAAAACGAAAATAGAGGTTACTACGTAGGAACTTTTGGTGAAGAAGACGGAAGTACTTTTGAAAACAAAAAGTTGGTCATGCTATTAAGTATGTTTCATGTGTCTTTTCCTCAAACAATGTATAAGCATTGGTTAACTGGCGCTTTGAATTATTTATATGATGCCGAAGAACAAATTCAAGCATCTAATTACATTCAGTATTTAGAAAAAATGTCTGACGCATTTTTCTTTGATCGTTTGAATAGTATAGAACTTGATTATTTTGATATAATATTCGAGAATAAATGTAATATTCAAAATAGAGAGCTTACAGATGAGGATATTGAAAACAATTTAAATAATGGGACCAATGTGCAAAACTTTATTTTTAATCGATTAGATTATTTGCTTTGGAAAAATTTCGAAGCTAATATTGAAAAAGTTTCAGATAGAGATTCAAAATATTGTAATTTAAATACCAATACCTTTGAATTTGCATTCCGCAGCTCTGTGGAGCATTATGCACCGCAGCACCCAAAAAATGGGTTGCCTGCATTTAGCAATGTTGATAATTTAGGAAATTTATGCTTAATAAGTAGGAGCAAAAACTCGGAATTAAGCAACTATGCACCATACTCAAAAAAAGAACACTATTATGAGCAAAAAACAATTGAAAGTTTAAAACAAAGATTAATGATGTGTTATCTAGAATGGAATGAAGATACAGTAAATGAGCATCAAGAAAATATGATAACAGTATTAAAAAGTATAACAAACTAAATGGCATTATCCACCCAAGAAATAGTAAACAAACTCTGGAATCTCTGTAATGTATTGCGCGACGATGGGATTACCTACCACCAATACCTAAACGAACTTACCTTTATTCTGTTTTTAAAAATGGCAGAAGAAACCGACTATAACGATAAGCTACCAGAAGGCTACCGTTGGTCAGATTTAAAACAAAAGGAAGGCATAGAGTTAGCCACGTTTTACCGTAAACTCTTACTGCATTTAGGCACAGAAAGCACAGGTAAAATCCAGAAAATATACAACAACGCACAAACCAGTATTCAAGAACCTGCAAACTTGCGTAAAATAATAAAACATATAGACGAGTTAGATTGGTTTGAAGCCAAAGATGAAGGCTTGGGAGAAATGTATGAAGGCCTGCTAGAAAAAAATGCAAGTGAGAAAAAATCTGGAGCAGGACAATACTTTACACCAAGACCTTTAATTAATGTAATGGTGCGTTTAATGGACCCTAAAGTAGGCGAAAGACTAGATGACCCTTCATGTGGCACCTATGGTTTTATGATTGCTGCACACCACCATATATTAAAACACAATGATATTTACTCGCTAACCGAAGCACAAAACAAACACTTACAAAACGAGCAGTATTCTGGTTGTGAGTTGGTAGGTGATACACACCGTTTGGCAATGATGAATGCCTTTTTACACGGTATGGGTGGCAATATTGCTCTAGGTGATTCTTTGAGTAGTTTAGGCGAAAGTTTTAAAAATAAAGATGTGGTATTGGCAAACCCACCTTTTGGAACAAAAAAAGGTGGAGAAAGGCCTACAAGAACAGATTTGGTCTACCCTACATCTAACAAGCAGTTAAATTTTTTACAAGGTATTTATAGAAGCTTGCATACCAAAGGTGGCGCAAGAGCCGCTGTAGTATTGCCAGATAATGTCTTGTTCGAAGACGGAGACGGACAAAACGTGCGTAAAGATTTGATGGAAAAATGTAATCTGCACACAATTTTACGTTTACCAACTGGTATTTTTTACGCAGCAGGAGTAAAAACCAATGTATTATTCTTCGAACGTGGTAAGAGTGATAAGCAAAACACACGAAGTGTGTGGTTTTACGATATGCGTACCAACATGCCAAAATTTGGGAAGCGCACACCATTTACTGAAAGCTATTTTGAAGACTTCGAGAAAGCTTATACAGCCAAAGACCGAAACAAAATTAAAGACGAACGTTTTAGCTGTATAGCCAGAGAAAACATTGCTAAAAAGAACGACTCGCTAGATTTAGGTTTAATTGCAGACGATAGCATTACCAAAGCCGAAGACATTGGCGAACCTATAGACATTGCCAAAGAAGCATTGACCGAATTAACTAGCATTACCAAAGAGTTGAATGCCATAATAAAAGCATTAAACTAGATGGAGAAGAATTTGCCAAAGAATTGGGTTGAAACTTATTTGTATGAAATAGTTCAGCCTGTGAAAACAGGAGTTACAGAGTTTGAAGATATAAAGGATTATTATTCTACAGGAAGTATTAAAGAAAGTGAATTTACTGTTGAGGGTAAGTTTAATTTTAAAGAGAGGCCTTCAAGAGCTAATAGAGAAGTTTATGAATTTGATATACTTCAGGCAAGAATGGAGAATACAGATAAAGCAGTTTTAATTGATAAAAAACTTAATAGAAGTTTATTTAGTACTGGTTTTATTCAGTTGAGGTCTTATGGAAGTACGATAATTCCAAAGTATACATATTACTTCGTTAAGTCGGAATATTTCAATAGACAAAAAAATGAATTAGCCTCTGGTACCACACAAGTAGCTATAAATGATGCTAATGCTAAAAAAATACTATTCCCACTTCCTCCATTAGCAGAGCAACAACGCATTGTTGCCAAACTAGGCGTATTATTTGACAATTTAGAGGTTTTAAAAACACGTTTAGACCACATACCACAACTGCTTAAAAACTTTAGACAAGCGGTTTTAACACAAGCTTTAAAAGGTGAGTTAACTAAGGACTTAAGACAGAATAAGAGTTTACGGAATTGGGAACAAACTTCATTAGGTTTAATTACAGAATTAATAACAAGTGGTTCTAGAGGATGGGCCAAATATTATTCAGGTGAAGGTGCAATTTTTGTTAGGGCACAAAATATTAATAAAGATTTTTTAGACCTCAGTGATGTTGCATTCGTAAAGCTTCCTAATAAATCAGAAGGTATTCGAAGTAGAATTTTTGAAGATGATTTGTTGATAACAATAACTGGTGCTAATGTTACTAAGACAGCTATAGTTGACTTTTATATTGAAGAAGCATATGTTAGTCAGCATGTAAGTTTGGTAAGACTCAATAATCCTGATTTTGCACCATTCATTTATATGTTTTTGATAAATGAATCTCATGGAAGAAAACAACTAATTGATTTTGCATACGGTCAAGGAAAACCACAATTAAATTTATCAAATATAAAAGATGTTAAGATTGATCTTCCTTCGAAGGAAGAACAAACCGAAATCGTAAAACGAGTAGAAGCTTTATTTACTAAAGCAGATAAAATAGAAACTCAATACCAAAGTTTAAAAATAAAAACAGACAGCTTACCACAAGCTATTTTAGCCAAAGCCTTTAAAGGTGAGTTGGTGGAGCAGTTGGATACAGATGGTAGTGCAACCGTTTTGTTGGAGGAGATAAAGAAACTTAAAGAGTTATTGAAACCTGTTAAGAAATCTGTTAAGAGGAAGAAGAAATAAATTCATGTATATGAAACAGTTTTTTAAAAATAATTTAGCCTTTATAATTACCTATATTATAACTGTTGGAATATCTCTAGTTTTCATTAAAACTATTACTAGTTCGATACTGAAAATTGGTAGTAACATAGATTATACTTCAAATACTTTTACAATTGGCTTTTTTGCATTATTAATATTATCTATTGTTTTGTATTCAGTATTAATTAGGAAGGCATTTATTCATAATAAAAGAATAACATTCTTAGTATTCTACATAGCTACTATATACTTTTTTTTACGATTTATCTTTACAAATTATATAGAGTTTTTAAGTTTAGATAATGGTTTTGTTTATGCTGACTGGATTTTAATTATAGCTATGTTACATGTTCTGAATTTGGTTAGAGTTTGGGCAAAGGATAATAGGCGAAAGGAAAAAGAAAGAGATAAGAAAAGTGAATATGAGCAAACAGGAATTTCTTCCGGTTTTTTTATTGAAGATAAAGTCTTTAATAATGGAGAAATCGATAACGAGGCTATTCTACAAAAATTGATAACAGTTGTAAGTGATTTTAAACCAGAAGAAGCTTTTAGTATTGGTATGAATGCTGTTTGGGGTTATGGTAAGAGTAGTTTTCTACATAGATTTAAAAACCAGTATGAAAAAGTGCAACCAAACGAAATTGTTTTTTGGTACAGAATATGGAAAAACAAAGGTTCTAATGCTATAATTGAGAATTTCTTTGATGAATTAAAGCATCAATTAAAACCTTATTCTGCCCAAATATCCAATGATATAAACAATTATGTAGATTCTATTTTAAGTTTATCCAATAGTGATTTAAATAAATTTATTTCTAATGGAAAAGAATTACTTTCTGAAAATGAAACACTCGAAAATTATTACATTAGTATTAATAATAATATTAAATCAATTGATAAGCAAATAATTATTCTGTTGGATGATTTAGATCGCTTAGAAAGTGTTGAGATTATTAATACATTAAAGTTAATAAGAACTTTATCCGATTTTTCAAATGTAATTTTTATAGCTGGTTATGATAGAAAGTATGTTGTAGACAGTATTAACAAGCCAAAAGATAATTATTTAGATAAGATTTTTAATGTAGAGATCAATCTTTTACCATTTGATTCCGATTTAATATTAGCTGAGCTTTTTAAACATGTTGATGATGTTTTTTTAAACAAAATTGAAGGAAAAGATGTTAAAGGATTTAATGAAGCATTCAAAAATCTTTTTAGAGATTTAGAATTGTCGAGAGATGACATTACAATAGATAATTTTATGGGTAATGATGACAGTTTATGTGTTACTGAACATAAGCTTAAGTATCAAGACTTTTTAAAGACTTACAGAGATGTAAAAAGGTTTGTTAATGAATTTAAATTTAATTATTCTTTTTTAGAGAGTGAAGATGATGTTGTACCTCACGAATATATTTTACTAAAATTATTAACTTATAAATATAGAGATTTAGAAAGATTATTATTCTCAGATATTAATTATTTTTTAAAAAGAGGTATTGTTGATGAAGTGAATAAGAACATTAAAGTATTTGGAGGAGATAGTTTAAGTAATGTTTTTATTTATGATAAAGAAAGTAAAGAAAATCTTTTAAAGATAATTTCAAATTACTCTAAAACGGATATAGATATAATTGATGGTGCACTCTGTAGACTATTTAGCAAAAAATCTATTAAGTTTTATCAAAAAAGCCAAAACTCTATTTCTAAAATTTATTATTCAGAAATTTATTTAAGAAATAATATTGTAAGTGGCAAATTATCAATAACAGAACTGCTAAAAGCTTATTCTGATAAGTTGATGTTTCCTCTTGCAAAAAGAGTTTCAGAGAATAGTAGTAAATCACATTTCCATATTGTTAATGAAATTAAACAATTCATTTTTAATAATCCTGCAAGTTCAAAAGAACAGTATTTAGACCTTTTAAGAACATTACATTTTATCTTACCCAATAGTAATACTTATGATGATCAAAATAGTATTAATATTTTAAGAGATGCATTTCATAAATTTTACAAAAAAAATAAAGAAGAATTTTTAGGAGATATATCAAAAATTATTAAACAAGATTCTTTAAGTTTTTTAGATTTTCTATTTAGAGATATTAATTTAGATCTAAAACGTTTAAAAAGTCAATTAAACTATGGTTCAGACTACAAAAGGTATAGTAATAATGAATTTTCTGAAGAGGACTTAAAAATGTTGCTATTAAGCAAGTTAAAATTCCTTATTAAAAATAAATCTAGTCCAGAAATTGTTAGATCTGTCTATTTCTTGCATGTTGAAGCCATCGTTTATGCTAAGAATATTTTAAATTCTCATGAATCCAATAGCCTATTAAAGAATGATATAAAAAAGAGATTTGCGGAATATTTTAATTCACCTTTATTTGAATCATTAAGAGAAATAGTAAGTGAAACGGATTTCGATTTAAGAAATTATTCACCAAACTTTTCTTTTGCTCAAATATTTTCTAATCGAGAAACCTTATTTGCTTTAATTGAAGATCCATCAAACGAAAGTTTATATAATAGATTTTATAAAGAAGGTTGGGATAATTTTAATAGTTATTTAATTTCATTAAAGTTGACTAAAGAAGATTTTAAAACTATTGATAAGGATAAGTTTGAAAACATGAAATTACTTGTACAAGCTTTTGTTGATAATGAATATAAACCATTAACAAAAGTAAAGTATGATGAAGTAATTGGAAGACTTCCTATTTAAATTTTACATAAAGAGTTGTTTTGGTAAAGTTAGGAGTTTAAGTGACACGTGAGTGCATGGTGCGAAGTAATCTATTAAAAGTAAAAAGAAGGAAGAATGAAATATTTAGAAAACTATATCTGCCAGTTAATCATAGAAACAAAAAACAAAAAAAGAGTTATAGTTAAGAAAGAACAAAATGGTGTAGTCTGTAATTTCAAAACACCAATAACGGATACAAATAGACCAAAAATATATGTATTAAAATCGGTTAATGATATACATTATGTTGGTTACACCAATCAATCGGTATCCACAAGATTAAGTGCTGGTTTGCGTGCGTCCGGCAAAAATGGGTATCATGGATACAAATGGAAGGATATTGATAATGTAGATTTATTAATTTTTGTGTTTGAAAAATTTTCAGATGATGAGAAAGTTAAAGAAGAACAAAAGTTATTCATAGAAGGAATCGAGGCAGAGCTTGTATTTAAAATCCGTACAGAAACTGGTAAATGGCCATTAAGCCAAAACGAGATTCATTTTAATAATTATAAATCAGAAGAAGTTAGATCAGTAACCAAAACACTTTATTCTGAAATCATAAAATAAAATGACAAATAGACCACAAACCATACAAATATTTTTACCAGATGGCTCACCAACTAGTATTCGTGAGGCAGAAATTACCAATAGATTGGTAAAAGCTATTTTGTTTCCAAGAAATAAAATGCAAGAAGTTGCTAAGCGAGAAATGGTTCATTTTACGGGTGTTTACTTTTTATTTGGTATTTCAGAAGATGGAGTAAAACCTACGGTATATATAGGTGAGGGGGAAGAGTGTTTTAAACGCATACAATCTCATAACCGTAATAAGGATTTTTGGACGCATTGTGTTATCATAACAACGAAAACAAATGAATATACAAAAACAGATGGTAAGTATTTGGAGCATTACTGTTTGGATAAAGCTTTAGAAACTGGCAGGTACACTTTAGATAATGATACAGGCTCTAAAAAACCATCATTATCTGAAAGTAGAGAATATGATTTGTTAGATAATTTTGAAACCGCTAAGATTCTCATTGCTACTTTAGGGTATCCAATTTTTCAAGAAAAGAGAAAGGCGAAAAGTGCTAAGGAACTGTTTTATTGCAAAGGTAAAGATGCTTCTGCTCAAGGTGAATTAACAGATGATGGGTTTTTAGTTTATAAAGGTGGAAAATGTACTTTGCGCGAAACACCTACGGCTGGTCCATGGGTTATAAATAGAAGAAAAGCTCTTGTTAATGATAAAGTTTTAATAGAGCAAAATGGAATATATATATTCGATTCAGATTATATTTTTGATTCTGTTAGTGCAGCAGCAGCAACTGTATTGGCCCGCAGAGCAAATGGCTGGTTAGAATGGAAAGATAAAAATGGTAAAACTTTGGATGAGTTAAAAAGAAAATAGTTGCCATGAAAGAACAAGAATTCAAATCCTGGCTGTTAATAAAATTTAAAAAAACAGTTGCGCAATCGAGATTTTCTAATTGTGTTAGAGTTGAAAATCATTTAGGTGATTTAGACCTTCATTTTGATAAAGATAAATGTCTTAGTCTTATGGAAAGTTTAGTTTACAGCACTATAGACCAAAGAAACAATACTCCTCCAAGTCATACTATTCCTATTAATGGTAATATACGCACTGGTTCAGCCACGCTTAAGCAAGCTGTTAGTTTATATTTAGATTATAGAAATGGTGTAGAACCTGCAACCATTTCAACTAATTATAATAAAGATGTAGTTATAAATAAGAGGGTAAAGAAACCAAAACAAGAATGGCCAGAGTGGGACAAACCAACTAATGACGATTTATACGAATTGATAAAATTAAATGCAAGATTTGCTAAGTTCTTACATCCAGATATTATCAAAGCACTTGTAGAGGATAATAATAAAAACTGGGCAGTTTGGAGAGCAAATTTAAAATTGCATAATATCAACCCTAATATTTATTTGTGGCATAAATCGCCATGTGCATTTCCTGGTGTGAGAAGGTATTCTGGGAGTAAGGAAATAGCCTATTTTAGAAAACATACAGCTTTAGAAGATAATAATATCCCAGATGCCTTGCAATTGGATGATAATGACTATCCAAAGCATCTTTGGTCTTTTGTGTTTAGAGGAAGGCCGTTTCCAAAACATGGTCCAAAAGGTTATGCATTGGCGCATTTAGCGGATCATAAGAATTATAGCAATCGCATGTATGATGAATTTGATGTTATTAATCCCGAGGATTCAACACCGCTTTATGGATTATATACCGCTCCGACAAACACGGTGTTTTTACCAACAAGTCTTATTCGGCCTTCAGATTTTTCACCTATCGTGCGTAAAATTCTCATTGAAAAAGCAAATGACCTCTATGGTTCATTCTGTAATGTTTTACCACCAAATATTCAGTTCAAAGAAGATAAAACTAGCAAATGGTATTTCTCAAATTTTGACTGGTCTGAGCCAGTTGGTGATCTTAAAAATATGGAACTATTCTTTGATTACAGAATAAAGAAAATGACGGGTTTTTTAAGAAATTGAGATTTAAGAAGTTAGCGGAAACAATAAGCAGATTATTTATTTTATTCTTATTATTTTGAAAAGGTATTCATGAATGTGTTGAATTTGCTTCGGTAAAAAACCTCGCAGTGCCATATTATGACACAAGACTACCTTTGCATGCTAACCAATAAAAACAACACCACAATTTACATTGGTATAACCCCATATTTATGACTATCAAAGAACTAACAGGACATTACAACATCACAGGCCGTAATCAAGAGGCAGAAGGCGCAGCCTACAAAGGCACACTAGAATTAACATTAGATGCGCAGCATAGGATTAATGCGAAATGGTTAATCCATACCGATCAAGTGCAATTAGGAACCGGTTTTTTTAAAGACAATATTTTGGTTATAAATTTTAACTACAAAGGAGATAATGACACACTTTACAAAGGTGTCGTCGTTTATAAGTGCCTCACAAAAGATCTTTTAGAGGGCTTTTGGTCAGAAAA
>NZ_DEXW01000081.1 GCF_002364335.1 Winogradskyella sp. UBA3174 | reverse complement strand
CCTTTTGTAGAATTAAGTATTACCGCACCTAACATTGCAACACTATCGGATAGAGGTGGTAAAGAAGATAAAATGAGAGAGCAACTTTTATCAACAGCAGAAGCAGGATATCAAGAAAGAGAAATTAAAGAAGAGTTAAAAATTATACCGGAGTCTCCAGAATGGAAAAAAGAAAAACGAGTAAAGAAGAAACAAAAAAGCCAGTGGCTTTAAAGAAGCCAAATATTAAAATAGAATTAAATCATTTAGGTTATCCTTTAGACGACCCTTATGGCTTAGTAGCAGCTTTCTGTAATGAAAAAGCTCCTATGACTGTGTTTAATGGTTAAACACGTTGGTCAATGGTACTGGTCTAATGACTGGCTTGGTAATAAATCAAAAGCCTGGTATTTTGGCCCACGATTAGATTGGATGAATTTAGATAAAGATGAACTTACTACCAGAAACAAAAAAAGAAAAAGAACTAACACAGCAACAAGAAAAATTTCTTGACGCATTATTTGGAGAAGCTAATGGCAATCCAAAACATGCAGGTGAAATAGCAGAGTACGCAGAAGGTTCATATACCTACGCAATTAAATCTCTCAAGTCAGAAATTATGCAAAGAGCTGAAACAGTTCTTGCCGCACATTCACCTAAAGCTGTTATGGGTTTAGTTAGTGGATTAGATGCAGATGGAAGCCTACCACAGGCAAACATTCGTATTGAAGCGGCTAAACAAATACTTGATAGAGTAGGTTTAGGTAAAAGAGAACAATTAGACGTTAACGCAAAAATAGCACACGGAATATTTATACTACCCGCAAAAGATGACATCATTAATGGAGCAACAGAATCAATTTCCGAGCCGGAGGCGTAAGTCTCGAGTTATACCATTTGGGTATAAAAAATCGGAAACGGATGATAAAGTATTAGAGCCAATTCAAGAAGAGTTGGAAGCTCTAGAACAAGCAAAAGTTTATTTAGATAATTCATCTTATAGAGAAGTTGCTACTTGGGTAACTAAAAAAACAGGAAGATATATTAGTCATGTAGGTTTATTGAAAGCAATCAATAGGTATTAATGTGAATGATATACCTCCTCCAAAATTAAAATCTGCACAAGGAAAACAGAGAGAAAAAAAACCTGTTGCATCTTTAGCAAAAGCTAGAGAATCAGCAAGGCTATCTGTTAAAAAACAACAAGATAAATTAAGTAAATTAAAAAGTAAATTACAAAATGCAACTCGTGTTGCACAAACAAAAAAAGAAAGTTTAAAGCAGATAGATAAAGCTTTAGATGGAAAAGAAACAACAGTTATAGATAAACAGATTTTAGAATCTGTACCGGATAATGTTCGTGATTTAGTAAACAAACAAGATGTTATATTTGAGCCTAATGAAGGCCCACAAATGCAATTCTTGGCTTCATCAGAAAGAGAAGTATTCTATGGGGGTGCTCGTGGTGGAGGTAAATCTTATGCCATGCTAGTAGACCCACTTCGTTATTGTACTAAAGCGGCTCATAGAGCACTCTTAATACGAAAAACGATGCCAGAGCTTCGTGACATGATTACACACTCTCAGAGGCTGTATTCTAAGGCATATCCTGGTGCTAAATGGAGAGAGCAAGAAAAAGAATGGCGATTTCCTTCTGGTGCTAGAATTGAGTTTGGTTATGCAGATAACATGACAGATGCTCTTCGTTATCAAGGACAATCATATACTTGGATTGGAATAGATGAATTACCACAGTATCCTACTCCAGATATATTTAATTTTCTACGTTCTTCTTTAAGAAGTGTAGACCCAACTATACCTGTATACTTACGAGCAACAGGTAATCCGGGTAATATTGGCTCTCAATGGGTAAAAGAAATGTTTGTTAATCCAAACACACCTAATGAACCTTTTTATATTAATATTGAAACACCAATGGGTGTAAAACAAATATCAAGGCGGTTTATACCGGCAAAATTGGAAGACAATCCATACTTAATGCAGACAGATGATTACTATGCAATGTTATCATCATTACCAGAAATACAAAAAAAACAATTTTTACAAGGAGATTGGGATGCTTTTGAGAATTCATCATTTCCAGAATTTAGTAAAGCTACACATACTACTGACGCTTTTGACATACCTAAGAGTTGGTCTAAGTTTCGTTCTTGTGATTGGGGCTACTCTAGTCCTGCCTGTTGTTTATGGTTTGCTGTTGATTGGGATAATAATTTATGGGTTTATCGAGAACTATATACGACCAGAGTAACAGCAGATAGATTCGCTAGAATGGTTATGGAATTAGAACATGGTGAGTATATAAAATATGGTATACTCGATTCTTCTACATGGGCTAGGCGAGGAGATGTTGGGCCAAGTATAGCTGAGACAATGATTGTTGAAGGATGTAAATGGAGACCTGCAGATAGGTCGCCTAAAAGCAGAGTTAATGGAAAAATGGAATTGCATAAAAGATTTAAAATTGATGGAGTTACAGAATCTCCCCAATTAAAAATTTTTAATAATTGTAAAAACTTAATACGAACACTTCCCTTACTGCCAGTAGATAAACATAATCCGGAAGATGTAGATACATATTCTGAAGACCATGCTTATGATGCACTTAGATATGGTGTTATGAGTAGACCTTTAAATCCTAATTCAAATAATGGATTTTTAAATTCAGAAAAAGACCCTAAGTTTAAACCCGCTGACAGTATATTTGGATATTAAAAACATGCATAAGAAAGAGATACTTTGTGAATGTAACTCAGAATTACCAGAATCAATTAAAATTGGTTACAGAAATTACAAATTGGAAGCATGGAAACAAACTGTTGCAACAGCTAACGAAGCAAGTGGTCAACTTTTTATTACAGCAGGTGTCTTAGGATACAACCAAGAAGAAAAAGGAGTTTCTCATGCTAATACAATATTACATGAAATTATGCATGGCATAATATATCAATGGAATATGGAATTAGATGATAAAGTTGAAGAAACAATAGTTAATAGTTTAGCTAATGGTTTAACAACAGTATTTGTAGATAACCCAGAATTATTAGGTTATTTAAAAACTAAAATTAAGGAGGGCTAATGCCACAACCAGTATTAACAAAATATAAGCAGGGAGACCTTGGTGCTGAATATCCAAA
>NZ_DEXW01000058.1 GCF_002364335.1 Winogradskyella sp. UBA3174 | reverse complement strand
CTTTACGATAAACGAAACAAATCTGTTAAAGGGTTTTCTGGAGGAATGAAACAGCGTGTTGGGATTGCACAAGCCTTAATCGGTAATCCTAAATTAATCATTGTTGATGAGCCAACAGCGGGTCTAGACCCTGGTGAGCGTAATCGTTTTTATAACCTATTGGCAGATGTTGGTAAAGACGTTATTGTCATTCTATCTACACATATCGTTGATGATGTAAGAGAATTATGTACCAAGATGGCGATTATGAATTTAGGAGAAATCGTGTATCACGGTTCTCCACAATCGGCAATTGACGAATTAAGCTCTAAAGTATTTCAAAAAATAGTTGGCAGAGACGAACTTCAAAATTATGCTAGCGACTATAAAATCATTTCAAATAAAATGGTAGGTGGACAACCCCTTATTCATGTATTTAGTGAAGATCATCCGCAAAACGGATTTGAACAAGTGAGACCTAATTTAGAGGATGTCTTCTTTTCTAAAATCAACACGTCTAACGTACTTGTTTAATCAACCCTAACCATTTTAATCATGTTTAAAACATTCTTTTTATCAGAATTAAAATATACCCTTAAGCAACCGATGGTGTATATTTTCATATTCATTTTTGCCTTAATGGAAGTATTTGCCATGGTAACTGACAATTTACAAATCGGAGGAGCTATTGGAAACGTTAATCGTAACTCACCATACACGATTACTATTCACATTACTATCCTATGTATTTTCGGTTTACTTATGACAGTAGCCTTTTTTAATAATGCTGCATTAAGAGATCATAACAATGAATTCAATGAAATTCTTTTCACAACACCTTTAAGCAAACCAGGTTATTTCTTTGGACGTTTTTTTGGAGCACTAGTAGTTTCTACACTTCCACTCGTTGGGGTTTTTATTGGAGCTGTCTTTGGTGTTTTTCTAAATTCTATTTTTGGTTGGATTGATGCTGAACGCTTTGGTCCTTTTCACCTTGAAACCTTCATAAATAATTATCTATTATTTATACTTCCTAATGTCTTTATTGCTGGAGCCGTAATTTTTGCCATGGCAAACAAATGGAAGAGTACTATTATTTCATTTGTTGGCGGAATGGTAATTATTGTAGCTTATATTGTTTCAACCTCTTTAACATCTGATATTGACAATGAAACCATCGCTGGTCTATCAGATATATTTGGAATTAACACCTACTCTATTGAAACTAAATATTTTACTCCAATAGAAAAAAACACCATCAGTCCTGGGTTTTCTGGCCTTTTATTTTGGAACCGAATCCTTTGGACGTCTGTGGGTATTATTATTTTACTGATTTCGTACTTTAGTTTCTCGTTCCAGCAGAAAAATAAGAAAGTAAAGAAGCCAAAAGGTAAAGTCGCAAAAGACGAAACTGTATTTGCGCTTCCAACGTTAAATCCAACGCATGGTGCTGCTGCGAATTGGCTTCAATTTAAAAGTTTCTTTTACACCAACTTTTTAAGTATTGCAAAAAGTGTCACCTTTAAGATATTATTTCTTTTTTGTATTATCATTTTAGTTACGGATTTAAGTGGAGGTTTTGAATATTTTGGTTTACAATCCTATCCTTTAACCTATAAACTCATTGATTCTATAAAGGGAAGTACAAACCTGTTTACAGTCATTATTCTGATATTTTTTAGTGGTGAATTAATTTGGCGCGATAGAGATTCTAAGATTAATGAAGTTGTAGATGCAACTGCACATACCTCTTTTATTTCTATGGCTGCAAAAGCCTTATCATTAATTTGTATTACTACAATTTTAAATCTCTTCTTTATTTTTATTGCAATTATCTATCAATTACTTAATGGCTTTACACGTATAGAATTAGATGTTTACCTCTTAGATTTCTTTTATTCTAATCTGGCGCTTTATATTATTTTCGGTGGCATTATGATTATGATTCAAGTGCTGTCTAGTAATAAATACATTGGCTATTTTATATCCGTATTGGTACTCTTAGTATGGGAAATTGTCTTAAGCATTTTAGATATTTCTACCAATATGTTAAATATTGGAGGAGGAGGTTCTGTTTTCTATTCGGACATGAATAGCTTCGGACCAGGATTAACAAGCGCCTTGTGGTTTAATTTTTATTGGATCTTACTGTCGTTTTTAGGCTTACTTATAGCAGGTGCGCTATGGAATCGTGGGTCGAAAAGCTCTTTATTTAGTCGTATAAAAACGGCACGAAAAGAGGTGCCTAAAAGTTACCGCGGTATTATAGCCTTAACGGCAATTGTATGGATTGGTGTTGCGAGTTTTATCTATTATAATACCCAAGTATTAAACCCTTACCGTTCTAGTGATGCGACTGAGCAATTATCTGCTGATTATGAAAAAAAATATAGTAAGTACAGAGATGTGGTATCACCAAAAATTACGGATGCGAAATATTATATAGATATTTTTCCTGAAGAACGGAATATTAATGTTAAAGCAGATATTCAGTTAACCAATGCCTCTAACAAAGCTATTGATTCACTACACTTTTATAATCTTGAAGGCTGGGACACCAAATTGACTGTACCTAATGCAACCGTAGTCTTTGAAGATGACACCTATTTATACACCATCTATAAATTAAGCCCTGCATTGCAACCTGGTGAGCAAATGATGCTTCATGTTGACAATACATACCTTACTAAAGGTTTTGAAAACGGCAGAGGTAATACAAACATCATTAATAACGGAACCTTTTTTAATAACGGAGGTGTTTTACCAACAATGGGATATGCTGAAAATTTTGAGCTCTCAGATAAAAATACACGTAAAAAGTATGACCTAGAGCCAAAAGAGCGGATGCCAAAATTAACACGGGAAATTTCTGATTTACATCATAATAACTATATCAGTAATGGACAATCCGATTATATTAATGTTGAAACCATTATTTCCACAAGTAAAGACCAAACCGCTATTGCACCTGGTTCTTTAATTAAAAAATGGGAAGAAAACGGTAGGGACTATTACCACTATAAGAGTGATACTCCATCTTTAAACTTTTATGCGTTTATGTCTGGCGATTATGAAATTGCAAAACGCAAATGGAATGACATTGATATTGAAGTCTATTACGATGAAAAACATCCTGAAAATGTGGAGATGATGTTAGATGCTGTAGAACGTTCTTTGACTTATTA
>NZ_DEXW01000011.1:18694-19468 GCF_002364335.1 Winogradskyella sp. UBA3174 | reverse complement strand
ATGGATTATCCGCATCCACAAATTGAATTAAATAATGGAAAGATAGATTTCAGTAATGCTTACGCAACGGGAATAGGCGATTGGGACAAAGTAACGGTTGCATACAGTTATTCTGAATTTGAAAAGATTGCAAATGAAAAAGAAGCTTTAAATACCATTTTGATAAAAGCGCAAAATGATGGTTTACGTTTTATTACAGACTCTGATGCGCGAGCAGCTGGTGGAGCGCATGCTTTAGCACATTTATGGGATAATGGTAAGACACCAGCTGAAGAGTTGGATGCTGTGTTAGAATTGAGAGAAAAAGCAATTTCAAACTTCTCAAAAGATAATATTAAGACTGATGAACCGTATTCAGTTTTAGAAGATATCTTTGTGCCTTTATACTTTTATCATCGATTTCAGGTAGAAGCAGCAACGAAAGTCATTGGAGGATTAGATTATAATTATGCGGTTAAAGGTGATGGTCAACTAACAACTAAATCTGTTGACGTAACTATGCAAAAACAAACTTTAGACGTAATTATTAAAACGCTTAATGCGAGAGCATTAGCGATTCCAAAGGATAAGTTGGACTTATTTCCACCACGAGCTTTTGGTTATAATCGCTCGCGCGAATCTTTTAAAGGAAAAACCGGAGTTGCTTTTGATCCTCTTAGTGCAGCCAATACAGCAAGTGATATGACGTTGAAGTTTTTGTTACATCCACAACGTGCTAATCGTTTAGTGTTACAGAAGAGTTTGGATGAGAATCAATTGAGTTTAGAGGATGTT
>NZ_DEXW01000011.1:0-18535 GCF_002364335.1 Winogradskyella sp. UBA3174 | reverse complement strand
TAGATGATGTGATAAAACATTCCTTCGGAAAGACCATTGAAGATTCTTATTTATCGGAGATTCAACACCAAATCAACGTTAACGTTTTGAAGTATTTGATGAATTTGGCAACGAATAATGAAAGTTACTTTCAGACTAGGGCTATAGCCAATAAAACAATTTCTGATCTGACAAAAAAGTTTTTAAACTTTGAAGCGATAAGCATGCAATACGTTATAATGATAAAAGAATTTTATGAGCATCCAGAAAAATTCAAACTAGAAAACTCACCAAAAATACCAGATGGTTCGCCAATTGGCAGTGCTTTTTGTAATTATAACCCAAATTAAATTTAATACATTAAAAAAATAATTTTTTGCTTTATTTTTAATTTATATTTAATAAAATGAATAGGAGTCAGCCAAATATTTCTGTTTTAATTCCAGATAGTCAAGACCACAAGCTTTTAGTATTACAAGTTGTTAATTGTTTGTCTTTGCATAAAAATATTAAAATATATGTGATGTCTTCAGATAGACATAACTATTTAAAATACTCGAGATTTGTAAAACATTTATCGTATTACCCAGAAAAAGATGATAAAAATTGGCTTAGCAATATAAATAGGGAAGTAGAAAAGTATGCAATAGATGTTATTATGCCTGTTTTTGAATTTGGTATTGAAAAACTTATAGAAAATAAAGATTTACTTAATCAAAAAGATAAGCTTTGCATTTTACCCAGCCTTACTCATTTTAAAACAGCACAAGATAAAGGCTTATTGTATTTATATCTTAAGGCTAATGGATTTCCTTGTCCAGAAAGTATAATTACAAAACCGAATGAATTACCAAACCTTAAAACCTTAAAATTTCCTCTAATAGCTAAGCCTGTTTCTGGTTTTGGCGGTGGACAGCAAATTATTGTTTTAAATAATAATGATGATGTAATAAAGTATAGTAAATCTAATACGTTTAGTTGTAATGCTATTTACCAAAATTATATTTACGGTTACGATTTGTCTTGTAACGTGCTTTGTGATAACGGTGAAATAACAGCGTATTCTATTCAAAATTCAAGTTTATTTCATAAGGATGATGTTACAGCACAAAAAGGGTTTCAATTTATAAATGATTTAGAACTGATTGAAATCATTAGTAAAATTATGAAAAGTCTAGAGTGGTCTGGTGTAGCTAATATTGACTGCAGGTATGATGAAAAGGAAGATGCATTTAAGATTATAGAAATAAACACAAGATATTGGATGAATGTTGATGCTTCCGCGGTTGCTAATGTAAATTTCCCTTACTTACATTGCCTATTAACTCAGAATATAAAACCTGAAATTCAGGAAGCAGATAAAATAACATATCTAAATCTTAAAGGATTGGTGCGACAAGTGCTAAAAAAACCAACTATGGTTTTTAAAATTGGGTTTTTAAAAAAGAACACACCACTGTTGTTTGCGCTAAAAGATCCATTACCAATGGTTTATAAGTTTGTGTGGAGAACAAAAAATATAATTGTTAGTAAAATTCAAAAACTATAATTTATAACTTTTGGTATGAATTAGTCATTAATTAAAGAGCTTCAATTTGGAGCAAAAAAAAGAGGTGCGATTTGCACCTCTTTTTATATATAATTTTAAAGTCTTACCACCACCAGCAATGGTTAACTGGAGGAACGTATTCACATAATTCACCACCTAGTGAACTTTGACCACTAACTACTTCAAGAACTCCTCGTTTATAGCCAGGTCCAATATTTAAATGGCAATTGGTTTTAATTTTTGTGTAATAACAGTTACCAACAAAGATATATAACCATTTTCCAAAAGTACCATTTTGATTTGCACCAGTCATATCAATCTCATCATTAAGACCAACGGTGCCATCAAATACTTTAGTTGCCCAACATGTATTCCCATTACGTTGGTATACTCTAACTCTGTAATCATTGTGCCAGTTCCATTGTAAAGTTAAATCAGTTACTTTACCTACGCAATCATCACAAGGAACAGCTTCAACTTCTTTACCAATAATAAGTGATTGCTTACCATCTGGTACAAGTATAATAGCCATTAATTCTCCACATCCTGGCGTAAAACCGGTACCTTGAGCTAAGGCTAAATCTCTAATTTCTTCTGCTTGTTCAATATCATTTCCATCGTTATTCCAAGTACTAATTGGATCTGTTAAAGCAGTACAAACTTGGCAAACAGAATCATCAACTAATAACCACATAGCGTACTGTATATGACCAAAAGTATATTCACCTAAGCCGTTAGGACTTTCTTCACCAATAATAGTTTGGTTTAATAACCAATTTACTTTATCAAAATTCTCTGGTTTTTCAAATCTACCTTCTGGTAATTCACCATAACTAGAATAGACGTCAAAACTTACTGTTTCGTTGTTTTCTAAGCTTAAGTCTTGGTCAGCACACCATGCAGGTATTTCTGTGCCAGATAAGAAGCCAGAACTATCATCGATAGTTAAATTAAAATAAGCATTGTCTCCTGGTTTCGCAGTAGTTGTTACAGTCACTTGACTAGGTAGCATAGATACTAAACCATCTATGTCTGGTGTACAACTACTTGTTGTTTTTTGCCCAAATGAACCGTTAGACCTTACTAATAGTTCACTTTCTTCGTTAAACACTAATTCTTCTTTCTCTAAGAGACCATCAGAAATAACGTTACCGTCTTTAAAATTTAATTCTGCTTGTTGTGTTTCTTGTTCTATTGACTCGTCTTGACATGAGGCCAAAACAAGAACAAATGAGAATAGTATTAATTTAGTTACATTTTTGATTTTAATCATTTTAATTATTTTAATAATTTGTTAATAGCTTACCAAAGCTATTTATAAAAGTAGGTTAAAAACAATAAACTCGTTGAGTTAAGAGAACTTTCTGTTAAACAGATAAAATGTATTTTTTTATCGATAAAATAAAATCGTTAAGATTATACAGTATTATTAAACACCTCTATATATGTACTTTAGTAAAATTTTTATAAGTTAAACGGTAATTTTGCAATAGTCTTCTTTTATGTTTAATAGATGTTTTAAAATTTCATTTGGTCCTTTATTATTTTAAAAACCTATTAAGGATATAACATAATTAGAAGTATTTTTGTTGAAATTCATCAATTTTAAAGTTATATGAATATAGATTTACGAAGCGATACTGTCACAAAGCCAACAAAAGGCATGTTAGAAGCAATGCTAACGGCTGAGGTTGGTGATGATGTATATAAAGAAGACCCATCAGTAAATGCTTTAGAAAAGCGATTAGCAGACATGTTTGGTATGGATGAAGCTTTATTTTTTCCAACGGGTAGCATGGCTAACCAAGCCTCGCTAAAACTACATACCAATCCTGGTGAACAAGTTATATGCGATAAATATGCTCATATTTATAATTACGAAGGAGGAGGAGCATCTTTTAATAGTGGTATTTCTTGTAAATTAATAGATGGTCACAGAGGTATGTTTACAGCAGGCCAAGCAGAAGAATCAATAAATCCACCAGATTTTTACCATAGTCCGTTAACTTCTTTAATAGCCGTAGAAAACACCACAAACAAAGGTGGTGGAGCATCTTGGGATTTTGAAGAATTAAGAAAAATTAGACATGTTGCAGATAAACATAACTTAGGCTATCACTTAGATGGAGCACGCCTTTGGAATGCACTTATCGCTAAAGGAGAAAGACCTAAGCAGTATGGTGAATTATTTGACACTATTTCTGTTTGCTTAAGTAAGGGCTTAGGTTGCCCCATGGGATCTGTTCTTATTGGTAATAGTGAGTTAATGAAAGGAGCGATAAGAGTGCGTAAAATTTTAGGTGGTGGCATGCGACAAGTTGGCTTTGCTGCCGCAGCTGGTTTATATGCTCTAGATCATCACTTTGATCGTTTGACAGAAGATCATAAAAAAGCGCGAGAGATAGGTGAGGTATTGTCTCAATTATCTTCAATAAAAAAAGTTGAATCCATAGAAACAAATATTATCATCTTTGAATTGAATGACGGTATAAATGAAGCACAATTCTTAGGTAAATTAAAAGCTAAGCATATACATATTATAGGTATGGGAAGTAATAAACTAAGAATGGTAACCCATTTAGATTATACAGATACGATGCACGAGAAGCTCCTGACTATATTAAAGGCATCATGATTATTTATAGTATAACCGAAACAGATTAACGGTTATATTTAACAAATCCTTTAATTATATTTATTTTCGTGTGGACTTTAATCATGAACATGAAGCTTAGCACAACCATACTAATGTATAATTCTGAAGATTATATTATTACTTGCTGAGCCTATTTTACGGCAAGATATATGAGATTAAGTATTGTTATACCTGTTTATAATGCAGCAATTTTTCTTTCCTTATGTTTAGAAAGTCTTTTAAATCAAGATATTGATTCAAAGGATTATGAGATATTAGTCATTGATGACGGATCTTCTGATAACAGTTTGTCTATTGCTAATTCTTTTAGTGATAGATACGACCATATTAATGTACATAGCAAATTAAACGGTGGTGTTGGTAGTGCTAGAAATAAAGGCTTAGCATTAGCAAAAGGAGCTTATATCTATTTTATAGATCCAGATGATTATTTAGCTAAAGATGTTTTAAATACAATATTAAAAAAGGCAGAAGATAATAAACTAGATGTTTTAACATTTAGATCACTCCCCACAAAAGACTCAAGCTTATTTCACTCTAATCCCAATAAAATAGGTTTACAGTTGTCACCAATTCTAAATGGCGAAGATTATATAGCTAATAATAATTACCAAAATGAAGTTTGGTGGTACATTATTAAAAGAACTTTTTTTTTAGAATCTAAAATTACATTTATTGAAGAGCGATGGATGGAAGATGCTATATTGACTGCAAAGCTGTTTTTGAAAGCCAACGCTATTGCAAACTTCCCTATGAGTATTCATAGACATGTAATAGTAGAAGGTTCAGCAATGACAAGTAAAGAGCCATCACATTATATCAGGGTAATTAATGATAATTATAATGCTGCTCTCGTTTTTGATACAATTATTAATAAATTAAAAAGCAATCCATCTAGTAATAAAGAATGTCTAGTACGTTTAAACGCTAGGCAACAATCATTTGTTTTTTTTATGATGGTAAGAATGTTAAAATCTACAATTCATTTAAAGGATGTAAAACCAATACTTAATCATTTATATACTATTAAAGCCTATCCTTTAAACGCTTTCTTGGATAAAGATTATAACGGTTTTTCATATACAATACTAGTTAAACTTTTTAATAGTAAAACCATCTATTATTCGCTTTTTAGAATTTTCAATCCTTTATTTAGACTTATCCATTTTAAGAAATAGCATTTTCAATCTTATTTTTATATTTTTTTTTGGATTGTTTTAACCCTTCACCTATTTAAACATATCCATTCCAGGTGTGTTTGGCATACCTTCTTTTACAACTGCGGCAATTTCTGTTTATTAATACGTGTTTCTGTTTCAATCGCTTTATTTATGGTTAAGATGAGGTAGTCTTTTAATATATTCCTTATCGCTTAATAACACTTCATCTATGGTAATAGACTTAATAGTTCTATTTGCTGTAATTGTAACTTTTAATTTATCATCGTTGCTTGCTTCATCTAAAAGACCAGTATTTAGATGTTTTTTAGTTTCTTCAACTTTCTTTTGGGCTTCTTTTTAATTTACCCATCATGCCCATCATATTTCCAAACATAAATATCTTCTTATAAATTAATAAGCTACAAAATCACTAAATTGCACCTCCTTTTTAGATTAAAATTTCCTGAAATAATATGACAAAATTCCCTAAGGCCTTTCCGCCAAGTGCAAAAAAGATTCAACACACACTAAAAGAACATAATGATGTGCGTATTGATAATTATTTTTGGATGAAAGATAGAGAACATCCAGAAGTAGTTAACTACCTCAATGCCGAAAATGATTACTGTGAGTCACAAATGGCACATACTAAAGATTTTCAGAAAGATTTGTATGAGGAAATGAAAGCCAGAATTAAAGAAGATGATTCTTCCGTACCATACAAGTATAATGGCTATTGGTATATTACAAAATTTGAAAAAGGAAAAGACTACCCTATTTACACCCGTAAAAAAGATTCTCTAGATAATACAGAAGAGTTAGTTTTTGATTGTAATAAAATGGCAAAGGGTGAGAGCTATTTTAAATTGGCAGGTATTAGTATCAGTCCAGATAACAAGTTAGTATCTTATGGCATTGATTTAACAGGGAGAAGAAATTATACAATTCATGTTAAAAATTTAAAAACACATAAAGTAGCAGCAGATAAAATTGAAAGTACCACAGGTTCATCTAGTTGGGCAAATGATAACAAAACGTTGTTCTATACTAAAAAAGATGAGGTAACACTTAGAGCTTATCAGATTTTTAAACATCGTTTGGGTGAAACTAAAGACGAGCTGGTTTTTGAAGAAGGTGACGATACATTTGGTGCAGCTGTTTACAAATCTAAATCTAGAAAGTATATTATTATTGCTTGTTACAGCACATTAACAAACGAGTATCATATACTAAATGCAGATCATCCTGATGGTGAATTCGAAGTATTTCAGCCAAGAGTAAGAGGTTTAGAATATAGTATTTCTCATTATGATAATCACTTCTATATACTTACAAATAAAGATAGGGCTACTAACTTTAAATTAATGAAAGTTACAGAAGGTGATAGAGAAATTGAAAATTGGGAAGATGTTATAGCACATAGAAATGATGTTTTATTTGAAGGTATAGACATTTTTAAAGATTATTTAGTCATTAGTGAAAGAAGTAATGGACTTAATCAAATAAGAATTAAGCGATGGGATAATACAGAAGATTTCTATTTACCTTTTAATACTGAGACTTATACATGTTATACCAGTGTTAATGTAGATTTTGATACTGAAATTCTTCGTTATGGCTATAATTCTTTAACAACACCTGCTTCAGTTATAGATTTTAATATGCGTACACAGTCCAAAACAGTCTTAAAAGAGCAAGACGTTTTAGATAAAAATTTCAATAAAGAAAATTATACATCCGAACGTATTTGGGCAGAAGCAGAAGATGGTACTAAAATACCAATGTCTGTAGTTTACAAAAAAGGTATAAAAAAAGATGGAACTAATCCTGTGCTACAATATGCTTATGGTAGTTATGGCTCTACTGTAGATCCTTATTTCTCTACAATTAGACTGAGTTTATTAGATCGTGGTTTTATTTATGTAATAGCACATATTCGAGGTGGCGAATATTTAGGACGTCAATGGTATGAAGATGGAAAACTATTGAACAAAAAAAATACGTTTAGTGATTTTATAGCCTGTTCTATTCACCTAATTAAAGAGCGTTATACATCATCTAAACATTTATATGCTATGGGTGGAAGTGCTGGTGGCCTACTTATGGGAGCTATAATTAACGAAGCGCCAGAATTATATAATGGAGTAGTGGCTTCGGTTCCTTTTGTAGATGTTATAACTACGATGTTAGACGATTCTATCCCTCTAACTACTGGTGAGTATGACGAATGGGGAAATCCTAATGATATATTATATTATAATTATATGAAATCGTATTCGCCTTATGATAATGTTGAAGCTAAAGATTATCCAAATATGTTAGTTACAACTGGTCTTCATGACTCTCAAGTTCAATATTGGGAACCAGCAAAATGGGTGGCAAAACTTAGAGACTTAAAAACGGATTCTAATAAATTGTATCTAAAGACTAATATGGATGCTGGACATGGAGGTGCATCAGGCAGGTTTGAAAGTCTAAAAGAAGATGCCGAAGAGTTTGCCTTCTTGTTAGACTTAGAAGGAATTTCGAGCTAATTAAAAAAAAATATTACCTTTGCGAAGTTTTAGGTTTCAAAATAATTAAATTGATTACCGATAAATAGCATTTATGAATAAAAACAAAAATGTATTTGATAACGTACTTCAGCTTATAGGAAGTACCCCTCTTATTAAACTAAACAGAATAACTGCCAACATGGATGGCGATTTTTATGCTAAAGTAGAAGCATTTAATCCAGGTCATTCTTCCAAAGACAGAATAGCATTACATATTATTGAAGAGGCAGAGCGTCAAGGAATTCTTAACCCAGGAGATACTATTATAGAAACTACTTCGGGTAATACAGGGTTTAGTATTGCAATGGTTAGTATTATTAAAGGTTATGAGTGTATTTTGGCCGTAAGTTCAAAATCATCGCCAGATAAAATAGATATGCTAAAGTCAATGGGAGCCAAGGTCTATGTTTGTCCGGCTAACGTTAAGGCAGATGATTCTCGTTCATACTACCAAGTAGCAAAGCGTCTTCACGAAGAAACTAAAGGTTCTATTTATATCAATCAATATTTTAATCAACTAAATATTGATGCACATTACAACACTACTGGTCCAGAAATTTGGGAACAGACTGAAGGACAAATCACACATTTAGTTGCATGTAGTGGAACAGGTGGAACAATATCAGGTATTTCAAAGTACTTAAAAGAGCAAAACCCTGATGTTAAAGTCATAGGAGTTGATGCTTTTGGTTCTGTTTTAAAGAAGTATCACGAGACTCGTGAGTTTGACGATAAAGAGATTTATCCATACCGTATTGAAGGTTTAGGTAAAAATCTAATACCAACAGCTACTGATTTTGATTCAATAGATAAATTCATAAAAGTTACAGACGAAGAAAGTGCACATACCGCACGAGAAGTTTCAAACACTGAAGGTCTTTTTGTTGGCTATACTAGTGGCGCGGCAATGCAAGCCATAAAGCAATTAAATGAATTAGGTGAATTTAAGCCTTCAGATAAGATTGTTGTTATATTTCCAGATCACGGATCACGTTATATGAGTAAAGTATATAGTGATAAGTGGATGGAAGATCAGGGCTTCTTTGATAGTAAGACAGTAACACCAGTTACTATAGAATATGTAAAGTAAACATCGTCTTAAACATATATACCTATCATGGGAAACTGTGATAGGTTTTTTTATGTTTAAAACTTAGTGGATACTTAGATTGAATAAATTATGCATTCATAATATTATTAAGTAATTTTGTCACAACTAACTAGATTGAATTAACTAAAATTAAGAACTTGATTTACGTTTACAGAACTTAAGAAAAGGGATTAATAGCAAAGAAGACGCATGAAGGATTTATTTGAAAAGATTTACAGAGATAAAGGACCGCTCGGTAAGTGGGCAGCCCAAGCTGAAGGCTATTTTGTATTTCCTAAACTTGAAGGTCAGATTTCTAACAGAATGACATTTCAAGGAAAGGAAGTGATTACTTGGAGTATTAATGATTATTTAGGTTTAGCAAATCATCCTGAAGTACGAAAAGTAGACGCTGAAGCTGCTGCAGAATACGGATCAGCTTATCCAATGGGTGCACGTATGATGTCTGGTCACACAGATTTACATGAGCAGTTACAGAGTGAGCTAGCGGAATTTGTTAGTAAAGAAGCAGCTTACCTTTTAAACTTTGGATACCAAGGAATTATGTCTACCATAGACGCTTTAGTAGGTAAAGATGATATTATTGTTTATGATGTAGACGCGCACGCTTGTATCATAGATGGTGTTCGTTTGCATATGGGTAAACGTTTTACTTATAAGCACAACGACGTAGAAAGCTTAGAAAAGAATTTAGAACGTGCTACTAAAATGGCAGAACAAACTGGTGGAGGAATTCTTGTGATTTCTGAAGGTGTTTTTGGAATGCGAGGAGAGCAAGGCCGTTTAAAAGAAATTGTTGAATTAAAGAAGAAATTTAATTTTAGATTCTTAGTAGATGATGCGCACGGTTTTGGAACTTTAGGAGCTACAGGAGCTGGAGCAGGTGAAGAACAAGGGGTACAAGATGATATAGATGTTTATTTTGCAACATTTGCAAAGTCTATGGCAAGTACTGGTGCTTTTATCGCCGCAGATCAAGAAATTATAGATTACTTAAAGTATAATTTGCGTTCACAAATGTTTGCAAAGTCTTTGCAGATGACACTTACAAAAGGTGCTTTAAAGCGTTTAGATATGCTTAGAACAATGCCTGAGATGAAGAAGAATCTTTGGACAATAGTTGATGCTTTACAGTCTGGTCTAAAAGAACGTGGTTTTGATATTGGAACAACACAAAGTTGTGTAACACCAGTATACTTAAAAGGAAGTATTCCTGAGGCTATGGCTTTAGTTAGAGATCTACGTGAAAATTACGGAATCTTCTGTTCTATAGTTGTTTATCCAGTAATACCTAAAGGTTTAATTCTATTAAGAATGATTCCTACAGCAACGCACACATTGCAAGATGTTAAGGAAACTTTAGATGCTTTCGATGCGATAAGAACGCGTCTAGAAAACGGAACATACAAAAGAATGTCTGCAGCATTAATCGCTGCTATGGGAGAATAATTTATCTTAATATACGATATAAAAAAAGCCACTATTAAGTGGCTTTTTTTATGCAATATTCTTTTTAAACGTACAACGTCTTTTATGTGTTACAGGTTTAAAGTTTTTCCAAAGTTTTTGGATGGCTTCATTATCATCTAATTCTGGACCTCTAACACAAAGTTTAATCCCTTTAGCATTAAAAGTTTGCCAAAACTCTTCAAATATAATAGCAGTTACACCTTTGTTTTGATATTCTGGTAAAACACCAATAAGATAAAACGTAACAGTTTTAGCTTTCTTTTTTGCTTTTAGTAAATGCATAAAACCAAATGGAAAAAGCTTCCCATTCATTTTTCGCAAAGCTTTAGCATAAGATGGAGTTACAATTCCGAAGCCAACTAATTTATCATCCTTGTCTAATACAAATTTTACATATTCAGGATTCAAAAAGCCAATAAATTTCTTTTTGAAATAGTCGCGTTGTTCTTGATTTATTTCAACAAAAGAAGATAAGACTGAGTGTGATTTTGAAAATACATCAAACATCTCATCAGCATAATTCATTATATCTTCATTATTTGAGAAATTTAAAGCTCTAAGTTGGTAACGCTTTTTTACCATAGTTTGAACTCTAGTAAAAAACTCTTGAAGTATATTTTTAAACTCCATTACGTTTTCAGAATAGGTTTTCCCTACTTCATAACCTAATGTTTTAAAATGCTCAGCATAATAAGGATGATTGTGCCATGTAATCATACTGCCTAGCTCATCAAAACCTTCAGTTAAAATTCCAACCTTATCTAAGTTAGAAAAGCCAACAGGACCTTCCATATAGGTTAAGCTATTTTCTTTACCTATTTGATGTACTTTTTCTAGTAGAAGTTTAGTAACATCAATATCATCAATAACATCAAACCAACCAAAACGCATTTTCTTTTCGTTTTGCCCATTGACTTCAAGCCAATTTATGATAGCAGCAATACGACCGACAATTTCATTGTTTTTGTAAGCTAAAAAATAACGTGCTTCAGCATCTTTAAAAACAGGATTAACGCTTTTATCTAAAGTTCTTACCTCTTCATTAATAATAGGAGGTACCCAAGATGAAGAGTCTTTGTAGAGTTTAAAAGGAAACTTTACAAACGTTTTTAATTCTTTTTGAGATGAGATTTCTTTGATTGTAATCATTTAGTTAGGCTAGATGTGTTTTAAGAATCAAAATCGTCATTCTTTTTTTTCTTGTTTTTCTTCTTTTTGAAGTTTCCGTCGTTTCCGTTGCCGTTGTCTATTTTCTTGTCTTTGTGAAAATCCAATCTGTAAGATGCGCCAAATGCAATATTAAAAACTGATGGAGTGTCTTTTGTGTTAAATGCAATATTAGTATCTAATTGAAAATCCTTATTCCAGAGATATGCACCACCAAGTCTAAAAATATTATCTGCATAAAAATCACTATTAATACCTTGAGCTTCACCAAAAACAACCCATTGTGGTGTAAAAGAATGTGTTAAAGTAAAAATGTATTGAAACTCAGAGAAGTCAGAACCAATTCTGTCTTTAATTAAATTCATAACAAATACCCAACCACCATTAAAGTTGTTTTGAGTAGCTAACATTACTTTAGGGCTTACGCCTTCTACATCTGGTGCAGTGTATGGATTGTTTTTACTATCAAAATTTGCTCCTGCATAAACGGCAACCGCAGGAATTAGAGATTTCCACTTAAACTTTTTGTTAGCTCTAAAGCTATATAAATTAGGCTTGTCTTCTTCAGCATTTTTATATGGATCATAAACCAAGTATTTAGCTCCAATAGTTAGATTCTTAAAATTTGCACGATCGTTTTCTATGGCTATTTGACCAGCATTAAAGGTTTGTATATCATTCTGGTAAATTCCGTTAACCGACAGTTCTAACTGTTCAAAAAGAAAACCATATCGAATGGCGAAATCTAAACCAAATCCCGAAACGTCATATTCTAGAGGTGTGTGTTCTTCTTTAACTGTAAATCCACCAGCCTCAAACTGAACTATACCAGTGCCAACAGAGAATGCACTTTGTGAGACACCAGGACGATTAGAATTAATAACCTCCGTGTATTGTGCATAAGCTGATTCAGAACCTACTAAAATTAATAGTATAAAAAATGATTTGAGTGTATGCATTACTTTAAGGTTTAAAATCAAATATAGATATTTTATAGTTTTTTTAAGGATTAATAACGAAATATAAATATGGATAATTGTATTTTTGAGGTATATTTTTATGCATGGTTTACACAGCTTCATTAATGGGATTACTAAAAACGGTATTAATTATATTATTGGTCTATTTTGGACTTAAAATCTTGTCTCGTCTTTTTGCGCCATTACTTTTACGTTTTGTTGCTAAGAAAGCAGAACAGAAATTTGGTGAGCAGTTTGGGGGTTTTAAAAATCAGGCTAACCAAAAACAAGAGCAACAGCAAAAAGCAGGGGAAACAGTTATCGATAAAATGCCAAACCAAAATAAATCTTCTAATGGAAAGGTTGGTGAGTACATCGATTATGAAGAAGTAGATTAATTGAGTTCCTCTGAAACGAGGAATCTTCGGTGATTTTTCAAAAAAAAATACCTACTTTTCAGAATCTATCAATTTAAAACGATTTCATGGCATCTTCGTTAAAACGCTTTTTACCACATCTCTTGGTTCTTACAGGATTTGTAATTATAGCATTAGCATATTTCAGCCCTGTTTTACAAGGCAAAAAGATTTACCAAAGTGACATTATGCACTATATTGGTATGGCTGAACAGCATAAAGAGTTTGCTAAAGAAACAGGTGAAGAAACCTATTGGACTAATAGTGGGTTTGGTGGTATGCCTACCTATCAGTTAGGTGCAAAATATGAACATAATTATATTAAAAAACTCGATTTAGCTATACGCATCTTACCACGACCAGCAGATTATTTATTACTCTATTTTATTGGTTTTTATATTCTCTTACTATCGCTTAAGGTAGATTTTAAATTAGCAGCACTTGGTGCGCTTACATTTGGGTTTTCCACTTATCTCATAATAATACTTGGTGTAGGGCATAATGCGAAAGCCCATGCTATAGCTTATATGCCATTGGTTTTATCTGGTATTATACTTACGTTTCGAAAAAAGTATATATTAGGTTTTTTATTAACTATAGTAGCTTTAGGATTAGAGATTGTTGCTAATCACTATCAAATGACCTATTATTTATTACTACTAGTTATAGTACTTGGATTAGCCTACTTAGTAGATGCTTACAAAAAACAACAACTTCCACATTTCTTTAAATCAGTTGGATTACTCTCTATTGCTGCCATTTTAGCGGTTGGCCTTAATGCGACTAATATTATGGCTACGCAAGAATATGTAAAAGAAAGTACACGTGGAAAAGGTGAGTTGAGTATAAACCCGGATGGCTCACCAAAAGAAGCATCTACAGGATTGAGTAAAGATTATATCACGGAGTATAGTTACGGACGTACAGAAGCCTTTAATTTATTTATCCCAAAATTTATGGGTGGTGGTAACTCAGAAGATGTAGGTAAACAATCTGAAACATATAAAGCTTACATTAATTTGGGTGTATCACCAATTGATGCATTAGATGGTTCTAGAAATGCGCCTATGTATTGGGGGAAACAACCCATTGTAGAAGCACCTGCTTATGTTGGCGCTGTAATCATCTTTCTATTTGTACTTGGTTTATTTTTAGTTAAAGGCAGGTTGAAATGGTGGCTTGTGGCAGGTATAATTTTATCATTATTACTGTCTTATGGTAAAAATCTAAACTTCTTAACAGACTTCTTTATTGATTATGTACCGCTTTACAACAAGTTTAGAGCTGTGAGTTCTATACAAGTCTTACTAGAGTTGTGTATCCCTGTATTAGGCATTTTTGCTCTAGTGCGTTTATTTAATGATTTTCAAAAAGATGAAGAAAAGTTAAAAGCATTAAAATATTCAGTAATAATTACAGCCGGTTTATGTTTGGTGTTTTTATTGTTTAAATCTACTTTATTTGATTTTGAAGGTCTTAGAGACGACCGTTATATTGAGGCTTATGGTAAGCCCTTCATGGATGCTATAATTGAAGACCGAAAAGGCTTATTTACAACAGATACCTTAAGAACATTAATTTTGGTTTTATTATCTGCTAGCATTATATTTTTATTTTTGAAAAAGAAGCTTTCTGAAACTTTAGTCGTTGTGGCTTTTGCTGTTTTAATTTTGTTTGATTTAGTAAGTGTAGATAGACAGTATGTTAATAACGATAATTTTATCTCTGCATTAAGAGTAGATAAACCTTATCAACCAAATAGTGCAGATAAAGAAATACAAAAAGATAAAGGGCATTTTAGAGTTTTAGACATGTCTTCCGAAGGCCAAAGTAAACCTGGTAGAGCAGCTTATTTTCACAATTCATTATTCGGTTATCATGCAGCTAAGCTAGGACGTTACGATGATTTATTAGAGTTTCATATTTATAGGAATAATATGAATGTGCTCAACATGCTAAATACCAAATACATTATAATAGAAGAGCAAGGTAAAATATTTCCTTACACTAATACAGAGGCCAATGGTAATGCTTGGTTTGTTAGAGAATTAAAGCAGCTAACATCTGCTGATGCCGAAATAAAAGTTTTAGATAGTTTAAATACTAAAGTTACTGCTGTAACAACAATGACTGATTTTAGCAGTAAACCAGAAGTGATAAAATTTCAAGTAGATTCTACAGCTTCAATAGCGCTGAAAGAATTTCAACCTAATTACCTTAAATACCAATCTAATAATACTAATGATGGGTTTGCAGTCTTTTCAGAAATCTATTATGAACATGGTTGGGATACTTATATCAATGATAAATTGGTACCTCACCAACGTGTCAACTATGCGTTACGTGGTTTAGAAATTTCAAAAGGGAAACATGTCATAGAGTTTAAGTTTGAACCAAAAGTTATTAAAACAGGAAGTACAATTTCGTTAGCAAGTTCAGCTATTTTTGGGATATTGCTGTTTTTGGGTATATTCTATGAGGTTAAACAACGAAAAGCGGAAGCTTAAACGTTATTATGAATTCTAAAAAAGTACTCATAATCTTATATTACTGGCCACCTGCAGGAGGACCTGGTGTGCAACGTTGGTTGAAATTTGTGAAATACTTACATGAGTTTGGGATTGAACCAATTATTTATTGTCCAGAAAATCCAAATTATCCTATTGTAGATCATAGTTTGGTTAGTGAAATCCCTAATAATATTACAATTTTAAAACAGCCTATAAACGAGCCTTATGGCTTGGCTAGTCTGTTCTCAAAAGGTAAGTCTAAGACTATAAGTTCAGGAGTGATTCCGAAAACTAAAAAACAATCTTTTATAGAAAAAGTAATGCTTTACGTAAGAGGTAATTATTTTATTCCTGATGCAAGAAAAAATTGGATAAACCCTTCTGTCGCATATCTTTCTAGTTATATAAAAGAACATAAAATTGAAACTATAATTACAACTGGCCCACCACATAGTTTACATCTTATTGGCTTAGGTTTAAAAGAAAAGTTAGGTATAAAATGGTTTGCAGATTTTAGAGATCCTTGGACTACTATTGGGTATCATAAAACTTTAAAATTAACTAAATCTTCTGAAGCTAAACACAGCGAGTTAGAGATTAAAGTTTTGAATACAGCTGACGAAATTATAGTCACAAGTAATCATACCAAAAACGAGTTTCAAACAAAAACGAAGCAGCCTATTTCTGTAATTACCAATGGTTATGATTCACATTCAGTAAGCATAGAAGAGAAGGATGAGTTATTTACCTTATCTCATATAGGTTCATTATTGTCTAATCGTAATCCACAAATCTTATGGGAGGTGCTTTCAGATTTAGTTAATGAAAATGAAGACTTCTCAAAAGCTTTTCAATTAAATTTGGTTGGTGTGTTAAGCGACGATGTTTTAGAGTCTATTTATAAATATGGTTTTAAAGAACACATCAATGTTGTCGGTTATGTAAATCATGATGAAGCGATTAAGTTTCAAATGAAATCACAATTATTACTGTTAATAGAAATCAATTCAGAAGACACCAAAGCCATTATACCAGGTAAGATTTTTGAATATTTAATTTCTGAAACTCCCATAATTGCAATTGGCCCAAAAGATTCTGATATAGAACAGATTATAAAATCAACAAACACAGGTTTTTATTTTAGTTACACTCAAAAAGAATTACTTAAATCTAAAGTTTTAGATTGTTTTAAAGCATTTCAAAATAATACTCTAAAAGTAAATGCTGTTGGTTTACAACCATATAGTAGAAAAGCATTGACTGAAAAGCTGAGTGATTTAATAAAGTGCAGTAAATAACTTATTGTAATTTAATATTTTATAGTTGTAATTTGTCAAACTATGGGAATCGTATTAAACCAATCATTTAAAAACACAATAAGCACTTATTTGGGTTTTGGTATTGGTGCTATTAATACGCTTTTTCTATACACTAATTTTTTAACGGATCAGTATTACGGACTAGTTGCATTTCTATTATCAGCAGCTAATATTATGATGCCTTTTATGGCATTTGGTGTACATAATACAATTGTAAAATTTTACTCTTCATTTAAGTCTAAAAATAGCATTAATGGCTTTTTGACTTTGATGTTGTTTTTGCCTTTGGTTTTTGTAATACCTGCATCAATTATAGGTTACTTTGCTTATGATACCATTGGTGCTTTTTTAGCTAAAGAAAACCCAATAGTGGAACATTATATATGGCATATTTTCTTCTTAGCTATTGCTATGGCTTATTTCGAAATTTTCTTTGCTTGGTCTAAAGTACAAATGCAAACCGTTTTTGGCAATATGATGAAAGAGATTTTTCATCGTGTATGTATTTTAGTTTTATTGCTTTGTGTTTTTATGGATTGGCTGTCGGTTGAAAGTTTTATTATAGGTTTAGTCCTTACTTATGCTTTGAGAATGTTATTGATGATGTGTTATGCGTTTTCTATAAGATTTCCGAAGTTTAAGTTTCAAAAATTAGATAATTCAAGTTCAATTTTAAGGTATGCTGGTTTGATTATTATCGCAGGTTCAGTTTCAATGCTTATTCTAGATATCGATAAATTTATGATAGGCAGAGTTCTTAAAATTGAACAAGTCGCTTATTATAGCGTGGCCATCTTTATAGCTACAGTTATTGCAGTTCCTCAACGTGCAATGCATCAAATTATGATGCCATTAACAGCACAATACTTAAATGAAAATGATATAGCGTCTTTAGAAGATTTATATAAACGTAGCTCACTGAATCTATTAGTTATAAGTGGTTTTATTTTTCTTTTGATTATTTTAAATATTAATCAGCTTTATGAAATTTTACCAGATGAATATACAGGCGGAATTTTTGTAGTCTTCATAATAAGTTTAGCAAAACTATTTGATAATAGTTTGGGTAATAATAACGCGATACTATTTAATAGTGATTATTACATAATGGTACTAATATTTGGTGTTCTACTAGCTATAATGGCCATTGTGCTTAATGTTGTTTTTATTCCTATTTATGGCATAGAAGGGTCTGCATTTGCAACATTTTTGGCAGTTGCTATATATAATAGTATTAAGCTAGGATTTGTGAAGTCTAAATTTAAGATGCAACCATTTAATAGTTCATCTTTAAAAACTATTATATTACTTATTGTAATCTCTGGGGTATTTTATTTTTGGGACTTTCCGTTTCATCCTATTATAAATATTGCTATGAAATCTATTTTAATTGGACTGCTTTATTTTTTATTAATTTTTAAGATGAACATTTCAGAAGATTTATCTATTCAGATTAAAAAATATCTAAGACTTTAGTAAACAAAGAAAGTCCCGTAAGGTGCTTTGAGGCATACTGCATACGGGACTTATCTAACCAACCAAAAAAATCATTTATCCTCTAGATCTTCTAGAGTTAGATCTTGTAGAACTGTTATTACTTCTACTTGACCTTGCCTTTGTCGTCACCGACGAAGACTTTCTTTTATTTTGAGACACACTAGGTTGTGTTCTTGCTTTATTATAT
>NZ_DEXW01000082.1 GCF_002364335.1 Winogradskyella sp. UBA3174 | reverse complement strand
GAAATTAATATCACAAATCTTAATAAACTTGTAGAATCAAAAAATACTGAAAAAAATGCAGTTTCTTTTAGTTCATTGTCTCGAGACGCTAAAATCAGATTCGGTGATTTAGAATTTTTTGGATATGCTAAAATGCTAGAGTCAAAAGATTTTATCAATATAGATACAGTTACGGTAGCTAATGTAAGATGGAAAGTTTCAGTAAAAGATAGCGTTGTTCTTGTTAGAGAAAGAGCCCTTCAAAAATGGCTAAAAGAAGAGTTAAAAGTAGATACAGTTTTTATTAGAAGAAACTAATTACAGATTTTCTTCAATATACATTTTACGTACTTTTTTAAATAGTTCAGAAGAATAAACAAAGTCGGTTACAACTTCGTTATCTGTTTTAAATATGGTTTCTTTTGAGCCTTCCCAAGCTTTTAAACCATCTTTTAAGAACACTATTTTTTCACCGATTTCCATTACGGAATTCATATCATGAGAGTTAATTACGGTAGTAATATTAAACTCATCAGTAATCTCTTGTATAAGATTATCAATTACAATGGCTGTTTTCGGATCTAAACCTGAGTTAGGTTCATCACAAAATAAATATTTAGGATTATTTACAATGGCTCTAGCAATAGCAACACGTTTTTGCATACCACCAGAAGCTTCACTTGGCATTTTATGATGTGCATTTTCTAAATTAACACGATTTAAAACCACATTAACACGGTCTTCCATTTCACTTTTACTTTGTTTGGTGAACATTCGTAATGGAAACATAACATTTTCAGCAATAGTCATTGAGTCAAACAGTGCACTACCTTGAAACACCATACCTATTTCTGCACGTAATTCTCGCCTTTGGTCGTTACTTAAGGTCTTAAAAAGTTTTCCCTCATAAGAAATTGACCCACTTTCATAATCAAACAGACCTAATAGGCATTTTAAAAATACGGTTTTACCAGAACCACTTTGTCCAATTATTAAATTAGTTTTTCCTTTTTCAAAAGAAGTTGTAATGCCCTTTAAAATATGAGCATCACCAAATGATTTATGTAAGTCTTTAACTTCTATCATTTTAATGAGATTATTAGCCTAATAATAAACTAGTTAGTAAAAAGTTTAATAATATAATTATAACACTTGTCCAAACAAAAGAAGTTGTACTTGCTTTGCCTACTTCTAGTGCTCCACCTTTCATAAAATAACCATAAAATGAAGGGACTGTTGCCAATATAAAAGCAAAGACCAAAGTCTTAATAAATGCATAAACTATATGAAAGGGTATAAAATCAGTTTGAATGCCTTCAATATAATCTTCTAAAGTACCATAGCCTCCGTAAACACAAGCTGCCATTCCACCAAGAACTCCAAGAAACATAGCTATTGATATTACAAAAGGATAAAGTGTTAAGGCAACAAATTTTGGAAACACTAAATAATTAATAGCATTAATCCCCATAACTTCTAGTGCATCAATCTGTTCTGTAACACGCATAGTTCCTATGCTAGAGGTTATAAAAGAACCTACTTTACCAGCCATAATAATAGAAATAAAAGTTGGTGCAAATTCTAAAATAATAGATTGTCGCGTAGCAAAACCCACCAGATATTTGGGAATCAAAGGGCTATCTATATTAAGTGATGTCTGAATAGCGACAACACCTCCAACAAAAAATGCTATAAATGCCACAATGCCTAATGATCCAATAATGAGATCGTCAATATCTTTTAAGATTAGAGGTTTCATAACAGACCATTTAGTCGGTTTACGAAAGGTATCCTTAATCATTATAAAATAAGCGCCTATATTATGTAGGTAATTCATGTATGCTAAAGTATAAAAATGATTAGTAAAAAATGGTAAAATTAAATTAAGATATTCTAAAAACCGTATTTTTGAATCCGAATAGAAAGACTTATCTAATCATGAAAAAAATCTTCTCACTAATTACGTTTTCACTAGTGTTTTTATCCTGTGTTTCACAGAACAAAACTACGGCTCCGAATACTGCGATTACTAATATTGAAACAAGTTCAAAACCAAAATTAGTGGTAGGAATAGTAGTCGATCAGATGCGCTATGATTATTTAACACGTTTTGAATCTAAATTCGGTGAAGGAGGTTTTAAACGTATGATGAGAGAGGGCTTTAATTGTAAAAATAATCACTTTAATTTTGTGCCAACATATACAGGTCCAGGTCATGCCTCGGTATTCACAGGAACAACACCAAAGTATAATGGAATTATTGGTAACAACTGGTATGACAAAGAAGTAAAAGAGATGGTCTATTGTGCAGGTGATGATAATGTGGAGCCTGTTGGAACAAAAGATAAAGCAGGTAAAATGTCACCACACCGTATGCAAACTACAACATTTGGTGATGAGAATAGATTGTTTACGCAGATGCGTGGTAAAACTATTGGGATTTCGTTAAAAGATAGAGGCGCCATTTTGCCAGCTGGTCATACAGCTAATGCCGCTTATTGGTTTCATGGTAGCGATGAAGGTGTTTGGATAACTAGTTCTTTTTATATGGATACTTTACCTAAATGGGTAGCCAATTTTAACACATCTAAAACTGTAGAGTCTTATTTGAAAGTTTGGAATACAGTTTATGATATTTCAACGTATACTGAAAGTGGTGCTGATGATAATATGTTTGAAGGTGGGTTTAGAGGACAAGAAAAAGCCACATTTCCATACGATTTAAAAGCATTAAGTAAAGCTAATCGTGGTTTTGATATTTTAAAAGCAACACCTTATGGCAACAGCTTAACTACAGATTTCGCAATGGCTGCTATAAAAGGTGAAGATTTGGGGAGTGATTCTACAACAGACCTCCTAACGGTTAGTTTTAGTAGCACAGATTATGTTGGTCATAATTTTGGTGTAAATTCTAAGGAAATAGAAGATACTTATATTCGTTTAGATAAGGATTTAGAACGCTTCTTTTTGTATTTAGACACGACGGTTGGTAAAGGTGAGTATACCGTGTTTTTAACAGCGGACCATGGAGCAGTTAATGTACCTTCTTATTTAAAATCTGTTAAAATCCCTGCAGGATACACAAATAATGCGGCTCGTAAATTAAAATTTCAGGAATTTTTAAGTAAGAAATTTGGAACAAAAGATATTATAGAAAATATAAGTAACAATCAAATTTTTTTAGATCGCAAAAAAGTAGAAGTATTAGGTTTAAATCTTACAGATGTGCAGAACGCCATCGTTAATGAACAAATCAATTACGATAATGTTTCTAAAGTATACTCAGCAACTACAATGAATACCACAAATTTCACAACAGGAATTGAAGCTTTATTACAAAATGGTTTTAATCAAAAGCGATCTGGTGATGTTATTTTAGTTGACGATATAGCTTTTATAGGATATAGCAAAACAGGATCTACTCACGGTAGTGGTCTCAATTATGACACACATGTGCCATTATTATTTTTTGGAAAAGGTATTAAACATGGCGAGACTTATAATAAAACGGTAATACCAGATATTGCACCAACGATATCTGCGTTGTTAGGTATTAGTTTTCCTAATGGATCTACTGGTAAGCCACTTGGTTTTATAATAGATTAATTATCTTGAAGAAAAAACAAATTTACTCAGTCATTGCAATTCTCATACTGGTTAGTATTTATAGTTATGACCATTTTTTAAATAGCGAAGAAAAAACTATTCTTATAGAAGGTGGAAAAACACCTAAAGAAAACACCAACGAATACTTTTTACCGACAAGCACAACAAATCAGATAGTTCACCACCAAAACTACTCACTTTCTTACAGTGAGCCATATGAGCAAGCAGAATGGGTGGCTTACGAGCTAAAAGCATCACATTTAAGTTCTAGAAATCATAAACGCCCTTATTTTGAAATTGATAAAGCTGTGAAAACAAAAGCTGCTCATTGGCGTAATTATAAAAAATCTGGCTACGACAGAGGGCATTTATGTCCTGCTGGTGACAGACGCTTTACTAAAGATGCATATAATGAAACATTTTTAACTAGTAATATTAGCCCACAAGAACATCAATTTAATGCAGGTGTATGGAGCCGCTTAGAACATAAAGTACGGTATTGGGCCAAAAAAAATGATGGAGTTTTTGTAGTGACAGGAGGTGTTCTTAAAAAGGCACTAAAAACGATTGGTGATGAGGATGTTGCTGTGCCAAATCAATTTTATAAAGTTATTTTAGACAACACAAAGGGAAATATTAAAGTCTTAGCTTTTTTGATGGATCATAAAGATTCAGATTTACCATTATATGAATTTGTAGTCTCAGTAGATGAGGTCGAAGATTTAACAGGGATTAATTTTTTTCCAGAACTACAGGATAATATTGAAAATAAATTAGAAGCGTCTAGTAGTTATAAAAGTTGGAGCTTCTAAATTCCTGCGAAAGCAGGAATCTTATAATCAGTCTTTAAGAACATTGGTTAGTTATTGGTTTTGGTATTTTTATTTTTGAAACTTATTCCGAATCCCTTCCCAACGAAAATCTCTAATAAATTGTCCTTCATCTTTAGAAACCAGAAAGTTAACCTTATTAGATTTAGCTCTAA
>NZ_DEXW01000087.1:4122-4299 GCF_002364335.1 Winogradskyella sp. UBA3174 | reverse complement strand
ATCAACCATTCCAGTTTTTCCCAGGGCTTGTTTATAATAAATATCAACACTATCTTTATTTCCTTTATAATAGTTTTCTAACCACTCCTTGTTACCGTAAAGTGTCCAACCAAAATCTACTACCTTCTTTTCTCCTTTTCCGTTGATAACATAAGTTGCTCCGTGGTCTCGCATCCA
>NZ_DEXW01000087.1:3552-3819 GCF_002364335.1 Winogradskyella sp. UBA3174 | reverse complement strand
AAGGCTTTAGTAATATCTAAAAATGGTTTTTGATATGGTGGATAATCAGACCAACCTAACCAGACTGCATCTTGTTTTTCATATTCTGCTGGCATATAAAATTTATCAGAAGTTAAATTTTTATCTTCAGACTTTTCATTTTTGCAACTAATTAGAAGAAAAATTACTAGTGTTAAGGTTATGTACTTCATTTTTTTCATAATTAATGGCAACGTGATGTGTATGGCTAGTTGCGTGGTTAAGCACCTAATTTAGTAAATAAATCAC
>NZ_DEXW01000087.1:0-3453 GCF_002364335.1 Winogradskyella sp. UBA3174 | reverse complement strand
AATAAATCACAGATAGAATATTCCGCAGGAATGTTCGTAAGTCGGCAGTGAACAAGCAATTAATTATACACCGTGTTGTACACAGTTATTTATAAAATGTATTTCAAACAATATATACTAGTGATTTGTATGACAAAAATTACTAGTCCGAAAATCGTCAATTTTTTGTTATACTTTTTGTTCAACAAGTCCGATTGAGTTTGTAATTCAATTTTTTGACTTTCTTTTATTCGTGCAAAATAATAACCTCCATTTTGAATAAACTCTTGACCTTTTTGATTTATTTTCAAGTTTTTATTAAGGTCTTGAAGTAATTTTTCTTTAATTAATTCTTTTTGTCCAACATTCCAATTGTGATTAGGTAATGCTTTTGATACAAAATCCATATCAATAATTCTAGGATTGATTTCATCAAAGATTTTATTGAACGATGGATTTTCGTATGATAATAGTAGAAATAATATGTCATCTAAAATTCTACAAGTAGGTATTTCTAGTTTCATAATTTTGTCTATGGTATCTGGGTTTTAATTGTGTACAACATTGTTGTATAAGACTAGTTGCGTGCTTCAGCAACTAATTTAGTAAAAGAAAACGAACCAGAGGAAATCCGCAGGATTTTCCGAATACACACAGAACAAGCAATTAATTATACACGTTGTTGTAGCCAGTTTTTTTATTCCGGTTATTCTTTTAAATAACTAACCCTTGTCTTTTAGCTTCAGCGTCTTTTTTTGCTCCATAGGCCATTCCAAGTACCATTCCAACACCAGTTCCAATAGATAATCCAATACTTATTCCTAAAGTTGGGTTAATAGCTACTCCAACAGACAGTCCAATACTCATTCCAATACTCATTCCGTAAATCATACCCATTTCCGTATAATACTTTTCAGATGTGAAAGAAAATTTATCTTTCAAAAATGCTTTAAATTTAGAAAGTTCCTGCTTGTAGTATTTTTTTCTGTTTTCCGTTGTAGTGTTTAAATTCAATGACGAAAGTTTTTCTTGTATTAATTGAGTTTGACTTTCAGTTAAGTCTTTGTCTTTCAATGAAGATAATGTTCGTATAAAACAGCTATAAATTTTTCTTTCAGATTTTTTATCCGTTTGGGATAGTAAATTGTTTAATAACTCGGAAGCCTTGTTAATGTTCATCATACTTTATAAGTAGTTGAATTAGTTTTTTTGTTACACCAGTGTTTAACTTTTCGAAGTTGGTTTTAATTGGCTACAACGGTCTTGTGTATGAAACGTAGCGTATAAATAAACGCTATTTTTCGGTTTAACACAGAGCCGAATTTTTATATTTTGTTTTTACCTTATCATTCTTAAAAGCCAAATTTAAAAATTTGGCGGTCTTAGTAAATAAAGACAAACCTCTAGAAAAGCCTTTTACTAGCTATGTTTTATACACGGTGTTGTGTGTAGTTTTCTATTCTTGTTCAACTCCACCTACAAAATTCAAAACTTTACTAGCAGCAATTGAACCTTCTTTTAATGATTTTTCTATGTCTTTAGTTTTCAGCCATTCAATACTAAAAGCTGCTTGAAAAGCGTCTCCACAACCTGTTGTGTCAATAATTTTATCAACTTCAATCGCTTTTTGGTAATATCTTTTATTTTTAAAAAGGGCTACACTACCTTTTGCTCCTAAAGTCGACACTATTAGTTTTCTCTTTTGGGAAGAAAGTTCTTGCAGTTCATCTAGCATTTCTTCTTTACCACTCAGAAAAACAATATCGATATTGTCTATATGTTCTTTGATAAAGTCAATTCCCAAGTAGTCTAAAAAGTCAATGACTATTAATTGACTTCCATTACGTCTCTTTAAAAGTTCTTTCAAGTTTGAGGCACCAGCTGGCATTGCAACAATTTTACTGTCAGCTAATGAATTCCAATCACTTTCTGATAATCTAAACTTATCAAATGCGCCTCCATTCCAGCTATCGTCTTTAAAATATCTGTCTCCTTTTTCATTAATAAAAATTTTATTTGATGCAGTCGGTTCGTTAATCTGGTATAACCTAGAACGATTTATATTTAATTTATCTAATTGGTTTTCTATTAGTTTTCCAAATCTATCTTTTCCAATTGCCCCAATTACCGAGGTGTTTTCATATCCTAAAAGTTTGCATTGAGTAGCAAAGTTCAATGAATTTCCTCCGACGTGAATTTTATCCAATTCAGGAAAGAAATCGACACAAAAAGATGTTAATGCTGTTATTTTCATTTCTGTTTGTTCAAATTACACACAACGTATTGTGTATGAGTAGTAAGGGAATAAACATACAATAATTTTCAGTTTAGCACTTAGCCAAATTTGCAATTTTACTGTTACCTTTTTTTATTTAACCGTCAAATTACAAATTTGGCGGACTTAGTAAATAAGCACGAACTTTTGGTTAAGCACTTAACCCTTATTACTTATACACGTTTTTGTGTGTAGTTCTTTTTTACTGATTATAATATGCGTGTACTAAAGGCATTCCACCAGTATGGATAAAAACTACGGTATCCTCTTTTTGTATTTTATTTTTTTCTATATAATCTATTAATCCAGCCATTGCTTTACTGGTGTAAACAGGGCACAAGAAAATTCCTTCTAATTCAGCTAACATACCAATTGCTTTTTTACCACCTTCGGTTGGAATTCCATATTCATCTCCAACAAAGTTTGTGTCTAACTCAAAATTAATTTTCAAGTTAGAATTTGGTTTAATTTTATTTACTATTTCATCTGTTAGACGAGTTACAATATTTTCTATTGTTTGGTCTTTATGAAGTACACTAAACCCAATGACTTTTGTTGATTTTTCTGCGATTGCAAATCCTGCGACAAGTCCTGCCATTGTTCCCCCGCTACCAGTTGGGGTAATTACATAGTTTGGTGATTTACCTTCTTCATTCTTAAATTGTTCAATAATTTCATTAGCACAATCTAAGTAACCTAAAGATCCTAATAAATTAGAACCTCCAAAAGGAATTAGATAAGGTTGATGTCCATTTTTGACAACATCTTTTGCAACTCGTTCCATTTCTATTTGAAAGTCATCTTCTTTATCAATAGCAACTATATTAGCGTTCATTAACTTCATCAAAAGAGCATTTCCGTTTTCATTAAAAGTCGGATTTTGTTCTGGTATCATTGATTTACAAACGACAATTGATTTTATTCTAAGCTGACAAGCAGCTCCTACAAGTTCTCGTGCTGCATTAGATTGATAATGTCCTGCAATTATTAGAGTATCTGCTTTTTTATCAAGAGCATCAGCTATAATTCTTTCGTATTTTCTCAATTTATTTCCACCGCCTCCACGACCACCTTGATCATCTCTTTTTATATATATTTTCGGACCTAATTTGGCAGATAGGTTAGGTAGAAATTCCAATGAAGATTCCCTATTCAATAATTTAACTTTATTCATTTCGTTTTTTTTATATTAGCATTAT
>NZ_DEXW01000077.1:132879-133926 GCF_002364335.1 Winogradskyella sp. UBA3174 | reverse complement strand
TAAGTATCCTGTAATTTATCTATTAGACGGTTTTTCTTTAAAGCGAAATTTAGAAACGGTCTATGACAATTATTGGGGTCATTATTTGCCACATATGATTTTAGTTGGTATTTCTAATAGGACAAATAGAACACGGGATTTGACGACGTCTGTAGTTAAGAATCGCAGAGGAGGCGCTTTTAATTATGAAACGGGTGGAGCAGAAAAGTTTACTAGTTTTATAGAGAATGAATTAATTCCAAATATCGAAAAGAACTATCCAGCTACAAAGTTTAGAACTTTAATAGGGCATTCTTATGCGGGTTTATTTACAATAAATGTTTTCTCGAATCACTCTCATCTTTTCGATAACTATATTGCGATAGACCCAAGCTTAGATTGGGATCATCAAAAGCTATTAAAGAACGCTAAATCGGAATTAGAAAGTCAATCTTTTGCCAATAAAGGTCTATTTGTCGCTCTGGCAGCAGAGCAATTGCATATGTCAGATGAGACAGTCACTATGGATAATTTAAGGCAAAATGATTCAGAATTCACTTTATTTCCGCGTTCTATTGTTGATTTTTGTGATACAGCAACAGCAACAGCAAAACTAAACGGACTTAGATTTGTTTGGAAAGTTTACCCTGAAGATTTACATGGTACAGTACCGTTACCAGCGATGAGAGATGGGTTAGTCTCTTTATTTAAATGGTATCAATTTAAGTCTCCACCGAAATATAATAGCCCAGAAACTACGATAGACGAGATACGCGTTTTATTAAATAATCAAGAGGTTATTTATACGAAGCATTTTGGAACTAAAACACCGCCTATGATTGCCGAATTATTTAATGGTTATGGGTATATGAATTTGCAGATGGAACAGCCAGAAAAAGCCTTTTTGTTTTTTGATATGGCAGTTAAATACTATCCAGAAAGCGCAGATGTTTATGATGCTATGGCAGATTATTACATCGCTAAGAAAAATATTGAGAAGGCAATTGAATATGTTGAGAAGGCCTATGAGATAAGTAAAAGTAAATATCACAAAGAAAAATTAGATAC
>NZ_DEXW01000077.1:132313-132639 GCF_002364335.1 Winogradskyella sp. UBA3174 | reverse complement strand
CCTGCACTTTTATTCTCAGCAATATCTTTAATAATGCTGGCTTATACCAATCGCTTTTTGGCTTATGCAGCAATAATTCGTAACCTAAAGGACCAATTTATTAAGAAGCAAGACAAATCGATCCTTAGACAAATAGACAACTTAAAATTAAGAGTTAAGTTAACGCGCTATATGCAAATTTCTGGAATTAGTAGTTTGTTGTTTTGCGTACTTACTATGTTTTTAATTTATATAGGCTTTGCAGTTGTTGCAGTTTGGGCCTTTGGTATAGGTTTACTATTGCTAATTATTTCCTTAGTATTTTTAATATGGGAAATTCAAATATC
>NZ_DEXW01000077.1:6755-132236 GCF_002364335.1 Winogradskyella sp. UBA3174 | reverse complement strand
ATTTTAATGGTGTAATAATAAATTGCTTATTTTTTTTAAATAAAAACAGCATCATATTGTGACTTCTTTCAACGTAGTGTGTCTTAATGAGTGATTGATTTTTTGTAAACGAACTAATAAAACAAATTGACAACCAAAGCTGTTCACACCCTAACCGATGCAATGCTTGTTCTAACAATTTGAAACGAAATCAATGAAAAAAAATCTGCTTTATGCCTTAGTAATAATAATTTTTATACCTCGTGTAAAAGCACAAGAAGTATTAGTACCGATTAGAGAACAAAACAAATTTGGATTATCAACTTTAAACAAAAATCTTAAAGTAAAACCAATTTATGATAAAATAGATTTTGGCATTAGACCAAAATATTTCGTAGGTTTTAAAAATAAAAAGGATAATTTGTTTGTAACGACTCTTTTAAATAATGAGAAGGTAATAATTGAAGATCAGCCCTATTTTGATTATAGTATTTATGATAATCTTATAGTAGCTATAGATACAACTTCAACTAAAACAGGGAAATCACATAATTTATTTTATAACGAAAAATCACATTTATATACTAAAGACGGTAAATTACTAACCCCAAATTATAATGCTCTTGTTTCAATCTATGAAGATGCAAGTAAAATCAAACCAACAACAGATTTAATTGTCCTTTTTAAAGATTTCAATGATAAATTTAGTCTTAAAATATATGACACTAAAGAACAACACTTTACCAAAACTTTATTAGATAACGTTGATGACTTTGATTTTTTAAATGACGATCAAATGTTTTGGGCTTTAGAATCCCTAAAACTGACCTATACAAAAGCTGATGTATATGGTAGAATGGAAATTAAACTTATCGATGGGGCATTTGAAATTTTATCAGACATTAAAAAATCTATAAGTCAAAAGCCTAAAAAAAGAGATTACTATTATGATGATTTAGAAGTGCCAGAAGATTTAGACAAATCTAAACGCAAAATAAAAAGTCCCGAAAGTGATTCTATATCTAAAACATTAACTGAAGTAAGTATTATAAAAAACCATAAAAATTTCTTGGATACGGATTTCTTGTATTTTGAAGATAATTGGTATGGTAAAAAAGACTACAGTCTTGGTTTTAAGTCTGGCAAAGTAGGCTTAATAGATAATAAACAAGGGAAATATATACTACCAGCTGAATATGATGAAATCTATAAAGTATCTTATTTTGCTGCTTTTGTAATAAAGAAAAACAATAAATACGGATTATTCTTTTCTTTTACAAACGAAATTATCGAACCTATTTTTGATGACTTCCCTGTTGTTGTAAGAAAACAATATAAAGATCTAGGCTATGATTTAGTAGCATTATTTGATGCGGAAACTAAAAAATTAAAATACTATGCCACTTTTAATGGTGTAATTTTTGTTTTAGAATAAATTCTCACTACTTCTTATTACGTCTATTATAGTTCTTATCTCCTCTAGTTTGTGGCTTTTTATATTTTGCTGCAATTTTAAATTTATAAGAACCACCTAAGTTTTCTTTCTGATTCTTTTCAGATTTTTCGTGAAAAGCTGGTCCAGGCGCATCTTCATCACGTCGTTTAATGGGATTGTAACGTTCTTTAATTTCATCACGCTCTTCATCAATAAGTTCTGCAGAAATCTCAACAGCATCAGGAATATCTAAAGTATCAATACGCATTTGCATAAGTTCTTCAAGACTTTCTCGTCCTTGTTGTTCCTTTTCAGTACTAAATAATAAAGTATGTCCTTCTTTTTCCGCACGACCAGTTCGACCAATTCTGTGCATATAGTTTTCAGGATAATCAGGTGTGTCAAAATTAATAACATGAGAAATACCTTCAATATCCAAACCACGAGCCATAACGTCTGTAGCAATAAGTAGTCGATTTTCACCTTCTCTAAACTGCTCAATACTTCTAAGCCTATAATTTTGAGTTTTATTAGAATGAATAACACAAGATTGGTTAGGAAATAATTCTTCTAACTTATCAAATAAGCGATCTGCCATTCTTTTGTATGCTACAAAAATCAATACTTTCGAAAAGTCTTCTTTATCTTGAAGTAAGTATTCAAGCAAATTAACTTTTGTGTAAAAATTAGGAACATTATAACGCTCTTGCTTAATGTTTTCTAGTGGAGTACCAGAAACAGCAATAGCTATTTTTTCAGGATTAATAAAAAAGTCTGTAATTAAATCATCTACATCTTTTGTCATCGTTGCAGAAAACATAATATTCTGTCGACGTTCTGGGAGAATATCAAAAATATTTAATAACTGATGTCTAAAACCTAAATCTAGCATTACATCAACTTCATCGATTACTAATTTCTGAATAGATTTTAGTTGTAAAACGCGACTCACTGCTAAATCATACAAACGACCTGGTGTAGCCACAATGATATCTTGCCCTTGGGCAACAGCCTGTTTTTGTGTATTAATATTAGTGCCACCGTAAACGCCTAAAACACGATTATTAATATATTTAGAAAGTTTTTCGATTTCGCTAACTACTTGGACTACAAGTTCTCGTGTTGGTACTAAGATTAAAACCCTAGGGTTTTCTTGTTGAGAGTAGCTAAGATTACGTAGTATAGGTAACATATATGCAAAAGTCTTACCTGTACCAGTTTGAGCAATACCAACAACATCTTTACCAGATGCAACAACACTAAATGACTCTGCTTGTATAGGAGTTGGAGTTATAAAACCCAAATCGTCTATAGCGTTATATAAAGGTGTATTTAAGTTTAAGTCGTTAAAAGTCACGGTGTATAATTTTGCTGCAAAGCTACTATTTATAATCTACTTACACTAAATGCCTTTTGTCTATTTCTATGCTATAACTAGCATTAAAAATTTCGTTAACATTAAGTGCTACAATACCTTCTTTGTTTTCGATTTTTTTATCTGTGGTTTCTGAATCGGCAATACCTAACCAAGGCTCAATACAAATATAAGGAGCGTTTTGTTTTGCCCAAATTCCTAAAAAAGGAAAGTCCTTAAAATTCACAGATATAATAGGACCTTTACTTTTATGTTTTAAAATGACTTTACGTGATTTTAAATCCTTAAAAATAAGTGCATCTTCATTAAATAAATCTCCATGAAGTTTTATCTCGTTCTCATTAATAAACACAGTCTTAGTTTTATTTGATACTAGACCAGTTTCCATATTCAATAAATAAGATTCGCTAGTTTCAGAATTTTCAAACTCTAGGCTATAATCTGTGTATTTCTCATCTTTATATAAAGGACAATTAAAGGCGGGATGTCCACCAACTGAAAAATACAACGTTTTTGTATCTGTATTTTTAACCTTATGATTTATAGTTAAAGTATTATTTATTAATGTGTAAGAGATTTCAAATTCAAATAAAAAGGGATACATTTTATACAACACATCATTAGAATTTAATTGAAACGTAATATTTGTTTCACATGAATTTTTAACAATAAAGTCTTCATTTTTTCTAACAAACCCGTGTTTAGTCATTGGGTACGTATTATTGTTATAAATATAAGAATCGTCTTTTAGAGACCCTATAATAGGAAAAAGGTTAGGAGCATGGCTTCCCCAAATATTAGAATCTGCTTGCCACATAAACTCAATAGTGTTTTTTTTAGAGGTTACTGATGAAAGTTCTGCTCCTATTGATTTTATTTTAACTTGAAGTAAATCGTTTTGTAAAACGTACATTATTTTGTTTTCAGAAATATACAAATTTGATGTTATTAAAAAGTATTCTCATTATTTTTACACATATTCATTTTTCTATTGAGAACTACCAAAATTCATTTTCCTAAAAATTCAGATAATTTTAAAGAACAGTTGCTGCTTTGGAGTCAACAATTTGATGATGTCGTTTGGTTAGATTCAAACCAACATAATGATAAGTATAGTAACTATGATGCCGTGTTAGCAGTAGATGCATTCACTGTAATTAAAACAACTTATTTTGATGCTTTTGAACGCTTACAAGAATATCAATCATCAATAAACGATTGGATTTTTGGTTATCTTACTTACGATTTAAAAAACACCACCGAAAGCTTGAAATCTGAGAATTTTGATGGTTTAGATTTTCCTGATTTATATTTTTTTCAACCAAAAAAGCTCTTTTTATTTAAAGGTAATCAAGTTGAAATTCAATATTTAAAAATGGTAGATGACGAGATTGAAATTGATTTAAAAAACATAGAATCGACCAATACGTCTTTCCAAATTGAGAAGACTCAGAACCCAATTAAAATAAAACTCCGAATTCATAAAGACGAGTATTTTAATAAAGCGAATACTATGTTAGCGCATATCCAAAGAGGTGATATTTATGAAGCTAATTTTTGTCAGGAATTTTATGCAGAAAATAGCACGATTAATCCTTTAGAAACTTTTAAAAGACTGAATGTAATTTCTAAACCACCTTTTGCAACTTTTATGAAAGTTGAAGACAAATACTTACTGTCTGCAACTCCAGAGCGCTACATAAAAAAAGAAGGTAATGCCATAATTTCACAGCCTATAAAAGGAACAGCTAAACGTTCTATTGATAAAATTGAGGATTTAAAACTTGTAGAAAATTTATTTAAAGACGAAAAGGAGCGGAGTGAAAACATAATGATAGTCGATTTAGTGCGAAATGATTTATCTCACACAGCAGAAAAGGGTAGCGTAAAAGTAGAGGAGCTGTGTAAAGTCTATTCATTTTTACAGGTGCATCAGATGATCTCTACAATTACATCCAAAGTAAATGCAGATACAAACCCAGTTGATATTTTAAAAACAACGTTCCCTATGGGAAGCATGACTGGAGCACCAAAAATATCAGCCATGAAAATTATTGAAGATTTAGAAGAAACCAAACGTGGCTTATATTCTGGTTCAGTAGGTTACTTTAAACCTAATGGAGACTTTGATTTTAACGTTATTATAAGGAGTATTCTCTATAACGAAACCAAGCAATATATTTCGTATTCTGTTGGTAGTGCAATTACTTCAAAAAGTGATCCAAAAAAAGAATATGAAGAATGCCTTATAAAAGCCAAAGCTATGCGCGAGGTTTTAGAAAATTAACTATTCTAGATTTCGTCTAAAACTCTTCTTTACTTTGTCAAAAATGAGTTGAACACGTTTGGTTTCAATATTTTTTATTTTAGAAATATCTTCAAAATTTAGATTTCCAAAAATGTATAAATCTACAATGTTTGAAACATTAATCGGTAGCCAATTGTAAAAACGACCAAACACTTTTGGTGACTGCGTTACAGATAAGTCTTCCAATTCAAAAGCTTTTAAAATAGAGGTTTCTTTGTCGGCATATAAATATAAATGGGTATTATGATCTTGCTTGTATGAAATATCACTTAACTCTGTATTTAATATTAAATCTAAGTCGGCATCAATGGTGTAATCTTCACTTAACTTTGAAAGTTCGTCCTTTAAAATTGTATCCGTACTAATTGTCTTTTTATGGTAAGCTTCTTTTTTAAAGAGCGCGTTCATATAATTATCCACGATTTTAAAAAGTTCTAATTTAACAGCTATTATTTCAGCTTCAATATTAAAACCATGACTATATAATTCGATAATACTTTCATCAATCATGCCAGTAGAAGAGTACATGTTTTTAGGTAAAATACCTGTGGACTCAGCAATATATATTCTATGTTTTACATAAGGATATAAATGTTGTACTACAGTAAGTACCTTTTTATCGAAAGCAGTTTGTGCAGATTTTGACGATAATTCTTTAAAAGTGCTCATAAAACTATGTTTTAAAATATTCGTTTAAAGCTATTTATTAATATAATGATTTTTTATGACTATTATCATTTTGTTAGGATCAAAATTGTGAGCTTTCGTCATTGTTGTATCTTTACCTAATGCTTAAAGCCTTTAAAAAACATATTGATACTACCTTAGAGTTCTTATTAAAAAAACGGCTAATAATCGCTATTTCTGGTGGATTAGATAGTGTTGTTTTGGCTCATTTATGTAAGAGTTTAAGCTTAAATTTTGCTTTGGCCCATTGTAACTTTAACCTAAGAGCTGAAGAAAGTAATACAGACGAAGATTTTGTTTTAGAATTGGCTGATCAATTAGAGGTTGAAGTGTTTATCCAAAATTTTGACACACAAGCTTACGCAGACCAAAACAAACGCTCTATACAAATGGCTGCACGAGAATTGCGTTACGATTGGTTCAATGAATTAGCAACACAATTACAATTCGATTATATCCTCACAGCACATCACGCAGATGATAATCTCGAAACCTTTTTAATTAATTTTACAAGAGGTACAGGTTTAAATGGTTTAACAGGAATTCCTGTAGTGAATGATAATATTGTGAGACCGATGTTACCTTTCTCTAGAGAGACTATTGAAGCTTACGCAAGAGCGCATGCTATAAATTGGAGAGAGGATAGTAGTAATTCCTCACGAAAGTATTTAAGAAATAAATTGCGTCATGAGGTAGTTCCAATTCTTAAAGAAATTAATCCTCAACTATTAGATAGTTTACAGAATACATTAGAAAACCTAAATGATACAGCAGATATTGTAGAAGAAAGCCTTGACGCCGTTTTAAAACGCGCAATTACAAATATTGATGAAAACGGAATCACTTTTAAAATTTCAGATTTTAGCAAGTTGAATAATCCAAAAGCTTATTTATTTGAAATGTTTAAGACTTATGGCTTCACACAGTGGAATGATATTGTGAACTTACTTGATGCGCAGTCTGGTAAGCAAGTGTTATCAAATTCTCATCGTCTAATAAAACATCGCGAGCATTTAATATTGACTGAAATTAAAGAAGGAATTCAAGATGCTATTACACTGAGTGACGTCGAAGTACAAAGTGGTGCAAAAGACACTGATTTAGGTGAGTTTTCCTTTGAAGATGTTATTTTAATTGATAGTGGATCAAAAAATAAAATTTATATTGATAAAAACAAACTCACTTTTCCACTAGAATTAAGACTTTGGAAAGAAGGAGATTACTTTCATCCAATTGGAATGAAAGGGAAAAAGAAAATCAGTAAATATCTTAAAGATGAAAAGCTGTCTTTAATAGAAAAGGAGAAAACGTGGCTGCTGATCTCAAACGATAAAGTAGTTTGGGTAGTTGGAAAACGTGCAGACAACCGTTTTAGAGTAACAGAAACAACTAAAAGTATTTTAAAAATAGAATTGAATTGATTTTAAAAGGAAACATAGTAGATATCTCAAATAGAAGAATCTTCAAAGGTAAAGTTACCATTGAAAACGGTAAAATTAAAACTATTGAAGAGAAACATTGCGAAGAAAACTATTACATCTTGCCTGGTTTTGTAGATGCACATATTCATATTGAAAGTTCAATGTTGGTGCCTTCTGAGTTTGCTAAAATTGCTGTAAAACATGGAACTGTTTCAACAGTATCTGATCCTCACGAAATCGCTAACGTTCTCGGAGTAGCAGGTGTAGAGTTTATGATTAAAAACGGAAAACAAACACCTTTTAAATTTAATTTTGGTGCACCATCTTGTGTGCCAGCCACAAGTTTCGAATCTGCTGGTTCAGTCATAGATTCAGATGCTATTAAAGATTTAATGGCAAATCCTGATATTAAGTATTTAGCCGAAATGATGAATTATCCTGGAGTTATTTACGATGATGATGAAGTTCTTAAAAAGCTATACTGGGCAAAACAGTATAAAAAGCCTATCGATGGACATGCACCAGGATTACGAGGAGACGATTTAACTAAATATATCTCAGCCGGAATCTCGACAGACCACGAATGTTTTACTTATGATGAAGCTTTAGAAAAGCTTCAAAAAGGCATGAAAGTTATTATAAGAGAGGGTAGTGCCGCTAAAAATTTTGAAGCTTTAATTGATTTATTAGATGAGCATTATGATAATATGATGTTTTGTAGCGACGATAAACATCCTGATGATTTATTGCTTGGTCACATTAATCAATTATGTGCAAGAGCTGTGGCAAAAGATAATGATGTATTTAAAGTCCTTCAAACAGCGTGTGTAAACCCAGTGAGCCATTATAATTTAGATGTTGGCTTATTAAACGTTGGTGATGCTGCTGATTGCATTATAGTTGAAGATTTAAAAGATTTTAAAACGCTTCAAACTATTATAAATGGTGTGCTAGTTTATGATAAAGGTATTTCAAAAATTGCACATATCGAATTTAAAAATCTAAACAACTTCAATACAGATAAGAAAAAAGTTTCTGATTTTGGGTTAGAATCTAATGCAAAACAAATTAGAGTAATTGAATGCTTAGACGGTGAATTAGTAACTAAAGAAATTATTGTAAACGCTACGATTAATAATGGTAATTTAGTTTCAAATACAGAAACTGATGTTCTAAAAATAGTAGTAGTTAATCGATATCAGAATGATAAACCAGCCATTGCATTTATCAAAAACTTCGGACTTAAAGAAGGTGCAATTGCAAGTTCAGTTGGCCACGATTCGCATAATATTATTGCTATTGGTGTTTCTGATGAAGCCATTTGTAAAGCAGTTAATCTTCTAATAGCTAATGAAGGTGGTATTTGCGCAGTGTCTAATTCTGAAGAAAAAGTAGTTGCACTTCCTGTGGCAGGAATTATGAGTGATCAAAATGCTGAAACTATTGGTAAACAGTATTCAGAATTAGATAGCATGGCAAAACAATTAGGAAGTAAGCTTCATGCACCATATATGAGTTTATCGTTTATGGCATTATTGGTAATTCCGGCTTTAAAACTGAGTGATAAAGGCTTGTTTAATGGAAGTACATTTGAATTTACACCATTAGAAGTATCTTAAACTCATACCATTAAACAGAGCCATTTTTTATGGTTATTTCATCTCTAGATAAGGTTACTAAAAGCTTGTAATTATAATATTCAAATGTACTACCTTTAAGCCTTTAAAAATTAAATTTATATGATAGTATTTCAACGTATTTCACTTATTCTAATTGCGTTCTTAACATTTTTAGGCTGTAAACCATCAGATGAACTACTTGCAAAAGCCACAACAATGGAACAAGTTGAAGTGGTTTACAATTCAAAAGATAATTACACCAAAAAAGAGGTGATGATAGAAATGCGTGATGGTATTAAATTACATACTACCATTTATACGCCCAAAGACACATCTAAGACCTACCCAATGCTAATGATGCGAACACCTTATAGTTGTAAACCCTATGGGGAAAATCAATTTAAAACTAAAATAGGACCAAATAAATACCTCATGCAAGAAGGTAATATTATGGTATACCAAGATGTTAGAGGACGCTGGAATAGTGAAGGAGTTTACGATAATATGCGTGCTTATATTCCTAATAAAACAGGAACACAATTTGACGAAGCAAGCGATACTTATGACACTATTGAATGGTTAGTTAATAATGTAGAGTATAATAACGGAAATGTTGGTACATACGGAATTTCATATCCAGGATTTTATGCTACCTATTCGTTATTAGATTCACACCCTGCATTAAAAGCAGTATCACCACAAGCTTGTATTGGTGATTTCTTTTTTGATGATTTTATTCATAATGGTGCTTTTTTATTAAGTTACTGGAGAGCAACTTCTGTTTTTGGTTATATGAAAGATAAACCAACAAAACAAGCTTGGTATACGTTTCCAGATATTGGTACAGAAGATCAACATCAGTTTTTCTTAGATAATATGCCATTAAGTAAACTAAATCGTTTTTTTGGTGAAGACAATGTGTTTATGGAGCAAATAAAAACACATGTTAATTATGATGAGTTTTGGCAGAGTAGAGGTATTATTCAACATTTAAAAGATATTAAACCAGCAACGATGGTTGTTGGTGGCTTTTTTGATGCCGAAGATTTATATGGCCCTTTTAATACGTACAAGAGTATTGAAGCAAATAGCGATAATTATAATACTGTGGTTTTCGGACCTTGGAGTCATGGTGATTGGGCAAGATCTAGTGACCGACAAGTTGTAGGTAACATTCACTTTGGAGATGATATGTCTGATAATTTTCAGAAAAATATTGAAACTAAATTCTTTAATCATTTCTTAAAAGGTGAAGCTAACGGAGAAACTGGTTTAGCCGAAGCACAGATGTTTAATACTGGTACTAAAGCATGGGAATCGTTTGAAACTTGGCCACCAAAAAACACAACTAAAGAAAGCTATTTTATGCAACCTTATCAAAGTCTAACGACGTTGCCAAATAAAATGTACGCGACTTCAGATTTTGTAAGTGATCCTAAAAAACCAGTGCCATACACAGAAGATATTAAAGTGGGGTTTACACCACGAAAATTTATGACAGACGATCAGCGTTTTGCATCTAGACGACCAGATGTGTTAACCTTTGAAACCGAAGTTTTAGATGGTGATGTAACGCTTGCTGGAGATATTTTGGCAAAACTAAATGTTTCTACCACAGGTACTGCAGCTGATTGGATTGTAAAAGTGATTGATGTTTATCCTGCGGATACTAAAAATACAGATGATGTTCAAGATCATTTAAAATTAAGTAATTATCATATGATGGTGCGAAGCGAAGTATTAAGAGGGCGCTTTAGAAATAGTATGAGTAAGCCTGAACCATTTGTTCCAAACCAGAAAACAGCTGTTAACTTAAAGTTGCAAGATGTATTCCATACGTTTAAGAAAGGACATAAAATTCAGGTACAAATACAGAGCACATTTTTTCCTTATATAGATGCGAATCCACAAACGTATGTAGATAATATTTTTAAAGCTAAAGAAGAAGATTTTAAGGCTCAGACACATAAGGTCTTTAATGATTCTTCTATTGAGTTTAATGTACTTAAATAATTTTGTCACTTCGAGTGACTTTGAAGTATGAGAAATTGTATCGAGAAGCTTTTTATTTTTAATAATCAAATTAGAAAGTTCTCGATACAAAATTGCAAAAAAGCAATTTCACTCGAACTGACGTTGAACTTTATATTTTGATTTGAATTTTTAATAATGCCAATACTACAATCTACCTACAATCCACCATTTTGGGCAAAAACAAGTTTTGTGTCTACAGTCTTTTCTGGTATGGCCAGAAAGGTTAATGGAGTAGTGCAAACTAGAGAACGCATAGCATTACCAGATTCTGACTTTATCGATTTAGACTGGAGTTATGCATCAAAAAAAAGTAATAAGGTTATTATTTTGCTTCATGGTTTAGAAGGACATGCACAGCGACCTTACTTAACCGGTACTGCAAAACACTTTAATGATAATGGTATAGATGCTATTGGAGTCAATTTTAGAGGCTGCAGTGGCGAACCTAATTTGCTGTATCGTAGTTACCATTCTGGTGCAACGGAAGATTTAGATGCAGTTGTAAAGCATGTGTTGACTAAAAACCAATACGACGCTATTTATATAAAAGGCATAAGTTTAGGTGCTAATATGGCTCTAAAGTATGTTGGTGAGGAACGAAATTTACCACAAGAAGTAAAAGCGGTTATTGCTGTTTCAACACCATGCGATTTAAGAGGTTCTTGTGATGAATTATTAAGTTTTAAAAACAGACATTATTCAATTCGATTTTTAGACCATTTAAAACAAAAACTAAAACCTAAATTGATTCAATTCCCTAATAAAATTGACCTTACAGATTATAACTCAATTAAAACTTTAATAGACTTTGATCATGTTTATACATCCAAAGCTCATGGTTTTAAAGATGCTTTCGATTATTACGAAAAAGCAAGTTGTTTACAATTTCTACCAAATATTAAAGTACCCTCTTTAGTTATTAATGCGCTTAATGACTCTTTTTTATCAGCAGAATGTTATCCTGTTAAAGAAGCAAAGCAAAATTCGAATTTGTTTTTAGAAATACCAGAATATGGTGGACATGTAGGGTTTATTACTAAAGGGAATATTTACTATAATGAACAACGTGCTTTGGAGTTTGCAAATAATCAATAAATAGAAAAAGTAGCTCGGTTGAGCTGCTTTTTCTATTTATATACTTAATATATATTTTATTTACCGAATAAGCCACCAAGAAGACCGCCTAAAGCGTCTTTTTTGTTGCTTTCGCCTAATACCATACCTGCAACATCGTCGATAACGCTTCCGTCACCATCTGCATCTAATATTTTTTCTAAAAAGCTTTGCTCGTTTTTGGTTTCACTACCTCCAAGTGAACCACCTAAAAGTCCGCTAATATCACGTTGAGAACTCACGTTGTTTTGGTTAGCTTGTTTACCTAAAACACCCATTAATAAAGGTGCAGCTACTTTAAGAATATTTGCAACTGAACTAGTATCTAAACCAGATTTTTGTCCAATAAATTGTTCTACACCTTGTTGTTTTACACCTAATATATGACCTAAAATTTTAGAACCATCAGCTTTTACATTATCATCAACTCCACCACTAAATAAACCACTAAGGTTATCTAATATGCTACCATCATGCTTACTACTTAATGCTCCCATTAAGCCTTGAGCACCTTCTGGTGAAGAAGCGTTACGTTCCATAGCTTTCATAAGTACTGGTAAAGCCATAGTTAAAACACTACTTGTTTTGTTTTGATCTGTTCCTGTAGAATCAGAAACACCACTAATAATGGTTTTTCCTAAATCACTGTTTAATAAATCTAAAATTCCTGACATGTTGTTATATGATTAAGGTTAATAAAATTCAATTTTTTTAGGCACAAAAAAAGTCCTATGCAATTATAGGACTCATTTTTTATGCTTTGGTCACATTTTGAGACGTTTATCCCAAAATATTTATGATTTGTTCTGCTAATTCGGTACCAATTCTATCTTGTGCTTCATTTGTTGCAGCACCTGTATGTGGAGTTAATGATAACGCAGGATTCATTAATAACTGCATCTCTGGTTGTGGTTCTTTTTCAAAAACATCTAAAGCAGCTCTAGATACTTTACCGTTTTCAATAGCTTTAATCAAAGCTATTTCATCAACAACACCACCACGCGCTGCATTAGCTAATATAACGCCATCTTTCATTTGGTTAAATTCTTTTTCACCAATAACATACCCTTTTTGTGCTGGCACGTGAAGCGTTAAGAAATCAGCTTGTTTTAGAACCTCTTCTTTAGAAATAGTTTTAATTTCAAAGTTTACTTTTTGTCCATCGAAGAAATCTAATTGAAGATTTGCTTTTTCCATAAAAGGATCAAACGCAACAACTTTCATTCCTACACCAATGGCAACTTTAGCTGTGGCTTGTCCTATACGTCCAAAACCAAGAACACCTAATGTTTTTCCTTTTAATTCTGTGCCTTTGGCATAGGCTTTCTTTAGGTTCTTAAACTTGGTATCACCCTCTAAAGGCATATCCCTATTTGAGTTATGTAAGTAACGGGCTAAACCATAAAAATGACCAAAAACCAATTCTGCAACAGAATGCGACGACGCTGCAGGTGTGTTAATAACACTTAAGCCTTTAGAACGTGCATAGTCTACATCGATATTATCCATACCAACACCACCACGACCAATTATTTTTAGGCTATGGCAGTTGTCTATTATATTTTTTCTTACGGTTGTAGCACTTCTTACTAATAAAACAGAAATATCATTTTCGTTGATATACTTTTCTAATTGCTCTTGTGCTACTGTAGTTGTTAAAACTTCATATCCAGCGGCTTCTAATGCCTTGATTCCACTTTGAGAAACTCCATCGTTTGCTAATACTTTCATTGAAAAAACTCGTTTTTTCATTTCCGTAAAACGGAAATCTTATTAATTATAATTATTTATTACCTCAGTAAGTACTGCAAACTGCAACTGCCTACTATAAAATATTTTTAAGCTTTACTTTCTAATTCGCTCATCACTTCAACTAAAACCTTTACGCTATCTAATGATAAGGCATTGTACATTGATGCTCTGTAACCACCAACACTTCTATGTCCATTAAGACCGTTGATACCTGCTTCTTTCACCATGGCTTCAAAGGTTTCTTTGAGATTCTCGTTCTCTAATGTAAATGTTGCATTCATGTTAGAGCGATCTTCTTTTGCTGAGTAACCTTTAAATAGTGGGTTTAAATCAATTTCAGAATATATAAAATTTGCTTTCTTTTTGTTTTCTTTTTCAATTGCTTTAATGCCTCCTAGATCTTTTAGCCACTGTAAAGTCAACATAGTAACGTAAACAGGAAAAACAGGGGGTGTATTAAACATACTCCCTTTGCTAATATGTACTTTATAATCCATTATTGATGGAATTTTACGCGATACTTTACCTAAGATATCTTCTCTAACAACGACAAGTGTTGTACCAGCAGGACCCATATTTTTCTGAGCACCTGCATATATTAAATCGAATTTTGAAAAATCTAATTGACGCGAAAATATATCACTACTCATATCACATACCATAGGTATTGGTGATTTAGGGAAACTTTTCATTTGTGTACCAAAAATGGTATTATTAGATGTACAATGAAAATAATCATAATCTTCAGGAATTTCGTAACCTTTTGGTATATAATTAAAGTTTGCACTTTTTGAAGAGCCTACTTCGTAAACATCGTCATAAATTTTAGCTTCTTTAATCGCTTTGTCAGACCAAGTTCCGGTATTTAAATATCCAGCTCTCTTTTCTAATAAATTTAAAGCTACCATTAAGAATTGCATACTTGCACCACCTTGTAAGAATAACGCTTTGTAGCCTTTTCCTTCTAAACCTAAGAGTTCTAAAGCTAAAGATCTAGCGTTTTCCATAACATCAACAAAAGGTTTGCTACGATGCGAAACTTCTAGTAATGATAGGCCGTCATCAAAATCTAAAACCGCTGCTGCAGCTTGTTCCATTACTGATTTTGGTAATATGCATGGTCCTGCACTAAAATTATGTTTTTTCATAATGTTTGTTTGATTTTAACTAACACAAAGGTGCTAATTAATTGGCTATTATTTGTTACTAATTTGATAATTTTTACCCTATGTTTTTAACAAAAAGTCAACAGTATCTACGTTATCTGCATAATCCCAAAGCTGTGGTTTTTGCGTTTCACCGAAGTTAATTTCGTCTTCAGAGAATCCATCAGCGACAATACACTGAATATTATCTTTATTTTCTTTTAGTTGCTGTTGCAAATCTTCAATTGTATTATAGTATTCGTAAAATAGCGTTGCAATAGGAGAGGAGAAGCTTTCATCTTCTTTAATCATTAAGAAGCCATTCTCAAGCATCTCAAATTCACTCATTAAGTATACAGCCTTATTATAGTCGTAATTATTAGCGTATTTAGACTCGTTTATAATAGGATGCCATTTGTAAATCGCATTAAAAAAGGCATCAAAATTATAATCTTTTGGTATAAAGAATTTTGAAACATTTCTACAGCCTAACCCATAATATCTAAAGATGTCTTCTGATAATGCTTCGAGTTGCTCAGCGGATTCGTTGCCAGTTAATACTGCAACTGAGTTTCTGTTTTTTCTAATAATTGAAGGTTTATCTTTAAAGTAGTATTCAAAATAACGTGCGGTATTATTACTTCCTGTTGCGATTACCGCATCAAATTTTTCTAGTTTTTGTTCGGTGAATTTAATTTTTCCTTTAAATTGTGGTTCAACTATTTCTAAATATTTAGCTAAAAATGGGAGAAGATGCTTATCGTTTGAGGATTGTTTAACCAAAACATCATGTCCAGAAATAAGCACAGATAAAAAATCATGAAACCCAACTAATGGAATATTACCTGCCATTATTATAGCAACAGTATTAGGTTTAATAGCAATAAAGTTATAGTTGTTTATCCATTTGTCAATATTTCTATTAGTCAATGCATTAGACCAGGATTCTAAACTGAATGTAATATTCTTTTCTGTAAACCAACCATTATGCTCTTTGGCTAATTTTATTTGATGTTTAAATCCATCAAAAAACAAATCATTAGCTTCTATGTGGGCATTTTTAGTAGTACCATTTGTTGTAAATTGACTTAAGAATGCTCCTAATTTTACGAATGCGTTAATTCTTTGTTGTAAATCCATCTAGTGTTTGGTAATGCGCCATTTTGGCTTTATTTTTGTAATTGCAAATTTAAGGAATAAAAACAAAAAATTACTATGGCAATTATAATCACAGACGAATGTATTAATTGTGGAGCTTGTGAGCCAGAATGTCCAAATACTGCTATTTATGAAGGTGCTGACGATTGGCGTTATGCAGATGGTACAAGCTTAAAAGGAAAAATTGTGCTTCCAAATGGTAAAGAAGTAGATGCAGATGAAACGCAAGAGCCCATTAGTGACGAATTATATTATATATCACCAGACAAGTGTACGGAATGTATTGGCTTTCATGAAGAGCCACAATGTGCTGCTGTATGTCCAGTAGATTGTTGTGTACCAGATGATAACCTTGTGGAAACAGAAGAGGTTTTATCAGGTAAGCAGAAATTTATGCACCCTGAAGATTAAGAACTAAACTTTGAAACAAAATAAAAAACCCGAAGCATTACACTTCGGGTTTTTTTATAAGATTTTCTCATATTATAAATCTGATAACTCAAATACTAAATATTGTATAGATCTAGCAACGGCTTCAGACTGCTCAGGATTGTTTTTAGTATGGAATGACGCGTACAAAACACCTCCATCTCCATGCAAGAACGTGTAAGCTAACGACTTGTCTTCCGTTATAGTATTGTATTCTATAGAACCATTTAACCAAGGAATTACAGTGTCTTCATTATAGCTATCAACTACTTGCCATTGGGGAAGAAACTGATCTATGGTTACGGTATTATCTTCAATCACAATTCCAAAATTTAAATCTAACCAAGCCAATAAATCGTCATTAACTATCGTAGCCTCTGTAGATAGTGAAGTTCCTGATCGGTTTGGTTCGTAGAAGTCTAAATAATCTTCACCATTATTAGTAATGTCATCTAAATAGACAAAAGCATAATCTGTAGAATATAAAAGTCCACCGTTAGCCACATAATTAGTTAAGTTGCTGCTGAATTCTGTCTGACTTTCGTCTAGACCACAGTTTAAAAAGATAATATCGTAAGTTGCTAACAAATCTGGTGATGCAATTAAATCTGCAAAACTAAGATCTGTATTAGGTTCTAGTTGTGGATTAAATGTTCTGTTTCCTACTTCACTATGGTTGTGGTTGTTTTCACTAGACCTACCAAAACTCTCACCATCAATAATATCGAAAAGAGGTTCTTGAGTAAGGGGATTTACTAAACCAATATCATAAAGTACTGTTTCTATATTATCGTAACTACCAGTAACTACTGCTATATTTGGTAAATCTGTAATAGAAATATTTTCTAAATCGAAGTCTAAAATGCCATTTAAATCCTCTAGTGTAATAAATTGTGAAGCGGAGAACAAGCCTTTAGAAATTAGGACTTGGTAATCTCCTGCATCTAAATCACTAATTAAAAATTTACCTTCACTATCTGTAACGGTTTCTTTAATTACAAGTTCATCTTTAATAAGTTTTACTGTTGCTTTAGACACAGCATCTTCACCATTGGGTGTTAGAAATTTGCCAGAAACACTAAAGTCTCCAGAGGTAGTTTCAGATTGTTCTTTTGAGCAAGCGAAAGCTAAACTTAATGCGAGTAATAGGAGGATTGATTTTTTCATAGCGGTTGATTTTGAATAGGGTGGTTTATTATATAACAGATTGGTTTGTGTTTTTACTACTTTATAAAAAATGACTAACTTTTAGAAAGTCTTTAATTTCTATATTTTATAGTCTATTGTCTTTCTTTAAGTATTTGCTAAAATTATTATTTTTTTGAGGTTCGATATTTCGATACTTCGTTTATTAATTGTTATCAGTTTTTCTTCTTTAAACTCTTTAAGTAATCTTCCGAGACTTTCCCTTGCTGTACCTATAATATTTGCTAAATCTTCTCTAGGTAATATGATTTCTGATTTTTGAGTCCCTTCGTCATAGTATCTTTCATTTAGTATTATAAGATACAGCGCTAATCTTGCCCTTAAAGGCTTTTGAGCTAAAATTGTGATCGTATTTACTAGTACACCAAATTCATGACTTATATTTTGGATGAAAAGTAATTTTAGGTTTTCTATCGTTTCTAACAAATGGTCAATGTCTGTTTTGTTAATAAAAAGCACTTCGCAGTCCTCTAAAGCTTCGCAAGAGTCTTCATAGTGCTCATTAGCAAGTAAGGCGTGATAACCAAATAAATCTCCTTTTATATATATATAGAAAATCTGGTCCTTACCATATACTCCTGTCTTATAAATTTTTGCTTTTCCTTTCTTTATTAAGAAGAGACCTGTCGGAATTCCTTTTTCATAGAAAATGAGCTTTCCTTTCTTGAAAAAGAGCCTTTTTGCATGTTTTAAAAAATACAACCTCTCTTCTTTTGCTAGTGAGGATAGTATTTTGTCGCTATAAAAACGTAAACTATTGATTTCTAGTGACATATAAATTAAATGATTTACATCTAGTATAAATGTAACAATAATCACATTTATATGCAATTTATCTCATTTTATAAGGCTTAGAATTGATTTAATTTTAAAGTAATTATCCTCCCTTTTAACTATTAATAATATTCATACCCTTCCTAACAAGTTATAATTATGAATAATACATCTGCATTAAAAAATTTAAAAATGCTTCCGACGGATGCTGCGATTGAGATTTACAATCTTGCATTGGCTCACCGTGAGGAAACTGAAAACACACGAAGTCTTGCTCCTGCTATTGTAGAAAAGCTAAAAGATTTTGAATTATTTAGAATGGGTCTGCCAAGTTATCTCGGAGGATGGGAAGACAATCCAGTAGAGACACTAAAAGTCTATGAATTACTGAGTAGTGCAGAAGCTTCTGTCGCTTGGATTGTTTGGAACAATCACTTAGCATGCACTTTTGGCCGGTTTCTAGATGAAACGAGCATGAATGAAATATTTAATAACCCATCTCATTCTTATGCAAACTCAGCCCGCCCAGAAGGAGTTGCTGAGATTGTTACTGGTGGATACATGGTGTCTGGTCGGTGGTCTCTTGTATCTGGATGTGAGTTGGCCGATTGGTTTGCATTAAGATGCCTTGTAACCTCTGATGATTTACCTAAAAAACTAGGTCCTGGTGCTAAGTTGAAATTGTTTTTTATTCCAAAAAAAGATATAGAAGTGATTGATACGTGGAGCGTAGGAGGCCTCAAAGGGACTGGTAGTCACGATGTAGAAATTAAGAAGGCTTTTGTAAAGGAGGGATATACCGTAGATTTTACTAGTCCGGTTCACATCAATAATGCTTATAGTCGTTTACCTATAGGCTGTGTTAATGCCGCTGGTAATGCTGCAATGGCTTTAGGTTTGCTAAAATCAGCTACAGACGCGTTGGTTGAAATTTGCCTTGAGAGAGTTACTCCAGGAAAAAATCCTGATTTACGAGACAGACTAACCATACAAACTGCAATAGCAAAAAGTAAGACTATATTGAATGCTACGCGTTCGCAATTGCATAATTCTGTTTCAACTATATGGAATGAATCTCTAGAAAGTAACACCTATACAGATGAGCAATTAGCTGATGTATGGGCTGCTTCTTATAATGCAGCAACATCTGCAAAATCTATGTTATCTGAAATTTATTCAGTGGCAGGCACAGCTTCATTATATACTAAATCTCGAATTGAAAGAGCGCACAGAGATATTTTCGCTGTTCTTCAACATGGAATTATTCAACCTCATTGGATGAATCAAGCGGGAATGGCTTATCTCGGACTTACACCAACAGGAGCTATGTTTAGGACATAAACTTCAAACTATTTGTTGAATACTACTTTTTAAATTTTTTACTACTAATAATCACGTTAAGGCTAATAAAGTATTGGCTAATAAAAATGAAATATAATGATTGAAATTATAAGAGACAAATATCAGTGGTCTGAGCAATTATCCTTGGTTAAACAATTAGATTTTTACCACACTTACGACTACCATTACTTATCGAAAAAAGATAATGAGTTACCTATACTTATTAAATATACAGACGGTTTTACGTCATTACTTTTCCCGTTACTATTAAGAAATATTGAAAACTCAAACTATAAAGATGCCATATCTGTATATGGATATGCTGGATTATTAGCTCTTAATATAGACGAGAATTTCAAAAAAGAAAATTTTCACAACGAGCTTAATGCCTTCTTTAATGAGAATAAAATTGTAACTGTGTTTTCAAGACTTCATCCATTCTTAGATTGTCAGGAAACTATTCTAGATGAACTCGGAACTATCACTACTTTGGGCAAAGTGGTCTATAAAGATTTGAGTGATACTATTGAAAATCAGCGAGCACAATATAATAGACGATTAAAAACGTACTTAAATAAATCTCGTAGACTTTGTACAATAATAAAAGGTAAAATAGAAGATCACCTTGATTCTTTTATCAACTTGTATATTGAAAATATGAGACGAGTTATTGCAGATGCAAGCTATTTCTTTGATAAAGAATATTTTGTTCAACTTTTATCAAGTAGTGATTTTAATTCTGAATTTTCGCTATGTATACATAATGAATCACAAGAAATTATTGCAGGAGCAATTTTTATAAAAACAGGTAATATTGTTCAGTATCATTTATCGGGCCTTAGTGAAGACTATATGGATCTAAACCCAATTAAGCTCATTATTGATGACATGCGAATTAAGTCTACTAAAGAAGGCTATAAATATTTAAATCTAGGAGGTGGAAAAGGCAGCAAGGAAGATTCTCTTTTTAAATTTAAAAGTGGTTTTTCTAAAGACTTTAAAGACTTTAAAATATGGAAGTACGTAGTAGATGAAAATGCTTATAAATTATTAACTGAGAACCATCTTGGTTGTGAAATAGGAATTGCTTCTCAAAATAAAGACTTTTTTCCTGCTTATCGCTCAAAACTAGAGATGGTATAACAACTGTTACTAGCTTTAAGAATTAACGCTATTATGTAACGCTCGTAATTAATACCTTAGTTTTTGTCGTCTTAAAAAGATAAAGGACTAACTTATAAATATTTAACAGTTTGGTTTTTCCCACTACTGGTTTTTTTTACTCTAAGCCTTTGGCTTATCATTTTTGTTTCATTAGTAAGTGAAACATAAAATAAAAGTTTTAGTCAAGTGCTTAACTGAAAATTTAGTATTATTAACCCGTTGTGCATTTTAATAAAATTCGTCAATTGGAGTAAATTTTACGATTATAATGAGTAAAATTTGTATCGAGAATAGAATTTGTTACTCTAAATTGGTTCTCTACACGATTTTTATACCTCAAAATCACTCGAACTGACGTTCTAAATATGCTTTTAAGTTCAAAATGCACAACGGGTTATTATTAATAGTATTTATTTAAAGTATATGACATACCAAGATGTTTTTGTGGAGTTCTGGGAACACGTAAAAGAAAGTATTGCAGCAGGCACTTTTGCGAAATTAACTATGGCAAAAACCATAGGTAAACCGGAATTAAAAAATATATTTATAAGACCAATAAATACTGATGATGGTTTTAAGGTGATGCTTAAATATAGCTTTAGACTAAGAGAAACCGAAGATGTTGAAGAAGCGTTGACTTTAGAAGAAGCGTTACCTATTTTAAAATCACATTTAAAAACCCATTTTTTATCTGTTCTGTTATTTACCACAACTAAGGATGTTACTTTTAAAGTAAACAAGAAAGGTTTAGGTAGTATTGCAGAAAATCATCCAACATTTAAAAACGTAAAACAAGCATAAGATGCATTAAAATACGTGAAGTTACGTATTGATATTGCTGTCTAAAACGGCTAACTTTACTTAGTATTTGATGTAAGTTATTAAAACGGACTCATATCATAGGTTAGGCAGCATTAAAAACTGAGCAATAATAAAATTATATAGAATTAATAAGCTATTGGTTTTCAAAAAGTAAACATTCAATTTGAAAACAATACCAAAATAGTAATAAGGGAATGGATTAGCAAATTACAGACCAATTAGAAAGTTTAATTATAATAACCTTATTGAAGTCCTAAATATTAAGTGTGTTGCACTTATGAATTGAACTCAGCTAAATAAAAATTTAAACAAAAAAATGAAATATTTTAGTTGTCTTTTACACTAGTATTTATTACATGCCTTTTAAATTGTTCTGAGGAGAATATTTTATTCTTCACGAGAAGGTTATGGAGGTAAAATAAATATGCATGACGAATATGGCTTGACTAGATCTGGCACCTATAGTTTAGTAAAATTTAGAAGATTTTCAGATAATTTTTAACCTTATTATTAATGCAGTAAAAATTGATTTAAAATTATTGGTTTTATTTTTTTAAGCAATTGGAAACAAAGCATAGCGCAGGCTAATAAGTTGAAAATATAATAAGTGCTAAAGACATACAATAAAGGTAGTTCTGTACTTACAAAAGTAGTTTTTAAACCGAAACAGAATGCATACAAATCCCTTACTCAGTTTGTAGAAACACATTAAGCACAACTTAAATTAGCTTTGTAATCATTTCAAAAACTTTTAATTAAAACTATTCCACGAATTAACTACATTTGCAGTCGCAAAAATAATATGTTATGAAAGCCGGAATTGTAGGATTACCAAACGTAGGAAAATCAACTTTATTTAATTGTTTATCTAACGCTAAAGCGCAAAGTGCTAACTTTCCGTTTTGTACGATTGAGCCTAATATTGGTGTGGTTAATGTGCCAGATCCAAGATTACAGAAACTAGAAGAATTAGTTAATCCAGAACGCGTATTACCAGCAACAGTAGAGATTGTTGATATCGCAGGTTTGGTAAAAGGAGCAAGTAAAGGCGAAGGCTTAGGTAATCAGTTCTTAGCTAACATTAGAGAAACCGATGCTATTTTACATGTGTTACGTTGTTTTGATGATGAAAATATAATTCACGTTGATAATTCAATAGATCCTATTAGAGATAAGGAAACCATTGACATGGAATTACAGCTTAAAGACTTGGAGACAGTAGATAAGAAGTTGGATAAAGTAAAACGAGCTGCAAAAACGGGTAATAAAGAAGCACAGAAAGAAGAAGCTGTACTTTTAAAAATTAAAGCAAGCCTAGAGGCTGGCATCTCATTAAGAGCTTTAGAGTTTTCAGAAGAAGATTATGAGGATTTTGTAAAGCCATCTCAATTTATTACAGATAAACCAGTAATGTATGTGTGTAATGTAGATGAAGGTTCTGCAATAACAGGAAATGCTTACGTAGATAAAGTTAAAGACGCTGTAAAAGACGAAAATGCAGAAGTTTTAGTTTTAGCAGTTGGTACAGAAGCAGATATTAACGAATTGGACGACTATGAAGAGCGTCAAATGTTTTTGGCAGATATAGGTTTAGAAGAACCGGGTTCAGCAAAGTTAATTCGTTCAGCATACAAGTTGTTAAATCAGCAAACGTATTTTACAGCAGGTGTAAAAGAAGTTAGAGCTTGGACCGTAAATGTTGGTGCAACAGGACCACAAGCTGCAGGAGTAATTCATACCGATTTTGAAAAAGGTTTCATTAGAGCAGAAGTTATTGCTTATAATGACTACGTAGAATACGGAAGTGAATCTAAAGTAAAAGAAGCTGGTAAAATGCGTATAGAAGGAAAGAATTACGTTGTTAAAGATGGTGATGTCATGCATTTCTTGTTTAACGTTTAGTTTGTCATTAATTTTGTTTTAGACTAAAGCTAACTGCTATATAAGACAAAAATGAAAAAAGCGTTATTATATTTTTTAATTTTCCCGACTTTTCTTTCAGCTCAAATAAACGAAAGTGATTCACTTAAAGTTAAGGCGAGCCTCTCTATTACAGGGTTTTGGCAAGATGGCAATGTAGAAACCTTAATCTTAAGAGGACGTACAGACTTTAGTATTAAGCCTTGGGAAAAATGGGTATTTAAAAACACAAACTCTTATGTCTACCAAGAGTTTGGAAAAGAAAAAGCAGATGCCGATTTTTTGAGTCTTAATTTTCTGTATTTCAATCCAGAACGACGTTTTTACCCTCAAGTTTTAGGCGTTGTAAGTACTAATTTCCGTAGAGAAATAGACTTGCGTTACTTAGTCGGCGCTGGTGCAACCTACCAAATATTAGATAAAAAAGATAACTGGCTTAAAGCTTCACTTACTTTCGAATATGAAGAGACTGATTTTGCTAGGGGTGTTTTTAATAACGCTGAGTATAATGGTGACCAATCTATCAATACCTTTCGTAGTACAATTTGGTTAAACGGAAGATATGAATTGTTTAAGAAAAAAATTATCTTAACACACGAAACCTATTTTCAGCCTTCTTTGCAGCAAAGTGATAACTATCGTTGGCAAGGAGAAATTGGTATAGATTTACCCCTTTGGAATTTTTTAAGCTTTAAAGTGAACTACCGTCACACGTTTGAAAGTATAGTTATAGAAAACCAAGAGAGAGAGGATAAGTTTTTAACTTTTGGCTTTACGCTTAAAAGTTTTTAAGCTGTAAAATTATAAGGGTTATGCCAACACTAGAAATCAAAACACTAATTAAGGCAGATTTAAAAACCTGTTTTGATTTATCGCGCAATATAGATTTTCATCAAGAATCACTAGAACATTCTAAAGAAAAAGCAATAGCAGGTAAAATCTCTGGCTTAATAGAACTTGGAGAATGGGTGACTTGGGAAGCGACGCACTTTGGTGTTAAACAGAATTTAACCTCAAAAATTACTGAATTTAAATCGCCGACTTATTTTGTAGATGAACTGGTTTCAGGAGCTTTCAAATCCTTTAAGCACGAGCATATTTTTGAGACATCTTATGATAATAAATTTGATGTTGATTATACAATAATGACCGATAGATTTACGTTCAAATCGCCATTAGGTCTTTTAGGGAAATTAGCAGATGTCCTTTTTTTAAAACGTTATATGACAAATCTCTTGGTTACTAGAAACATTGTTTTAAAGCAAAAGGCAGAAGAATTATTTAGTATTTGATTCAAACACAATGTTCTCAACAACATTCGCTCTTTATTGTTAATTACTTTACCCAAACGGTATTTCATGTTTTATGGTATAGTCTTATATTAGCCCTTCATCTAAAATTACGTCCTAATTTCTATGGCAGAACAGTCTAATTATACTGAAGATAATATTCGCTCACTCGATTGGAAAGAACATATCCGAATGCGCCCTGGTATGTATATCGGTAAATTAGGCGATGGTTCTTCGCCAGATGATGGTATTTATATTTTACTCAAAGAGGTTCTAGACAATTCTATCGATGAGTTTGTTATGGGAGCAGGCAAGACTATTGAGATTTCAGTGCAAGGCGAACGTGTTATTGTTAGAGATTACGGTCGTGGTATACCTTTAGGTAAAGTTGTAGATGTAGTGTCTAAAATGAATACTGGTGGAAAGTACGATTCTAAAGCCTTTAAGAAATCTGTAGGTTTAAATGGAGTAGGTACAAAAGCAGTTAACGCTTTATCCTCTTATTTTAGAGTTGAATCTACCAGAGATGGTAAATCGGCTTCAGCTGAATTTGAACAAGGAAATCTTACAGATCAAGATTTATTAGATGACACATCTCGACGTAAAGGAACAAAGGTTTCATTTGTTCCTGATAGTATCATTTTTAAGAATTATAAGTATAGAAATGAGTATATTATTAAGATGCTTAAAAACTACGTGTACCTAAACCCAGGGTTAACAATTGTTTTTAATGGTGAAAAGTATTTTAGTGAAAACGGACTTAAAGATTTGTTAAGTGAAAACATTAATGAATCTGATATGCTATACCCTATAATTCATCTTAGAGGTGATGACATAGAAATAGCAATTACGCATAGTAAAACACAGTATAGTGAAGAATACCATTCGTTTGTAAATGGACAAAATACGACACAAGGTGGAACACATTTAACAGCTTACAGAGAATCTATAGTTAAAACGATTAGAGAGTTTTATGGTAAAACTTATGAAGCTTCAGATATAAGGAAATCTGTCGTGACTGCGATTGCCATAAAAGTAATGGAACCTATTTTTGAGAGCCAGACCAAAACCAAGCTTGGTTCTACAGATATGGGAGGAAAACTGCCTACTGTTAGAAGCTATATCAATGATTTCGTTAAGAAGTACTTGGACAATTTTTTACATAAAAACCCCAATTCTGCAGAAAAGATTCAACGTAAAATTCTTCAAGCAGAACGTGAGCGTAAAGAATTATCTGGTATTAGAAAATTAGCAAAAGACCGCGCTAAAAAATCAAGTCTTCATAATAAAAAATTACGCGATTGTCGCGTGCACTTTGGTGATACTAAAAATGCAAGAAATCTAGAGACAACCTTGTTTATTACTGAAGGAGATTCCGCTTCTGGTAGTATAACAAAATCACGTGATGTTAATACACAAGCCGTTTTTAGCCTAAAAGGGAAGCCTTTAAATTCTTATGGTTTAAGTAAAAAGATTGTTTATGAGAATGAAGAATTCAATCTATTACAAGCCGCTTTAAACATAGAAGAATCTCTTGAAGATTTAAGATATAATAATGTGGTGATAGCTACTGATGCTGATGTTGATGGTATGCACATTAGATTATTGTTGATCACGTTCTTCTTGCAATTCTTCCCAGAAGTTATAAAAGAAGGGCATTTGTATATTTTACAAACTCCGTTATTTAGAGTTAGAAATAAAAAGGAAACGATTTATTGTTATTCACCGGAAGAACGAAGAGAAGCCGTTGAAAAATTAAAACCAAAACCAGAGATTACTCGATTTAAAGGTTTGGGTGAAATTTCTCCCGATGAATTTGTTCATTTTATAGGAGAAGATATACGATTAGATCCTGTAATGTTAGATAAGGATATGTCTATTGAAGAATTATTATCTTTTTACATGGGTAAAAACACACCAACACGTCAAGAGTTTATTATTAATAACTTGAAAGTTGAATTGGATGTTATTGAGGATTAAGATTAAAAATTTAATTGTTTATTAATCTTACGAAAGCAGCAAGCGATATATAGAATAAAACAAGAATAGAATAAGAATAAATTCCTGTAAGCAAAGGAATGTTAAGTATATGAGCGAAGAAAACGACCCATTAGAAAATAGTGATAACGAACAAAATTTAGAACCTCAAGAAACTATTACCAAGGTGACTGGGATGTTTAAAGATTGGTTTTTAGATTACGCATCTTATGTAATTTTAGAGCGTGCAGTACCAGCAATAGAAGATGGTTTTAAGCCTGTGCAGCGTCGTATTATGCACTCTATGAAAGACTTAGATGATGGTCGTTATAACAAAGTAGCAAATATTGTAGGTCACACGATGCAGTACCACCCTCATGGTGATGCGAGTATCGCAGATGCTATGGTGCAAATTGGTCAGAAAGATTTATTGATTGATACCCAAGGAAACTGGGGAAATATTTTAACTGGAGATCGCGCAGCAGCATCAAGATATATTGAAGCTAGACTATCTAAGTTTGCCTTAGACGTGGTTTATAATCCAAAGATTACAGAATGGCAATCGTCTTATGATGGCAGACGTAAAGAGCCTACGAATTTGCCAGTAATGTTTCCCATGCTTTTAGCGCAAGGAGGAGAAGGTATTGCTGTAGGTTTATCTACAAAGATTTTGCCACATAATTTCATTGAACTTATCGAGGCTTCGGTTAAGCATCTTAAAGGTAAACGTTTTACAATATTGCCAGATTTTCCAACTTCAGGTAATGCAGATTTTTCTAACTATAATGATGGATTAAGAGGAGGGAAAGTTCGTGTTCGCGCTAAGATTTCGCCAGGTGATAAAAATACGTTGGTCATTACTGAAATTCCTTTTAGTACCACAACGTCATCCCTTATAGATTCGATTCTAAAAGCGAATGACAAAGGAAAAATTAAGATAAAAAAAATTGAAGATAATACAGCGGCTAACGTAGAAATATTAATTCATTTACCATCTGGTTTATCACCAGATAAAACGATTGACGCTTTATATGCATTTACCAGTTGTGAAACGTCTATTTCGCCATTAGGTTGTGTGATTGAAGACAACAAGCCTTATTTTGTTGGTGTATCAGAGATGTTGCGTCGTTCTACAGACAATACGGTTCAACTTTTAAAAAGTGAACTAGAAATTAAACTAAGTGAGTTTCAAGAGCAGTGGCACTTTGCATCTTTAGAGCGTATTTTTATTGAAAAGCGAATCTATCGCGATATTGAAGAAGAAGAAACTTGGGATGGTGTAATTAATGCTATTGATAAAGGACTTCAACCACATATAAAACATTTAAAACGTGCAATTACTGTTGATGATATTACGCGTTTAACAGATATTAGAATTAAACGTATTTCTAAATTTGATATTGACAAAGCACAGCAAAAGATTGATGCTTTAGAAGATCAAATAGCTCAAGTAAAACATCACTTAGCGAATCTAATAGACTATGCGATAGCATATTTTGAAAGACTTAAAAAAGAATACGGAGAAGGTAAAGAACGCAAAACAGAAATCAGAGTTTTTGATGATGTAGATGCGACTAAAGTTATTATACGTAACACAAAACTTTATGTTAATAGAGAAGAAGGTTTCATTGGTACAGCTTTAAAGCGTGACGAGTATGTTTGTGATTGTAGTGATATAGATGATATCATCGTTTTTACTAACGATGGTAAAATGATGGTGACTAAAGTCGACTCTAAAACGTTTATTGGTAAAAATATTATTCACGTCGCTGTATTTAAGAAGAAAGACAAGCGTACTATTTATAATATAATTTATCGTGATGGCAAAGGTGGTTCTTCTTACTTAAAACGTTTTGCTGTAACTAGTATGACTAGAGATCGTGAATACGATTTAACTAACGGTAACAAAGGTTCTGCATTATGGTATTTTTCCGCAAACCCAAATGGGGAAGCAGAAATAGTGACTATTATGTTACGCCAAGCAGGCAGTATTAAAAAACTGAAATGGGATTTAGACTTCTCTGATATTCTAATAAAAGGAAGAACGTCTAAGGGCAACCAGGTTACTAAATATGGAATTAAACGCGTAGAACTCAAAGAAAAAGGTGTGTCGACCTTAAAACCTCGTAAAATTTGGTTTGATGATACCGTACAGCGGCTTAATGTTGATGACCGAGGTGAATTGATTGGTGAGTTTAGAGGAGAAGATCGTTTATTGATCATTACACAAAGTGGTATGGTTAAAACAATAATACCAGAAATGACGACGCATTTTGATAGTGATATGATTGTGCTAGAAAAATGGATTCCTAAAAAACCAATTTCTGTTATTTATTATGATGGTGAAAAAGAGCGTTACTATGTAAAGCGTTTTTTAATTGAGCAAGAAGGAAAAGAAGAGTCTTTTATTTCAGACCATTCTGATTCTCAACTAGAGATTGTGTCAACAGATTGGAGACCAATGGCAGATGTGGAGTTTACCAAGGAAAGAGGTGTGGATCGTAAGGAAAACCTAGAAGTTAATCTTGAAAAATTTATTGCAGTAAAAGGGATTACAGCTCTTGGAAATCAATTAACTAAAGATAAAATAAATCAAGTGAGTTTGCTAGAGTCTTTGCCTTATGAAGCACCAGAAGCCAAGCCAGCAGATGAGATGGAAGTTGTTGATGAGGAGACTATCTCGAATGTGCCAAAACTAGAAACTGATTCTAAGTCTGATGACTCTTTAAATTCAGATGATAAAGGGCAGGCTAGTTTATTTTAATTTTTCTTTTCTAGCTTCTAAAATTTACAAACTCAAGAAAAAGTAAAAAACCAATTGAACAATAAGGAAAGTCTCTAATAATTGCAGCGATAATTTTGTCAAATAATTAAGTTTTCACAAGGTTAGTTAGTTTTAGTTGTTAACATTAAACCAATAAGTATTAAAAATATAATCTATACTGATATAATTTCTAAGAAGGTAAGTGTTATTAATGCTAAGATAACATCAGAATTCATTAAGAAATCTAATTAATCTTTACCGCTAAGCCTTTCTCTACTAAAAGAGGTCTATTGGACTTTTTAACTGCGAGCTTATATTCAAAAGTATATGAGTTGTCCGATGTAGATAGGATTTTCATGTGTATCGCATCTTTTTCAGCATTATTGATGGGGTTAATTTTTTTAAGAATGAATTCGCAATCATTAATCCATCTTACAGAAGATGAATCTACTTTGCCTTCATAGTAATCGATATTCCAAAGTTTTGTACGTTCAAACTGACCAATTTTTTCAATTCCATCAATGGTGTATTTAAATTCAAACGTACCTGTTTTAAAATCTGTACAATCTCGCTCTATATTGTAGCAACTAACTAGCATTAATGCAAATAAAATTAAAAAACAACGTTTCATTTTAAATCTTTTTGCAAAGGTAAGAAATAGCTTTCTGAATTTTAAGGCTTGTAACTTTTAAAAGTACCGTCTTTATAGAAAATCACAATTTTTTCAATTTCAGAATCAGAATCAGAGTTTTTAATAAGTTGATCTGAATCTTCAATAATTAAATTTGAATTTGGTGATTCAGAGATTTGACTTGTATTAGGAAATGTGCCTTTGCCATTTAGTAACCAATATAATTCGACTTCTGGATAGGAGTTAAGTACTTTCATTACAAAATCTAAACTAGGCTTGTTTCTGCCTGAAAGTATATGTGAAATACTAGAGCGTTGCACACCAATTTTTTCAGCAAAACCAGAGGCACTCTCTTCATAAAAATCGATAACTTTTTGAAGTCGTAAAGTAAAATCTTTTGAGTTTATCAATGTAAACTAGTTTTTAGATAAATTAACGTTACAAATGTAACAAATAGTATGTTCTAGATTTGCTAATTGATACTTAATTGTATTTTTATATTAAATATAAACTTTTAATATATACATTTAAATAATTGAATTTCAATATATTATGTATTTAAAATTATTTATGTTGAATTATATTTAATACTCATTATTAAAGGATAGTGTTTTTTGAGTTTAGTGTTTAGTATTGTAACAAAATGAGCGGCTTTAATTGTTTACAATTGTAAAATATCAAATCGTTACATTTGTGATTAAGTAAGATGTTCTATGGATCTAAATCAAATAAATACAACTTATAAATCAGTTAAAGAATCGACTTTATTTGGTCGTTACATCACAAATAATCACATTGAAAAATGTTTTAAAAAGTGCTCTAAAACTACTGTTTCTACATTAGGACTTTCTGTAGAAAATCGTCCAATTTATGGAATCACTTATGGCAAAGGAAAAACGAAAGTTTTACTTTGGTCACAAATGCACGGTAATGAATCTACAACTACAAAAGCTCTGTTTGATTGTTTTAATCTGTTTGAAACAGAGAACGCGTTAACCAAAAAGATATTAAATCAGTGTACTGTTTTTGTTATTCCAATTTTAAATCCGGATGGAGCAGAAAGTTATACACGCTTAAATGCCAACAAGGTTGATCTAAATAGAGACGCACAAGATTTAACACAACCAGAAAGTAAGCTGCTACGACAGGTTTATGATAATTTTAAGCCAGACTATTGTTTTAATTTACATGGTCAACGTACTATTTATAGTGTTGCTGATACTAATGTTTCTGCTACGTTATCTTTTTTAGCACCTTCTCAAGATATTGATTGTACACTAACGCCAAACAGAAAAGTTGCCATGTCAATCATTGCTGAGATTAATACGGCATTGCAGAATGAAATACCAAATGGCATTTCACGTTATGATGATGCTTTTAATTTGAATTGTGTGGGTGATACGTTTCAAAGTTTTGGTGTACCAACACTTTTGTTTGAAGCTGGTCATTATCGTAATGATTATGATAGGGAAGAGGTGAGACGGTTTGTTTTTATGTCAATTTTAAAAGGATTGGAAGTGATTTCAAAAGTTCATGATGATAGCTTTTATAAAGCGTATTTTAAAATTCCAGAAAACAAGAAATTGTTTTGTGATATTATTATTAGAAATGCCAAGTTGAATAACGTCTCAGACAAATCTATTGACATTGTTATTCAGTACAAAGAAGTTTTATTAAACGATAGCATCGATTTTGTTCCTATCATTGAATCGATTTCAAATTTAGATGCTCTTTATGGACATAAAGAGATTAATGCTAAAAATGAAATTGTCAAAAATTCACAAAACTTAACTCTAGAAGTTACCAACGAAACCGATTTCGTTATGATAAATAATGAAAAAACCTCATTAAAACGGTAATATATTCGCCTTTTGATGCGTATTTGATATATAAAATGTCTTATTTTTGCATATAGTTTAAAGAAAATACAAATATGGCAAAGTTTAAATTGGACGAAATAGATCATCAAATATTGGATATGTTAATAGATAATACGCGTATTCCATTTACGGATATTGCGAAAAAATTATTAATTTCTGCTGGTACAGTTCATGTAAGGGTTAAGAAAATGGAAGAAGCTGGTATCATAAAGGGTTCTTCATTAACATTAGATTACAAGAAGTTAGGCTATTCATTTATTGCATATGTGGGTGTTTTTCTTCAAAATACATCGCAAACTAAATTTGTTTTAGAGCGTATTAGTTCGATTCCTTATGTTACAGTAGCTCATATTACTACGGGTAAATTCAATATTTTTTGTAAGGTAAGAGCAAAGGATACTATGCATGCTAAGGATATTATATTTATGTTAGATGATATTGAAGGTGTTTATAGAACAGAGACTATGATATCTTTAGAAGAAAGTATTAATGATAAAAAGCGACTGATGCATACCATCTTTAATGAGCTATAAGAAATAACAACATCAATAAAATCCTTAGTTAATTATATGACTAAGGATTTTTTGTTTTAAACCAATAACTATGATTTCAGATTTATTAAATACAAACGAGTTTAATCCATATTATACTACATATATTAATAATACAGCCCATGAGGATATAATAAAAGGTCTAAAGTCTAATTTGGTTTCTGTTCCAAAGTTCTATTCTAATATTCCTGATAGTAAGCACAACTATGCTTATGCTGATGATAAGTGGACGGTAAAAGAGATTCTGATTCATATAATTGACACAGAGCGTATTTTTGCATATCGTGCCTTGCGTATTGCTAGAAAAGATAAAACACCCTTATCTGGTTTTGAGCAAGATGATTATGTTTTAGAAAGTAATACGTCTCAACGTACTTTAACTAGTTTAATTGAAGAGTTTAAAGCTGTAAGAATGGCAACAATTGCTTTATATAAAAGTTTAAACCTGGATACGTTTTTAGAGCTTGGTGTTGCGAGTGGTTCAAATATATCAGTTCGTGCTTTGGGTTACATTATTACAGGTCACGAAAATCACCATAACCAAATAATTACAGAGCGTTATCTCTAAGAATCGTAAAAATTAAAAGCTTCTAAGATTAGTGAATTACTAGCTTCGCAATCTATTTTAGCTTGCCCTATAGACTCTAGAAGCACAAACTTAACAATGCCATGACTATTCTTTTTATCATATTTTAAAAGCTCAATGATGCTACTTTTGTCATTTTCTAGAAATATGGTCTTTTGATATGTTTTGAGAATGGCGTCTTTTATATGGTTTAAAGCTTCGATAGATAACCCACAAACTTTATGAGATAAATAAGTTTCTAATATCATGCCTATAGCTATAGCTTCACCATGAAGAAGTGGTGTTTTATCAGCGTTTTCTAAAAAATAACTTTCAATGGCGTGACCTAATGTATGTCCGAAATTGAGTGTTTTTCTTAGTCCTTGTTCTCTAGGATCTTCAGTTACTATGGTATTTTTTATTATAACAGAATCATAAATTAATTGCTCTAAATCAGAAATATCTAAATTTTGAAGATTCGTAAGAACATTCCAATAATTTTCATCATAGATTAGGCCATGTTTTATCATTTCAGCATAACCCGAAACCATCTGATTTTGAGGCAATGTACTTAAGTAGTCAATATCAATACCAACCATTTCACCTTCATTAATAATACCAATCTGATTTTTTAACGCACCTAAATCTACTCCTGTTTTTCCGCCAATAGAAGCATCTACCATTGCTAGAAGTGATGTTGGTATATTTATGTATTTTATGCCACGCATAAAAGTTGATGCTACAAAACCGCCTAAATCGGTAACAACTCCACCACCTAGATTAATAAGCAAGCTCTTTCTATCTGCATTATACTCAGATAAAGCTTCCCAAACACCAGTGCAGATATCTATAGTTTTATGATCTTCTCCTTCTGGGATTTCCATGACCTCAATAATAATATCATCAGACTCTAATTTTTCTAAAAACTGAGGTAAACAATACTCGTGAGTATTGGTATCTACTAGGATAAAAATTTTAGAAGGTTGTGTGGTTTTGATGTGTTTATTTAGCTCAGAATAGACCTCAGAATTAAAATAAACCACAGCGTTTTTGGTAGAAATTGATTTCATTATAGTGATACCTAAAATTAAGTTGTGAAAATACTTAGTTTTCTACAAAAAAGTAAAACTTAGAATAAATATATTTGCATAATTAATTTTTAGAATGATAAATAAAACCCTTTTTGAAAATACAGAAACTGCTTTTGCTTTAAAATCAGATTCTGAATTAGAACGTGCCTATTTTTTGTTTAAGATGATTTCCGTACAACCTTTAGTCCGTATTGGTACTGCAGCCACAAATTTTGCACTTAAAGCTAAATTGCCAGTTGAAGCACTCATTAGATCTACTGTATTCGATCATTTTTGTGGTGGAGTTAATGAAGAAGATTGTTTGCCCGTAATAGATAAGCTTTTTACACACAAAGTTAGTTCTGTTTTAGATTATTCGGTTGAAGGAAAAGAATCAGAAGAACAGTTTGATGGTGCTTTAGAAAAAATCTTGAAAATTATACAATTCTGTGATGATAGAGAAGCTATGCCTATCGTTGTTTTTAAACCCACAGGTTTTGGCCGTTTTTATCTATATCAAAAGAAAACAGAAGGTCTAGAGTTTACTAAAGAGGAGCAAAACGAATGGAATAGAGTAGTAGCTCGGTTTGATGCTGTTTGTAAGTTGGCAGAAGAAAAAGAGGTTGAAGTATTAATTGATGGAGAAGAAAGTTGGATGCAAGATGCCGCAGACGACCTGGTAGAAGATATGATGTCTCTTTACAATAAGAAAAAAACAATAGTCTATAATACATTACAAACCTATAGATGGGATCGTTTAGATTATTTAAAAGGTTTGCATAATCGTGCTAATAAAGATGGTTTTACAATAGGAATGAAGATTGTACGTGGTGCATACATGGAAAAAGAACGAAAAAGAGCTGATGAAAGAGACTATAAGTCACCTATTTGTGAAACCAAAGCTATTACAGACGATAACTTTAATACGACCTTGAAGTATATTTTAGAAAACAATAAAACGATTTCTGTTTTTATAGGTACTCATAATGAAGCAAGTAGCTATTTAGCAATGGGTTTAATGAATGACTTAGGGATTAGTAGAAATAATAACAACATATGGTTTGGTCAATTATACGGAATGAGCGATCATATTAGTTTTAATCTAGCCTCGGAGGGTTACAATGTTGCTAAGTATATTCCTTTTGGGCCAGTTAAAGATGTGATGCCTTACTTAATTAGAAGAGCGGAGGAGAACACTTCTGTTGCTGGGCAGACTAATAGAGAGTTGGTATTATTAAAATCTGAGAAAAAACGACGTAGAATGTAAAAAAACAGCAACCAATCAATTGATTGGTTGCTGTTTTTAAAAGTTTATTATATAGTTTAACTAAAACTATACCATTTATTTTTCGTGTTCTTATTAGGATTGTTACCATAACCATAACCATAACCATAACCACCTTTACCTCTTTTAACACCGTTTAATAACAGAGTCATATTTGGTAATCGTTTCTCATTGTATAAAGTTTGTGCCACATCTGATAATTGTCTCTTATCTACATTATCAGCACCTACAACATAAATAAACATATCTGCAAAATTTGCTATTAAAAGTGTATCGCTTACAATGCCTACGGCTGAAGTATCTACAACAATATAATCGTATTTATCTTCAAAATAGTTAAATAATTCTTTAATCCGATCACTCATTAATAATTCAGACGGATTTGGAGGAATAGTCCCCGAAGGTATAATGTCTAAGTATTTATTCTCTTTATGTTTAATAACAATATCTTGAGGCTTTATTTTATTGTCTACAATAAAATCTGATAGTCCTATTTTAGATTCGTCTTTTAATCCTAAATAATTCATGATTTTAGGGACTCTAATATCCATCTCAATTAAAAGAACAGACTTTTCTGAGAATGAAATTGACGATGCTAAATTAGTACTTGTATGCGATTTACCTTCTTGCGCCTTGGTAGACGTAATAAATATTTTTTTAGACCCATCGGTTGTGCTTTTTAACATAAAATCTATGTTTGATCTTATAATTCTAAAAGCTTCAGCTTTTGGTGAATAATCAACTTTTTTGATTAATGTTTCTTTTTTAGAAGTTTTAGGTATATCACCAATATAAGGTATATCTAAAATATCAATTAAATCGTTTTTTCTGTAAATTTTAGTATCTGTTAAAATTATAAGGTAAATTACCGCAATAGGAAGAGCTAACCCAAATATAAATGCTGCCAAATATGTAATTGTTGGATTTGGTGCTACAGGACGAAATGAGGAATAAGCACTATCAATAATTTTAGCATTAGGAGAATACATACCTAATCGAATTGTTGTTTCTTCTCTCTTTTCCAATAGATAGAGGTATAATGACTCTTTCATACCCTGTTTACGTTCAATATCTCTAAATTGTCTCTGTCTTTTAGGAGCACTATAGATCTGTCCGCGAATACGTACATCTTCTTTATTTAAAGTATTAAGAGTAATATTATTTGATTGCTTCATATTACTTAAAGTATTCTGAAGGCTAGATTCTTGCTGGCTTATTTGATCGTTAAGTTTTATAACAGTTGGGTTTATTTCACTTGAGTTTTTAAGAATTTTATCTCTTTGATAGACCAATTCATTGTAGTTTTTAGTGATCAGGTTTACTCCGGAGTCATCAACTACATTCAAAGGAAGTAAGTCAGAAGCTTTTCCTTCTACACTAATTTCTTCTTGAAGAAAATCAATAAGTTTTAGCCTATTAGAAGTGACTAATATCTGTGATTCATTATTTTTTTCTCTCTCTAGGTATATATTTGCCTGAGACCCTAAAGCCGTAAGTCTATTGTTTTTTTGTAACTCTTCAGCTGTAAGCTCTACTTGGTTTAACTCTTCAGAAACCTTTGCTAGTCTCGTATTTATAAAATCTGATGTTACATTTACTACAGCTTCTTTATCCGCTAATACATCATTATTATATTCTAGAATAAGTTGGTTTAAAATATCTATAGCTTTTTGAGCAACGGTCTCTTGTAATTCAAGCTTAACAATACTAGATCCTTTCGACGTAGAAACTTTCACTTTTCTCTGATAGCTTCCCACTACGCTATTTAAACGATTGATTGAAACTCTAATATTACTTCCTATTTTAGGTTTATTTTTACCAATATTTGGAGTTATAACATAACCACCATAGCTAGTTTCAATTTTATCACCGAATGAATACACTTCTCCTTCTGAATCAACACGATTCATTAGATATTTATGTTGTTCTTTGAATAAAATAAATTCTGAAGGCGATTTTATTTTAATAAATAAGTTGGTTTTTATTTCATTAATTATTGAATCACTCTGAAAGAAGCTAACTTTAATAGCTGGGTTAGAATAAAGTTCTTTTTCTTTTATTTTACCCTCCTCAAAGTAACTTATATTTAATTTTAATTTTTCAACTATGTTTTTAAATAATGTCCGTGATTGTATAACTGAAATTTCATCTTTTATTTTATCGGAGCCTTGTGAGAAAAGCCCGTTGCTCCCCATTTCTTCCATACTAGGTAGCATAGTTGATTGTTTCTCATCACGTATTTTAATAGTTGCATTGGCTTTATACTCATAATTGGTATATCGCAAATGGGTGAAGGCAATTACCAGTGCTACAATTACAGAAAAGCAAATCCATTTCCAATAGGAAAAAAATAATTCTATTTTTTTCCTAATGTGTAAGCCTGTAATTGAGGTAGATTTAGTATCCATGAAAGAATTTTGACAATTATATTATTTTATTAAAAACACTGCGATAATAGTAGTTAACGTTCCAATTGCAGAAATTAAAAGGCCATTATTTTGAGTATAGGTAGAAGAACGGAGTTTAGCTTTATTAGGCTCCACATAGATAACGTCGTTTTGTTGTAAATAATAAAGAGGTGAACTCACCGTGTTTATTGATGTTAAATCAATTTTAGCAAATTTCTTCTTACCATCTACTTCTCGTATCAATAATACATTCTTTCGTCTTCCATAGATAGTTAAATCTCTTGCAAGACCTAAGGCTTCTAATAACGTAATGCGCTCGTCTTGTATCGTAAATGTTCCTGGACTCGAAACTTCTCCTATAATCGTAACTGTAAAATTCACCAATCTAACATTTACAATAGGGTCTCTAGCATACTCTCTAATACGCTCAGTCAGCATTTTTGTTAATTGTGTTCTGTTTAATCCAGCTATTTTTGTAGTTCCTAAAACCGGAAACTCAATATTACCGTTATAATCTACTAAATAGCTTTGTTGTTGTATAGCACCTTGAGCCCCAATTCCACCAAGATTGTTTGATACTACAGGTAAAGTAAATGGTATAACCGTTTCTGGGTCTAAAGCAGAAACATTAATGGTTAATATATCATCTGGCTTATAAATTAATTGCTCAGGTTCGTTAACAGAAAGTCCTTCTTGTATAGGTTCATCTTGAAAATACACAAGGTTTTTACGAGAGGCACATGAGTGTGCTAAAAATAGTGACAGTATTAAGATTAAGAAGGTTTGATTTTTCATTTGATTTACAATTATAGGTGGTCTATTAAATATTAGGTTTTGTTTTTGTATCTAATACTTCATAGGTTGAGTTATTAGAAATATATTCTGGAATAATTGATTTAATTAAAGCAACTATTTCTAAAGGTTGCGCAATAGAGCTTATGCTTGAAAGTTTTATTATGACTTGTTCTGTCTTATTTATCATAAGTTTTTTTGATTTAGCAATCATTATTTTTTCATGATAAGTCTTTTTGGTGTTTTCACCATCGGCTAGTAATTCTTCATAAATTTTCTCACCTGGACGTAACCCTGTTATTTTAATGTCTATATCTTCTGGATATCGCAATCCAGATAAAATTATCATATTTTTTGCTAGGTTGAATATTTTAATAGGTTCTCCCATATCAAAAACAAAAATCTCACCACCATTACCCATTGCTGCTGCTTCTAATACCAGTTGACACGCTTCAGGTATAGTCATAAAATACCTAGTAATATCTTTATGAGTAACGGTTAAAGGCCCACCATTTTCAATTTGCCTTTTAAATAATGGAATTACAGACCCGTTAGATCCTAAAACATTACCAAATCTTGTAGTTATAAACTTAGTTTGCCCTTTACCTTTTAAACAAGTAACGTAGAGTTCAGCAATTCTTTTTGTCGCACCCATTACATTTGTTGGGTTTACAGCTTTGTCTGTAGATATCAGAACAAACTTGTCAACACCGTGCTTTACAGCTAGATCTGCAACATTTTTAGTTCCTCCTATGTTTACGCTAACTGCCTCAAATGGATTATTTTCCATTAATGGTACATGTTTATATGCAGCAGCATGGAAAACCATTTTTGGTTTATGAAGATCAAATATTTGATCTAATCTGGTTTTATTTCTAACATCAGCTACAATGGCTTCTATGTTAGTTAAACCTCGGTTTTTAAATTCTTGTTGTATATCGTAAAGTGCGGATTCAGCATTATCAACTAAAATTAGTTTTTTATAGTTGTATAGGCTTGCTTTTCTACAAATTTCACTACCTATAGAGCCAGCAGCACCAGTAATTAATATGACTTTATTATCGTATTGCTCTTCTAAATCCGGGTTTTTAATATTAATAGGATCACGACCTAATAAATCTTCAATCTTAACCTCTTTAATTTGTCCTGCACTCAAATCTCCGTCAATCCAACTTTGTACAGGTGGTACAATTTTTACTTTTAAGCCTAAAGTAAATAAGCTGCCAGTAATTTGAAGAAGTCTAGTCGGTTCTATATTCTGAATAGAAATAATAACCTCTTCAATATCATTCTTTGTGATGAAAGATTGTGTAATCTTATTTAAATGTAGTACATGTAATAAATTTATTTTTTTACCAATTTTACGATCATCGTCATCAAGAAAACCGACAATCTCAATACCATTTTTAGTATCATTCTTTATGGCATCATAGGTAAGCATACCAGAATTACCAGCACCAAAAATTAAAACTTTAGTAATTTTATTAAAATCTTGAGTTATATAGTTATATAAGGACTTAATGAATAATTTAAAACCTATTAAAAATAAAATATTTAGTAAAAGGTGGATGTAAACAATAGAACCGGAAATATTAAAAATAGAATCTTCATTAAATTTCCGTGATATCAATGTTACAACAATTAACAATGTTGCTATGATATTGGTACCAATAATTATGTTTATAATATCTTTAAATCCCGTAAAACGTACAACCCCTTTATAAGACCCTACTGCTAGAAAGCTAATTATAGCTACTAATCCTATATATGGTAATTGTTTTGCAACGACGAATGGATCAAACTCTAGTTGGAAATTAAATTGAATTAAATATGCAATGTAAAATGTGCCAATAGTTATGCATATATCAAATAGCATTACTAGCCATTTAGAGGCATATCTTCCCGATATTTTATGTAATAATTCTACTATCATACTGCAAAATACATATTTATAGCAGAAACCACTCTATCTAATTCAGTATCAGTTAAGTTTGAACCGCTTGGAAGACATAATCCTCTTTCAAAAAGTTCATCAGAAACACCATTTAAATAGCTAGGTGCATTACTAAAAATTGGTTGCTGATGCATAGGTTTCCATAAAGGTCTAGATTCTATATTTTCTTTTTCTAAGGCTAATCTCAGGCTTTCTCTTGTGTCTTTTGAATCTAAAAGAATACAAGATAACCAACGATTAGAATAGTAACCTTTAGGTTCATTTAAAAATGAAATTTTAGCTATATTTTTAAAGGAGTCTTGATATAATTGGTGGTTGGAGCGACGCTTATTTACATGACTTTGCAATATAGTCATTTGTCCACGGCCAATACCTGCAATAATATTAGACATTCTATAATTATAACCAATATGAGAATGTTGGTAATGAGGTGCGTCATCACGTGCTTGAGTCGCTAAAAAAACAGCTTTCTCTTTTTGTGCTTTAGTTTTTGTCACTAAAGCTCCTCCACCAGAGGTTGTAATTATTTTGTTTCCATTAAATGATAAAATAGCTAGATCACCAAAAGTACCACAGTTTTGTCCGTTGTAGCGACTTCCTAAAGATTCTGCACTATCTTCAATTATAGGAATATTATAAGCCTCTGCGACTTTATTAATTTCATTTACCTTATAAGGCATTCCGTAGAGATGTACTGCTATAATTGCTTTAGGTTTTTTTCCTTTTGCAATTCTATCTTTAATTGCTATTTCCAGTTGTTCAGGACATATATTCCATGTATCCCATTCGCTGTCAACAAAAATAGGTGTAGCGCCTTGGTAAACAATAGGGTTAGCTGAAGCAGAAAAAGTTTTACTTTGGCAAATAACTTCATCACCATGACTAACACCAAGCATAATAAGGCTTAGATGTAATGCTGAGGTACCAGAGGCTAAAGCAGCAACTTGTCTATCTTCGTTTAAAAAAGTTTGTAAATCGTTTTCAAAACCATTGACGTTTGGTCCAAGCGGAGCAATCCAATTTGTTTCAAAAGCTTCTTTTATGTAAGGTTCTTCATTACCACTCATGTGTGGTGATGAAAGCCATATTTTAGGTTTCATAAGCAAAAATTGTTAAGTAATTAATTATTACTATTCAATTAGATGTCTATAAGAGGGATTTGGGACACAATTTAAAAATCGGTTAAATATGCACCAATAAAATGTAACAACCCAAAATAAAACGATTAAAAGCAGATATTTACGTTGTTAACTAGATACAAGATTTATTTAGCTAAGCATCTTATTTGCAATACATTTGTTATGGGTTGAGCTACTGTAAAATAATTTGTTTCATAGAACTAATTATTTTGTTTTATGACGATTAAGTTTACTGCAATCACTAAATCTACAGTATCTTTATCTTTAATTATTTTTTTTAATACAAACTGGTAAATGAACATCCTAATAACTTCTGCCGGAAGAAGAGTATCACTCGTCAGAGCATTTAAAAAAGAATTAACTAAGATTAATTCTGTAGGAAAAGTATACGCGGCAGATTTTAACCCAAAACTTTCTGCAGCTTGCCATGTTGCTGACGATTATTTTAAAGTTCCTAGACTAGATCAAGTTAATTATTTAGATAAGCTTATTTCTATATGTCTCGAAAATGGTATAAAGCTTATTATACCAACTATAGATACTGAACTTTTGCTATTATCAGAAAATATGGCTTATTTAGAGTCAAAAGGCATAAGAGTCGTTATTTCTTCTTCAGACTTTATTAGAAAATGCCGTAATAAAAGAGTTATTCATGAATTTTTTGAATTAAAAGGGGTCAGAATCGCTAAAGAATATAGAAAAGACAATTACGAATTACCAATGTTTATTAAGCCTTACGATGGTAGTAGAAGTGTAGATACTTACTTAATAAACAGTGAAAGCGATTTAACCAGCTATCATTTTAGTAATGAAAAATTTATGTTTTTAGAGTATATAGATCACGATGAGTTTGATGAGTTTACTTGCGACCTCTACTATTCTAGAGATCATCAGTTAAGATGTGTTGTCCCAAGAAAACGGTTAGAGGTTAGAGATGGGGAAGTTTATAAAGCATTAACAAAAAATAATACCTTAGTTAATTATATAAAAAAACACCTCAATCAAATTGATGGTGCAGTAGGTTGTATTACGGCTCAGTTTTTTCTAAGTAAGTATGATGATTCTAAAATTTGTGCTATAGAAATAAATCCAAGGTTTGGTGGAGGGTATCCTTTATCTTATTTATCTGGTGCTAATTTCCCGAAATGGATTATAGAAGAATACTTATTAAATAAAAGTATTGATGATAAGTTTGATACATGGGAGAGTGACTTATTAATGATTAGATATGATGACGAAATTTTAGTGCATGGATATAAAGATTAGTCAAGACACTGTTATTGTCTTTGATTTGGATGATACGCTTTACAACGAATTAGATTACTTAAAATCAGCCTATCAGCATATAGCGCAACAGCTTGACCAAAAAGATTGGAAACAATTGTATAGTTCGATGCTGTCTTTATACCGATGTAAAGAGAATGTGTTTGAGGTACTAGTTTCAAAATATGGAGTTGAGCAAAAGACTCTTGTTGATATGTATCGTTATCACCTACCAAATATTAATTTGTTTGATGGCATACTTAATATTATAAATAACATTATATCTAAAAATGGAAAACTAGGTATAATAACTGATGGTAGAACTAAAACGCAAATTGCAAAATTAAAAGCTTTAGGGGTTTTTGATTTATTTGATAAAATAATAATATCAGAAGACTTAGGAACTGAAAAACCAGATGAAGCAAATTATAAAGCCATAGAATCTGCTATAAAAGGAACTGAATATTGGTACATCGCAGATAATTTGAAAAAAGATTTTGTGTCGCCTAATAGATTAGGTTGGAAATCAATAGGTTTAATAGATAACGGTAAAAATATTCATTATCAAGCGAATCAGTACATGAGTGAAGCTCATCAACCCAAACATTTTATTCTTAGCTACAACGAGTTAAATATTATATAACATCCTTAATTAATTACTAGATCCCATAAACTCCTCCATTTGAGCATCGTTTGAGCTGTTAACATCTTTTCTATTTACGACCTTATCTATGGTTTTTAAAATAATTTTTATATCTAATAAAAACGACTGATTATTAACATAATAAACGTCTAATTCAAATTTTTGTTCCCAAGAAATAGCATTCCTTCCATTAACCTGAGCCCAGCCAGTTATACCTGGTATAACTTCATGTCGTCTTGTTTGTTTTATGGTATAGCGTTCTAAATATTTAGGTAATAATGGGCGTGGACCTACAAGGCTCATATCACCTTTTAATATATTAATGAGCTGCGGAATTTCATCTAAAGAGTAGCGTCTGCAAATATCACCTGCTTTTGTAATACGATCTTGAGGAGGTAATAACTCACCATCCTTATCTGTCTTATCAGTCATTGTCTTAAACTTAATAATAGTAAATATTTTACCGTTTTCACCTGTACGTGCTTGGTAAAAAAAGGGTTTACCATTATTTTGTATTGCTAATATGATAATTAAAACCAATAATAAAGGTGAAATAATTAAGAGACCTGTAAGTGCAGTTAAAAAGTCGAATAAGCGTTTTATAATGTTTTTATATAGTTTCATTAATTAAATTAATTAAATCATTATTAATTATATTAACATCAAATCGATTCTCAGCATAGGCTCTACTATTAATTCCCATTTCTTCAATTTTCTCTTTATTAATAAGAAAATATTCCATAGCATTGGTTAACTCATTCAAATTCATTGGTTTAATGAGTATGCCGTTTTTGTCTTTTAATATGGTTTCCTTACAACCTGGAGTATTAGTTGTAATTATGGGTAAACCAACAGAAAGTGCTTCTAGAATAGATCTAGGGATTCCTTCTCTATAATACGTTGGCAATACAAAAACATCTCTGTTATAAAGATGTTCAGGTACATTTCTTTGATTACCATGATATATAATAGTCCCATTTTCGTGTAATGCATTCAATTCTTCTAATTTAATAGCAGAAGGAGATTTATCTGGTGCACCAATAACATGAAACTCAGCTTTTGGGTATTTTTCTTTTAAAGTTTTGGCAGCTTCTAAATAAAGAGCTATACCTTTTTCCTTAATTAATCTCGCAACCATTAAGAAACTAATAGTATCTGAAGTGTTTTTTTTAACTCGAGTTTTGTATTGATTTAGATTAACACCAGAGCCACTAACAAGTGCAACTTTATTGTCTTTAGAAATTATCTTGCGATCTAAAAAGAGTTGATAGTCATCGTTATTCTGAAATATAATAATCTTATTCTTACGAATAGATAACTTATACAGTGTTTCATTTAATCTTTGTAATACTCTAGCTTTAAAGGTTAAACCAGTAAAGGCGAAGCCTAATCCTGTTATCAATGAAATAACAGGTACTTTACACTTATTTGCAGCTATTGAGCTATATATAACAGGTTTTACGGTGTAAGGAAAAACTAAGTCAATTTTGTACTCCTTTATTAGAGTTTTTAATTCACTAATTGAATTAAGGTCTTTTATTGGATTTAAACCTGTTCTATTTAAACTAAATTCTAATGGGATAGCTCCTAGTGCTTCAAGCTTCACTCTAATGCGTTCTGGGTGATCTGGAGCTGCAGCATATACCGTAAAACCATTTTTCACTAAGCTTGCTATAAAATCACCTCTAAAGTTTATTAAAGAGGCTGATAGTGATGCTACAATTAATATTCTTTTGTCCTTAATCTCTTTCATTATCCTTGTTTTAGAAAATTAAATTTATACCATTTTTGGAAACAATAATACGACCATACTCTAAAAGTACTATCCTTTTTACTATCTAAATGATCTCTCACCAATTGGGTAATAATATCTACATTAAAAATACCTTGAGATTTTAGTAAATCTGGTTCGATATAACTTTCTAATTCTTTTCTTAAACTTTGTCTTAACCAATCTCCGGTAGGTGAACCAAAACCACTTTTACTTTTTTCTAAGAACTCTTCAGGAAATTGATCTCTAAAAGCCTCTTTTAGAATATGCTTTTTGTTCCAACCTTTCATTAAATAGTTTTCTGGTAAGGTGTTGGTAAATTCCCAAAGGTCTTTGTTTAAAAATGGAGCTCTACATTCTAAAGATGTCATCATGCTAGTTCGATCTACTTTTGCCAACATACCACCTTCTAAACTTAAAATTTTGTCTACTGATCTAAAATCTGTTAAGCTTTCAATCTTTTGCTTTTTTAAGATGTCTTTATACTCTTGAAATAAATTATCAATATAGTAATCTGGAGACATAATTTCAGCTAACTGATTACTAGTATTAGCTAATGAAATAATATCCCAATAAAAATTACCATCATAGCTTATCGCATTAAGTAATTTATTGATTTGAAATTTCTTACCTCGCTTATCATCTTTATTAACTAGATACTTATTACTTAGTCCTAAAATTGGTTTATGAAGCGCTTTAGGGACTATACTTGTGTATCTACTATTCATTTTACCAATGTAGTACTTGTTATAACCTCCAAAGACTTCATCACCACCATCTCCCGTTAAAGCTACAGTTACATGTTCTCTCGTTTTACTTGAAAGTAGGTGAGTGGGTAAGGCAGCTGTATCGGAAAAAGGCTCATCAAAGTTCACTAAAATTTCATGAATATTATCTTTGAGATCATCTTCATCAATAATAAATTCGTGATGATTACTATTAAGCATTTCAGCTACAACTCTAGATTTATCTGTCTCATCGTAAGATGCTTTTTTAAAGCCAATAGAAAAGGTATCAATTTTTTTATCTGAAGCTTGGGATAAACAAAGCGAAATAATAGAAGAATCTACGCCTCCTGATAAGAATGTTCCTAAGCCCACATCTGCTATAGATCTGCTATCCACACTTTTATAAACTAAATCTTTGGTTTTAGCTTTAGCATCCTCAAAAGATATATTTTTTACCTTAGGTACAGGCTCTTGGTTTATTTTATGAATCTCAGTCTTATCTGAAGCCAAATCATAAGTTATATAATGATTTGCTTCTAATTTATGTATGTTTTCATAAATGGTGTGAGGAGCAGGTATATAAGTTAATCTAAAATATAAATTCAATCCTGTTTTTGAAATATTAGGAGTAAAATCAATAGTTTTTATTATAGATTTTAACTCTGACGCCCAAATAAACGCTTTATCAGTCTTTGTGTAATATAATGGCTTTTCACCAAAAAAATCACGAGCAATAAAAAGCTTATTAATTTTTTTATCATATATACTAAAACCATACATGCCATCTAACCACTGAAACGATTCTACACCATGTTTTTCATAAGCTTTTAGTATAACTTCAGTATCACTAGAGGTTTTAAAGGTTACGCCCTCTGCTTCTAATTGTGCTTTTAATATTTTGTAGTTATAAATTTCACCATTGAATACGATGACTATTTGTTTGTCCTCAGAAAATATAGGTTGCTTTCCTGACGATAAATCTATAATAGATAAACGTCTCATTCCCATGCCTATTGAAAAAGTGTCATTTTGTTCTGAAAATAGACCATCTTCATCTGGACCTCTATGTAATATAAGGTCGTTCATTTTATTAAGAATAGATGTAACTTTTTGTTCGTTAGGACTAGTTAAATCTATAAATCCATTAATTCCACACATGCTTTTGAGGCTTTTTTTAGTTATTTATAAATTGGTTAAATTTATGATATATTGTATCTAAATGATATTCTTTAGCTCGTTTTAAACTTAGTGAACTATATTTTTCTCTTTCGTCTGGGTTATTTCTAAAATAGGCGAGTGCTTTACTTAAACCAACATGATCGTCATTATTTACTAAAAGTCCATATTTGCCAATAAAGAATTCACCGTCTTCAATATTAACAGCTTCATTGGCATTTAATAATTCTAATGGGCCAGACAAACAATTGGTAGAAATACTTGGTAAACCTATAGCCATAGCTTCTAATAGCGCATTTGGAAACCCCTCTGTAAACGATGACAAGACAAAACAATTACTTTTAAATAAATGCGCATTTACATCTTTAACTTTACCACCTAGTTTTACTTGGTCTTTAAGATTAAGTGCTTCTATTTGATTTGTTAAATAGTCGTGAAGTTCACCACCACCTAGTATGGTTAGCTTATCGTTATTCTGAATTTCATTTAAAGCCCTAATAATCATGATTTGATTCTTCCTAATATTTAATGTGCCAGCGGTTATTATATCTAAGGCTTCATTACTATTTAATCCTTTAGGATTGATAGTTTGTTTCGGAATTTCAATAGGATTGTAAATAACTTCCATCGGAATCTTAATTCCAAAATTATTTTTTAAGTCTTTATTTATATGTGTCGAATTTGAAAATAGTTTATCACATCTATTGTAAAAAATAGGATAAAATAGTTTTGAAATGTAAAGTGATAGTTTGCTTGACACATTATCAGAAGGAAATCCGCGTTCGCTTATAATAGTTTTAACCTTTTTATTTAGCATAGAAACGATACCATTAATTAGATTTGGAAAGGCTAAAAAGGCAATAGAAATATCTATATTATTTCTTTTTACAAAACGGTTATACTTAGTTATAAACTTCAACGAATCTATAATCTTTAAATGAAAGGGTCTGTCTGGACCTTTGTCAGAAAGAAAGATAACATTTACACCTTCTGGAATAGGGAAGTGGATCACATTATAGAACAATACCAACGTAACATTGTAGTCGTTTTTAAGTGCCTTTAAAAGAAGGCTAATAACCTTTTCGGCACCACCACTTCCTAGAGTTATACTTAATATGCTTATATATTTTTTTTTATTTGAGGACATTTTAATTATTGTATTCTATGATGTAAAAAGAGCTGGCAAAATGTTTGAGAATTATTTTTTATCAATTTTATAGTCTTTCAAGATCGTTTTATAATTCAGGTTTTTTTAGATGTTTTATTATTTTAATTTAACTAATTTTTATTTTTACGGATATCAAACATATTGGGTAGAATATATTTATTATTTAATCGATACCTTTTAGGTTTTCAATGTTTAATAGTTCTCCAAATTTATAGTCACATTCTTTTTGAAAGAATTTTTGAAGCCCAGAGGCATGATGTAATGTTAATTCACCAAAATAAACCTGACCCTTTACAAGATAAAAATCAACTCGAATACAAACAAAATCCTCTGCTAATTTTTCAGCAACTTTTTTCATTTCATCAAAATTGGTTGGCTTCGGAATTTTTTCTCCATTTGGTCTTCCCCATTCACAAGACATTAAATCCCAATTTGAATCATATAAATTTCTAGTTCGTTCGCCAGAATAACGATCTAAATCAACAAAAGCAAAAGCAAATTTCCCATTAAAAAATTGAAATTTATAATCGTTGGGTATGCTGCCATCCTCCATAATTAAAAGTTTTTCTACTATAATTCTAGGCTTTATATACTTATACTGCCATTCTCCTGTAGAAACGTAATGATTTTCGTTTAATTTTCTTTTAAATCTTTTTCTTTCTTTTTTCCAATCTATTAATGATTTATCTCTAACAATTAAACCTCCAGAACTATCGTGGTTTGTCTTAATAATAAAGTTTGCTTCAGGTAAGTTCTCAGGTTTTAAATCATTGGTGTTTTTTGTTTCGTAGTATAAGGGCACTAAGTATTTATTCCCAATCTTTTTTTCTACATATGCTCTTACTTTATATTTATCTGCTATTGTAGTATGAAGATCCTTTCTGTTATATAGTTTAAGCCAATTTAATTTTTCATTTAATGTTTTAGGATTATCTAAATTGAGAGCGTAACCTAAATGTCTTTTAAAAGTATTTCTTACAATAATTTTATCAGGAATTAATTTTAATCCCATGAGATATACTAAATAAAAGGGTTTTATAAAATAATAACCCAATTCAGTTTCTCTAAAAAAGTTTGAAAAGGTTTTTCTTAGACTCATTATTCTTTTATTTACTTTGTTAATAGTGTTTGTTGAACCAGCTAGTTTTAAATAAATACATTTTACTAGCTTTTGATTTTTAAGGCTTGTTTTTTAAACTAAGTAGTTTAGTTTAAAATTTCTAAAAACATGCTTTCATAATCATCAATAATTTTATCTTTATTATATTTTTTATAAACGGACTCTCTTATCTCTATCGGATCCCATTCTTGTGAACCGTTTAGTTTTTCTAAAAATTCAGCCTCACTATTTACTAAAAATCCATTTACACCTTCTTCAATTATTTCATTTAAACCACCTGGTGCTTTAAAGGCTATTGCAGGTGTTCCTACCGAGCAACTTTCTATTAGACTATTAGGTAGCCCTTCAGAATAAGAACCCATTAAATAAACATCACTGCTGGAAAGGTATTTTGAAACTTCAGTAGTGAAGGGGATATAAATAACTTTGTCTTGGAGATCTAATTCATCTATTAAATTAAATAAATTATTTTTTTCTGCACCATCACCAATGATAGTATATTGATAAGGGAAGTTTAGTTTAGCAAGGGCCATAATTATTCTTTTGTGTCCTTTGTTTTTTGATATCCTTGCCACAGTTATATATTTAATAACATCTGCTCCTTCAGTATTTTTAGATTTTAATTTGAAGTTGTCTGTAATTGGATTATTAATAATTTTTAACTTATGCTCTGGCACATTAGATTTATCTTTCATATCATTATACATATCTGTAGATTGACATATAATAATGTCTAATAATTTGTAACCAAAACTAAATGGCTTTCTAATTTTATACTCAATATTTTTTAAGAACGATTTTTTGTTTTCTGTTTTAAATTTTTCATCTGCTATGGTGACAATTGTGTGTCTTCCTATGAATTTAATTTTTGGAAATAACACAGAAATAAACCCCATAAATATGTTTAAGTGAGAAATAGCACTTACAACTATCTTTGGTTTTTCTTCTCTAAGTAGTTTATTTAAAGAAAAGAATGAGTTAAGTACTCTTTTTTTATTTAAATACTTAACTGTAATTCCTGATATGTCATATTTACCATCTTTTTCATAACCAATAACTATTAACGTTACGTCAAATTTTTCTTTATCTAGGTTTTGTGAAACAAAAGACATTACTCTTTCTGCACCTCCCGCAAAAAGCGTAGGTATTATAAAAAACACTTTTACTTTATTTTTCATTATTTATATCTAATTTTAGTAACTTACCGAGCTTGTAATCGCATTCTTTTTGGAGAAATTCCTTTAGCCCAGAGGAGTGATGTAATGTTATTTCTCCAAAAAATGTACAACCCCTAATAGAATAGAAATCAACTCTGACATAAATGAAATCTTGTGCAATTGTTTCTGCTAGCCTGATCATTTCTTCATAATTTGTTGGTTTTTCAAGTTTCCTACCATTAGGTCTTCCCCAATTACATGGAAGTAAGTTCCATTGAGAATCATATAAATTTCTTGTTCGGTTATTAGATTCACGATCTAAATCAACCCCAACAAATCCAAATTTTCCATTAAAGCAATGAAATTTATAATCTTCAGGAATACTACCATTTTCATGTAACAAAAGCTTTTCAACTATAAGCATAGGTGAAATATTCTTATACTGCCATTCTCTTGTGCTATAATAATGATTTTCCTTAAGTAGTCTTTTAAATCTATTACGGGCTTTTCCCCAATTAATTTGGGATTTATCTCTTACAATGAGACCACCTGAACTATCATGATTTGTTTTAATAATAAATTTTGTATCAGGTAAATTTTCAGGTTTAATATCTCGATAATTCTTTGTGTGATAGAGTAGAGGTATTAAATATTGATTTCCAATCTTTTTTTCAATGTATGCTCTAACTTTATATTTATCTGCTACAATTGTATGTAGTTCTTTTCTATTGTATAGTTTAAGCCAATTAATCTTTTCATTTAATGTTTCGGGATTATTTAAATTTAGGGAATAACCCATATGCTGTTTAAAACTTTTTTTAACAATAATCTCATCAGGGATTAACTTTAGCACCTGTACATAAATTTTAAAAAAAGGTCTAAGTAGGTAATATCCAATATCTGATTTCCTGTAGACATCAGATAATTTTTTCCTTATTTTTTGTTTTCTTAAATTCGTCATTGCAATATTACATTACGTATTTATCTGTTTAGATATGTTTTATTATTTTCTTAATGTTAACCTCACCAATAGGTTTTGCTGGAATACCTCCCAGGACTATGTGTTCTTCATTAAAGGATTTATTAACAACAGCATTTGCACCAATGGCTATATTATTAGCAATTGTAATATCTCCATAAATTTTGGCACCTGGTGCAATATATACATTATCTCCAATTTGTGGAGCTTCTTTTTTTCCGCCTGAAGCACCAATATTTACACAAGCATGCATTCTACAATTACTGCCAACCTTAGTACGGCTATTAATAACTATAGTTCCATAATGTACAATAGATAGACCTGGCCCAAAAACATTTATTGGTATTGAAAAGCCTAATTTTATTGATATTTTCTTAAATCTATATTTTAAGTAAAACACATAGAGTTTAAAGATGCCTTTATTTTTGCAATTATTGTAAAACTCTAGTTTTCGCATTCTTTTCTGGAACGTCCAAATAGGATTAGGTGAGATATAACGAACTAACTTATCCTCTAAGCTTTTAGACTTTACACCAAGTGCTTTTTTATCTTGGTTTAGATATTTAATATAATCTTCTTTAGAACTTATCATACTTCTAAAATTTTCTTGTCATTGATTTGGTTTTCCTTTTCCTTATCCAACTTAGCTATTGCGTATTGTATCCACATTGCAGAGAAGGTCATGTAATAAAATGTAAAAAAATTATGATTTGCCAGTAAAAAAACTGAGAGGGAAATATTCATCATAATAAGATATGGTGCTTCTTTAAAAAAGGTATAGCTCTTAAAAAAGAGATAACTTATATACATTAAAAACAAAAGAAATGGTAATATGCCAGCTTCTCCAATTATCATTAAATATGTGTTGTGAACACCCATTTCATTTAGTTTTCCAGAAAAAGTACCATAACCACTGCCTATGAGTGGTGCTTCAAAGATTTGATCGTAAAATAATGCCCAAGTTTCTGTTCTAGAATCTTCGCTGATTTCTTGGCTAGAAACCTCTTCATTGTTAGCAATGCTCTTTAATTGATCAAAACGAGGATTATTAAGACCAACAACTTGGTCAATGAATAACAATGTTGCAAAGATTAAAAATCCAATACCAAATATTCTTATATTTTTAATACTGACTTTTAATGATATAATATTAATTAACAACCAAATAACTATAAATGTTCGTGAGAATGTCAATAAACCCATTAAGGTAAATACAAATTGGCCTAATAATTTTAAGGTGTCATTCTTTATTCCGAATATTACAGAATAGCCATAAATACAAATAAAGCCTGCAACGTTTGCATTTAGATAGAAACCAGCATAACGACCGAAATCACTAGTAAATAATAAAGCTTCTATACCGACACTTAATGCCCCTATTAATAGAAAAACAAATAATTCAGTGTTACTAACATGCTTTGTCATTTCGTAGCCACAAATAACAAAAAGAAAGTACTTAACAAGCTCTATCATAAAAACCGTTGGCGGACCATAGAATTGAAGACTAGAAATAGTAAAGTATAAGATTGCAATGATAATAATCCACCAATTTGGTGTTGTCTTTTTTTCTAATGCATAATAAATAAACAAAATAAAGATTGTACCATAACTAAGTGCTGTTCCAACACCACCACCAAAAGCCATTAGACCAAATGAAGGTAAATTGAATAAAACCAATGCTAAACTTATGTATTTTAAAATTCTCATTTGTTTGTTGAGTTAACTATTGTAGCTAAATCTATTTAATTTTAGTTTATTAGTTATTTGATGTGTGCATTTATTAATGATTCCCATTGCGCGACAACTTTGTCGCTAATATAGTTTTCAGTGGTTTCTTTAGCTTTTACTGAAAATTTATTTTGTAATTTTTTATCTTTTATTAAATGTGATAATTTATCAGTTAATTCAGACTGGTCGTTAACCGGAATTAAAAAGCCATTGACACCATTGTCTATTAAATCTGATGGCCCAAAATTACAATCTGTAGAAATACAGGGCAATCCATAATGCATAGCTTCTAATAGAGCGTTAGGAAACCCCTCTGTTTTAGAGGTGAAAACAAAAATTGAAGCCTCATTATAATATTTATGTATGTCTTTAACCTTTGAGATAATTTCAATTTTATGATCTAAATTATAACTTTCTATGAGCGTTTTTAAATCTTGTTTCTTAGCACCTTCACCAATTATTTTAACTTTCCATCCTTCTGGCTTAATAGTATTAAAAGCTGTTATTAACTCATCGTGACATTTATTTTTATCTAGTCTACCCACCGTTAAAATAATCTTTTTGTATTTTGTTTGATTAGTCCTTAGTTGCGATAATTCTGACGCTATAGGGTTTGGCAATATAGTAATTTTGTGAGGTCTTATTTTTTTCTCATAAATCTTTTTCACCCCTTTGGTTTGCAAGACCAAGCTATTAGCTAAAGGATAAACAAATCTCCTAAGTAAAACCCACAACTTTGGGACTTCTTCTACTAATGGATTATTTCGTTCACTTATAATACATGGTAGGCGATTTAGCTTTGCAGCAATCGTAGTTAGTATGTTTGCAGATGTTATAAAGCCAATAAGTATGTTGATTCCCTCTTTTTTAGTAATTTCAGAAATACGCTTTACTAAAATATAATTTAGTTTTAGCGAATCAAAAATTGAACTTGGTTGTTCTACTAAATTCTGACAAGAAATAACTTTGATTCTTTCATCTAAAGCATAAAAAGGTGCTGACTCAGTAAATGTAATTATAGTGACATCAAATCTTTCAATAAGTTCGTTACTAAGCGTAGATATTACACGTTCTGCACCACCAGAAGAAAGTTTACCAATTACAAATCCTATTTTGTTTTTTGTGTTTTCCAATTTTAAGTGAATTACTTTTTATTTAAATAATTTCTTAGTCAATAAATCTCTCATTCTAAAAACAAAGACTCTAAACCCATCTACAAAGATAAATAAGAGTGTACCGTAAATTACTGTGACGATAGCTGTAATTATTGTAGCGTATAAAATCCAATTAATTATACCGGATGTCTCTCTATCATAAGTAACATAATTAGCAGTAAAATTAACTAACAATGCCGCTAAAGAAAAGACTATAGTTACTGGTAAAATACCTTTCCAATATATCCAAACGCTTTTTTTAAATCCATGTTTATATAAGAAATAAGGTTTCCAAATTACTACAATAAGAATTAGGCTAACCAGCGTACCCAATATAATACCATCAATTCCCCAAATGCTTCCAAAAATTAATGAAATGGTAAGATTTATTATAGCTTCGGCTGCCGCTGCCCAAGTATCTTGATAAAGTCCGTAGGCATTCTTAAAACGTTCTACAGGTGATGCAATTTGAAAAATAAAGAAGTTGGCTATCAGTAATATTAAAGTGGTTTTTGCTAATATATATTTTGCGCCTATCCAGAATATGATAAGTGGTTCCATGGTAAAATACATAATTAGACTAAAAAATCCAGCAATAAAGAACTGAACAGCCATCAATTCCCAAAAGATTTTTTTAATGTTTTCAGCATTATCTTCTGCAATTAAATTACCTACAGCAGATCCTGTACCTGCAAAAGCCATTTTCACTAAACCACCCAGTTTTGTGAATATAAGTTGGTAATTTCCAAAAAAGGCAACACTCTCTATGCTGACTAATGCAGCTACTAATATGTTATCTGTGCCATTTTTAACAAAAGAACTCATTTTATGCACAAAGACTTGCTTTATCTTTTTAATGATATCTGGGTATTCCTTAATTATTTTAGCCTTTTCAGAGGAGTTAATAATTAACCACGGGTATTCTTGTTTTATTTTTTTTCGAACAAAAACACTATAAATTATACTAAATATAAGCTCTAGTATGATATATAAATAAAAATCTTTAAAATAAACAGCAACAATAGCTTGCAATATGACTCTAATAATATTTATGGTTTGGAAGTAACCTTGAATGATATACCCCTTTTGATCAGCACCTAGTAAACTTTGATGGAAGTTTGCAAAATAACTTAGCAACGATGAAAATAGAAGTGTGTAAAAAACGAAGTAAATTAATAATAGCGAAAAGTTAGACAGCTCTCCAGTCTCAGATGTGTCAAATATAAATGGAAAGAAGAGCGATACTATTACGGCAACACCAATAATACAGTAACCAATCTTTCTATACAGTACTCCAAGTAGTGCTATTATTTTATTAATTTCTTTATGATTCTCGTCAAAAATTGGTTTGTATAGCGTAAAGCCAATGGCTGTCCCTATTCCTAATTCAGCCAAATTAAGAAATCCCAAAACACTTCTCAAAGTGGTCTCTAAACCTATAAATTCATCACCAAGGTTATCTAAGAATAATTTTCTAGAGAAAAACTGAACGAAAATGGATATAATGAAGAAGAACACCCCAACTTTCGCGTTTTTTAATGATTTTTTTACTCTAGACATTTATAATTGGTTCGTTTAAAAATTGCATTCTAATTGCAAGAATATAGATTTTACTTCAAAAGTAAAACATCTATTCATTTTAATTTTTAATAATACAAACAGCTCATTAACAGATGTTAAAATAACATCAGTTTATATTGCTGCTCATTTACGTCAATATCGATTATTGTAGTTCCAGAATAGTCTAGAGGGAATTATTGGTTCTCATTTAAGGTGAATCACTAAAATTTGTTTAGAACAGTATATAGTAAAAAAATCAATTAAATTGAAAACACTTTCTGAATTAAAAATCTTAGTTAATCTAAAAAAATAGGCTTAATTAACTAAAGCTTAAATTATTCTTATTATTCCATAGGACATAAATTTCGATAGTTATAGTAAATTTGGTTAATGACAAATATCAAAAAAATCAAATTACATCAGGCTCTTTTTTTGATAAAAAACAGTATTTTACGTCTAAAATCAATAAATGCGATTAAATGCAAATTTTTGTGCTCAATGAAAAAACTTTTTTTGTTTGATTTATTACTTTTAAAAGCAATGAGAACGTTATTTGGTATTGTTTTTTTATGTCCTCTTCTTTTTAACGCTCAGAGTGTCAATCTATCAACATATGGTTTTAATACTAATGATAATAAAAAAGGATTTAATGAAGCTATTAGAAATAATGATACTATTATAGTTGATAAGCAAAGTAGTAATTGGTTTGTGTCTCCATTAAAGTTGAGAAACTTACAAAATAAAACCATTATTTTTGAAAATGATGTTGTGTTGCAAGCAAAACCAGGCGCTTATGTAAATACCAGTGATGCTTTATTAAAATTTATTAACTGTAAAAACCTTAAAATAATTGGTAATGGTTCTATGCTATTAATGAACAAAAGTGAATATATAGATGGTGAGTGGCGCATGGGACTTAGCCTCATGGGATGCAGTAATGTGGAAATAAAGAACCTAACAATTTCTAGTTCTGGTGGCGATGGTATTTATATAGATGGCTATAAAGACACTCGTTTTTCTGAAAATATATTAATAGATGGTGTTATTTCAACCAATAATAAAAGACAGGGTATAAGTGTAATAAGTGCTAAAAACGTTTGGGTTAAAAATTCTATTTTCACCAAAACAAAGGGTACTTTACCAGAAGCGGGTTTAGATATAGAGCCAGATAGTGAAACAGATGTCATTATTAACGTAAATTTTGAGCATTGCTCTTTCACAAATAATAATCATTCTGGTATTGTTATTGGTTTAGACAACTTAACAGATAAATCTGAACCTGTAAGTATAAATTTTAAAGACTGCTATTTAAGTATGAATCATGATGTGTCTAATCGATATCCTGCTGCAGAGATCATCATTTCTTCCCATCCTGAGTTTCCTGTAAAAGGAAATGTATCATTTAGCGACATTGTTATAGACGAAAGTAATTGGCGTTTATTATACTCAAGAAAACCAAGTAAAGGATATCACACTTCTTTTAAAAACATTAGTGCGATAGACATTTGTAAGCAACGAGACGATTTAAGTGTTATTTATTTTGAAGTTCCAGATTACTTTAAATCATCTGGTCCTATTGGTGGGTTTTCTTTTGAGAATATGTATGTAAAGTACAATTCTAAATCATCTTTTTTTACAGTAAGAGGCTCGAGTCTAGGAACACTTAATGGTATTAAGAATGTTACAGGAGATATCACTATAGTTAACCCAAATCTTACAGAATTTATAGAATACATCAAATATAGCTCTAGTAAAAACAAGAATTTTGATGTTAAATACATAATACAAAAAACGGATTAAGTTTTCTTAGGTTCTAATTAAATCCAAATTCTTCGTACCACTTACTCAAAACAAATAGTTTCCAAATATTTGGTGTATGACTTTGTTTGTTATTCATGTGCTCTTCTAACATTTTTTTAAATTTTTCCACATTTAAGTTTGGGACTTTATTTAAAAAATCGTCGTTAAGAGCGGTCATAAATTCTTCTTTCAATTCACTTCTCATCCAATTACCAATAGGAACTGCAAAACCTCTTTTTGGTTGATTAAACACTTCTTCGGGTATATATTCTTTTAATATATCTCTTAATATTTTTTTCTGTCTTCCTTTTTCATACCTAAAATGCATTGGTAGTGTTCTAGCGTATTCTATGACTCTATAATCTAAAAATGGACTTCTAACTTCAACAGAATAAGCCATACTTGCTCTATCAACTTTTACATTACTGTCGTTTTCTAGCCAAAGTTTTATATTAAGGTCAGCAGCTTTCTGAAGGAAAATGTTTGACCATTTTTTGTAACCTTGATAGTGCTTCATCCAACTATGATTTCCCTTTTTTAGGAGCAACCCTTTCCTAGAAAAAATATTCTCAATAAAGTCATTTCTAGTTTTAGTGGTTAAAGCATTTCTTACACGATGTGAGTTTAATCTAAATAGTTTTAAAAATAATGGCTTGGATAGAAATTTTCTAATAGGATAAGGAATATCAATAATAGACTTGTTTTTTATTAAAGAATCAAAATACGGGTACCCTATAAAACTTTCATCGCCACCATCACCAGAAAGTGCAACGGTGACGTATTGTTTTGTTACTTTGTTTAATAATAATGAGGGTAAAGCAGAACTGTCTGCAAAGGGTTCATCATATACTTCTGTAAGCTTCGGAATTAATTTTAAGATATCATCAGGACTGCAAATTGCTGTAATGTGTTTGGAATCAATTATTTCGGCATATTTTTCTGCGATTTTACTTTCATCAAACTTTGGGTCATCAAAACCAATTGAAAACGTATTAATCTGGGTAGGTGATACTTTTGCTGCAATGCTCGATACCAAAGCAGAATCTATTCCTCCAGATAGAAAGGATCCTATAGGGACGTCGGATTGCAGCCTAATCTTAACGGCATCAATTAGTAATGCATGCAACTCTTTTTTTGCGTCCTCATATGAAATGTCTTGTATTTTCACTTCCTTTAAATTCCAATATTCCTGAATTATTAATTCATTAGTATTAAAATCTAGTTCCATATAGTTTCCTGGTGGTAGCTTATAAATATGTTGTGCTATTGTGTAAGGGCTAGGAATAAACATGCAGTCTAAAAACATAGATATGGCATCTTCGTTTATCTTCTTATTCTTTAGCAGTGGTCTTATTTGACTGCAAATCTCTAGTTCGTTGTCATTCCAGTAATAATAAAATGGTTTTACACCTAATCGGTCTCTAGCAGAAAATAATGTATTTGTTGTAGCATTATATATGCTAAAGGCAAACATGCCATTAATTTTATCTAGAATAGATTTGCCCCATTGTTTGTAACCTAATAAAAGTACTTCGGTGTCACTTTCGGTTTTGAAATTATGACCTAAGTCTGAAAGTTCTTGTTTTATAGCCTTATAATTATATATTTCACCATTAAAAACTATTGTTAGATTTTCATACTGCATGGGTTGATTAGAACGTGGGTCTAAATCTAAAATAGATAAACGAAGATGACCAAAAGTTAGATTATTAACTTTCTCTATACCTGTATAGTCAGGTCCTCTAAACGAAATTGAATCCAGTTTTTCTTTTACTACACTTTCTTCAAAAACAATATTTGTTAAGTATATACCGCACATTTGGTTAGTTTTTTGTAAAAAAAAGCAATTTTATTGTAATACCATTATCTTTTTTTTAAAAACCGTTAAAAAATTAATGTAGCTATACTATATACTAAATTGGTTTTTTATAAATTCCTATCTAAATTTTTGAGCTACAAACTATTAATAATAAGGTCTAAACTCTATTGTTTTTGTAAATAAATTCTTGAGAATGTTAAAGTTAATTTTTAAACGTCTAAAAAATGTATTTAGACGTATATAAACCATAATTTAACCGATAAAGTAATTTTAAGTAAATAAATACCTACAAAAAATTACATTATGTCGAATAATTAAGTACTTAACCTTGTTAATTGCAATTTATTTTTTAAAATTGTTCTAAACTTAATTTAGAAAGAATATCTATTTTATGAAAGCCCAAAAGAATATGACTAAAATTACTTTTAGTATCGCCTTTTTATTTACCCTTTTCTCAACTTTTAATTCTTATGCTCAGTTACCAGCTTTTCCTGGAGCTGAAGGTTATGGTAAATATGCCGTTGGAGGTCGAGGCGGTCAAGTTATAAGAGTTACAAACCTTAATGACTCTGGTGCTGGAAGTTTACGTGCTGCTATTGATGCAAGTGGTCCTAGAACAGTCATTTTTGACGTAGGAGGCCGTATAAACCTTCAAAGCACACTTACGATCAATAATCCTTTTATAACTATTGCAGGACAACACAGTGTTGGTGATGGTATTACTTTAAGTATGGAAGGCACACCAAATGACGTCGTATTACAAGTACAGACAAATGATGTAATTATTAGATATTTAACATTAAGGCGTTCTGAATTTGAAGTTTCTGAACAAAATTCAGATAATCTAGTAATAACAAACGCACACAATGTTATTATAGACCATTGTTCATTTAGTTGGGCTAGTGATGAAAATATAGCAATTTATGATTATGATGGAAATAATGAAGCTAATGTTTATGATATAACCATACAGAATTCTCTTATAGATACAGCTTGGGGAGGAAACGATAAAGGAATAATAGCATCGGGTGGTGTTGATAGATTAACTTTTTATAATCTTTTGTTTTCAAGTGTAGGGCAAAGACAACCATTAATTAAAAACGAAACAGGCAATTATGTAACAGAAGATACTTATTTTGAAATTATAAATACGGTAACATTTGAAGGCAAATTACACGCATCCTTTCCTAATAACATAGAAGAATCAGGCACTAAACATCTAAATTATATAAATAATCTTTGTATTGATTCTGGCTTTTCAAGAAATATGCTATATGTAAGCACTGCTTATCCTGTTTCAATATTTACAGAGGGTAATATTAGTCCACTAAGAACTTCAATTACATCACCTGTTGATTGGGATGAAGAATGGAGCGTTGTACAGCCTGGCGGAGGTTCTTCAGACGTACAGAATACATTAAATACATCTTATAGAGTAACAACACCTAAGAACACACCTATTATTGCCGATGGTGTTGTATTGATAAATGCTGTAAACTTATTTGATAGTCTTAAAGACCATGTCGGTGCTTCATTACCAACAAGAGATAGTGAAGATGCTAGAGCTATTAATGATGTTGAAACTCAAATAGCAACGGCACCTGTTACTTCAGGAACATTTCCTATACTCACAAGTGGTACTCCTTTTACAGATGTAGATAACGATGGAATGCCAGATTTTTGGGAGATATTAGAGTACGGAAATTTAGTTAGCAACGGTGTAGTAGATACTGATATAGATGGTTATACAGATTTAGAAGAATATTTAAATCAAACGGCAAATGGTCAAATTCCAGATGTTCCAGCAGAGAGTGTTGTAATAACACCAAATACAGCTACGATAAACCTACCAGATTCTGTAGCCTTGTCTACAGCTTTTACACCAGTTAATACTTCAAACCAAAGTGGTGCATGGACTTCTAGCAATTCTAGTATAGCGACTGTAGAGACTAATGGTTTAGTTACTTCCGTTTCTGAAGGACTAGCAACAATAACATTTACATCTAACAGTGGAGGTTTTATAGACACAGCTGAAATTACGGTAACTAATATTGTTATTCCTTTAGAGTCGGTTTCAGTTAGTCCAATAGATGTTACTTTAGAAATTAGTGAAAACACGCAACTTACAGCAACACTTATCCCTACCAATACAACAGACTCATCTGGTACTTGGACAAGTAGTAGTGATTTAATTGCAACAGTAGATGAAAATGGTTTAGTAACAGCTATTGGTCAAGGTCAGGTAGACATCACTTATACATCTAATAATGCAAGTTTAACTGCCAGCTCTAGTATTACAGTAATCGATACATTTTTTGGAACTTATGAGTTTTACAATGCCTCTACAGATCTATTAATCCAAGGTATTACAGGAGATACAGACATAGATTTAACAGATGAGGGAAATGAAATAAACTTTAGAAGTATACCTCAAGGAGGCGATTTAAACACAGAAGTAGAAAGTGTAAGAGTAGATTGGGTAGGTCCATCTTCGGGTACATGGATAGAAAGTGGAACTATATATGCAGGTCTTCCTAATGGCCATGTAGGTTTAAATTTTGAATCTTATGTAGTAGAAGAAGGTACCTATAATTTTACAATTACATACTACAGTGCGGATGGAGCAGGAGGAGATGTTGTTGCAATTGATAATTTTTCACTGAATTTTTTATTCGATACCGCACAGGTAGCAAATGCTGGTATCGACCAATCTATATGTGTAGGGGAAACGACTACTCTAACTGCTACTGGTGGTACAAATTTTTTATGGAATACAGGAGAAACTTCTGCTTCCATAGAGGTTAGTCCAACGGAAACTACACTATATAATGTTATAGCTTTTAATGATACCGGTGAAGAGACTACTAGTAGTGTAATAGTGAATGTAAATACACTACCTTTAGTAACAGTTAGTGATGACGTAATAATTTTAGAAGGAGAAAGTACGACATTAACTGCAGTTGGCGCTAATGCCTACCTTTGGAGTACAGGTGAAACATCAAATTCTATCATAGTGAGCCCATTACAAACTACGACATATATTGTTTTTGGTATTAATGGAGGTTGTGAAGTACAAGAACAAATTACAGTAACGGTAGATGAAATCTTTGAAGCTTCCGCAGGTGAAGACGAACGCGTTTGTGAAAATGATAATTATGAGGTAGAATTATCTGCTAACCAAGGTGATAGTTACCTTTGGAGTACTGGAGAAACGTCTCAAAATATTATAGTTAGTCCATTATCTACAACAGATTATAGCGTAACCGTTACTTTGGGTGAAGAACAAAGCTCTGATGTTGTTACTGTTTTTGTAGACCCAAACCCTAACGTTGTTATTGTGAACGGTGAGAGTTTAGATATATTAAGCGGTGATTTTATTACACTATCAGCCTCTGGTGCTAACAATTATGAATGGAATAATGGAGCAACACAACCTAATATTGCTATTAGTCCATCTGAGACTACAGTTTTTGAGGTTAGGGGTTATATAAACGATTGTTATGACGATAAGAATATTACTATAAATGTTTATGAACCTGTAACTGCTTATGCTGGTGAGAATGTTTTATTATGCTTAGATGATTCCATAGTATTAACGGCCTCTGGAGGTGACGAATATTTATGGAGTACAGGGGAAATTACACCATCTATTGAAGTAGCGCCTGCAGAGACCACAGATTATTATGTTACTGTATTTAATGCTGTAGATTTTGATGAAGCTTCTGTAAGAGTAGAAATAGATTTTGATTGTAACTTAGAGCCTTCGGATGAAAATTTAGATTTCAATATTACAATATATCCAAATCCTGCAAATGATATTGTAAATATTAAAATGCAAGGCTCATTTGAGACATCTGATATAAAATTATATGACTTAACAGGTAAACTTGTACTTTCAAAGACAGTAACAAATCAATATTACGATCCTACTGTAAATACACAATTAAATATAAGTGCTCTTGATGTCGGAGTTTATATTATAAGAATTAAAGATGAATACAATGAAATTACTAAGCGATTAATTGTTAATTAAACTATATGGGCTAGATGATAAATAGGCAATACAGATTATATAAAATATAAGTGAATTAAAAAAGCTCTAAGATGATAACATCTTAGAGCTTTTTTTAAGTGTGTCAATAAAATTTAAAATAAATATTACTTTCCTATTGACGAATATTCAAAACCAATAGTTTCCATTTCAGTTTTGTCTAATATATTTCTACCATCAAATATAAATGCTGGCTTTTTCATGCCATCGTATATTTTTCCCCAATTATAAGTCTTAAATTCATCCCATTCTGTCATAATAGCTATGGCATGTGAATTTTCGGTAGCTTTGTAAGGGTCTTCAAAAGCTTTAACTAAATCATTATTTTCTTCTTCGGTTCTTGTATTTAGATAATTTAAATCTGATTGAATTTTTATACCAGAAACCTTTGGGTCATAAACGGCAATATGGGCTTGCTCACTTAATAAATGATCGGCAACGTATATTGCTGCTGACTCTCTTGTATCGTTGGTGTCTTTTTTAAACGCCCAACCTAGCATCGCTATTTTCTTTCCAGATACGGTGTTATATAATGTACTTATTAAATTATCTGAAAATCGTCTTTTTTGATGGTCGTTAAGAATAATTACTTGTTCCCAATAATCTGCAACAGCATTTAAGCCATAACTTCTAGCAATATAGACTAAGTTTAAAATATCTTTTTGAAAACATGAACCACCAAATCCAATAGAGGCATTTAAAAACTTTGAGCCAATTCTAGAGTCCATACCAATAGCCTTTGCTACTTCACTAACATTAGCCTCTGTATGCTCGCATAATTCTGAAATTGCATTTATAGAAGAAATTCGCTGTGCTAAAAACGCATTAGCGGTTAACTTTGATAATTCTGAAGACCAAATGTTAGTTCTTAGTATTCTATCTTGAGAAACCCAGCTACCATAAACCTTAGCTAAACTTTCAATAGCAGCCTCAGATTCACCACCTATTAAAACGCGATCTGGATTTAATAAATCCTCGATTGCTGTTCCTTCTGCTAAAAATTCTGGATTTGATAAAATTTCAAATTTAACTTCACTACCGGTATTATGTAGAATACTCTTTATGGCTTGTGCTGTTCTAACAGGTAAAGTAGATTTTTCAACTACAATTTTATCCGTTGTGGCAACTTCAGCAATATTCCTAGCGCATAACTCAACATATTTTAAATCTGCAGCCATTCCTTTACCCTTACCATAAGTCTTTGTAGGTGTGTTTACTGAAATAAAAATCATCTCAGATTCACTAATGGCTTGATCTATTTCAGTTGAGAAAAATAAATTCTTACCACGAGTTTCTTTAACAATTTTAGCTAAACCTGGCTCATATATAGGCAAATTTGAAACATCTTCGTCATTCCAAGCAGCAATACGCTCGGCATTAATATCCACAATAGTAACTTTAATTTTCGGATTCATTTTTGCGATTACTGCCATAGTTGGTCCACCAACATATCCAGCACCAATACAACAAATATTTGTAATTTTCATAGCTTTAAGTTTATTTGATTTGGGTTTATTTTTAATGACAACAAATTTGTAAGAAATAATTTGATTAGTCTAAAATTTTATATCAACGACGCGTTTTTACGATAAACTTCATAAGATTAGTAAAAGTGCTATAAACTATCGTTAAAATACAGTACAATTAATTGTAATATCCTTTAAACCAATCGATAAAATATTTAACACCTTCTTTAATCGAAGTATTAGGGCTATAATCATAATCTTTGATCAATTGATTAACATCTGCCCAAGTTCGTTCTACATCACCAGGTTGCATAGGTAACATTTCTTTGGTTGCGACTTTGTCTAAATTATATTCTATCTCTTTTATAAAGTCTAATAACTTAACAGAGTTATTATTACCAATATTATATATTTTGTAAAATTCATTATGATCTATTCTCTTTTCAGATGATTTTTCAATAATTCTAACGACTCCTTCAACAATATCATCGATATATGTGAAATCACGCTCCATTTTGCCATGATTAAACACTTTAATAGGTCTGTCTTTTACAATAGCGTCTGTAAATAAAAACATTGCCATATCTGGTCGTCCCCAAGGTCCATAAACGGTAAAGAATCTTAATCCCGTTGTCGGAATCTTAAATAAATGACTGTATGTATGAGCCATTAATTCATTACTCTTTTTCGTAGCTGCATACAAACTGATTGGGTAGTCAACATTGTCATCAGTAGAAAATGGTATTTTTTCATTAAGACCATAAACACTAGAGCTACTTGCATAAACAAGATGTTTTATATCATTATGTCTACAGCATTCAAGAATATTAAGAAATCCTACTAAATTTGAATCTATATAAGTTTCAGGATTTTCTAAACTGTATCTTACACCTGCCTGAGCAGCTAAATTACAAACAATATCAAATTTTTCTTTTCTAAATAAATGAGGTAATTCTTCTCTGTTTTCAAGATTCATTCTTATAAATGTGAAGCTTTCATTTTTGCTTTTGCAAAGTGAATTAAATTCTTCAGCTTCATTTTGATTTATTCCAAGTTCTTTTAGTCGAGAAAACTTTAAGTTTACATCGTAATAATCATTGATGTTATCAAGTCCTACAACCTTATGTCCTTTTTCTAATAATACTTTTGAGACATAAAACCCTATAAAACCTGCTGCTCCAGTTACTAATACTTTCATAATCTTATGCTTACTGTTTTTTATAATGATTTCAAAGATGTGAATTTAGATTGAAAAATTCTAAAATTTTGTATAAATATTTTAGATAAATTAGTATTACAAATATTTCACATCTAAAAGCGTAGCTATAGAATCACAATTTTGAACTTTAAGCACCATATCAAGATCTTTGTAGCTATTCTCTATGTGATAAACTTTACATGAATCTAGTTCTTCTTTACTTTTTGAAAAGTCAACACTACCATATTTTACTAAATTTAACATGGTTATAGAATCTAGTGAATTTTCTTTTACAAAATCAGAAGCGGTACTAGAATAAACCATAGGTTTAGAGCTTATATTCTTTACGGTTCTAGCGTTTGGACCATAGTCACAAGATGCGTCTTTACCATTTAAAAAAAACATTAAAAGTATAAGGCCTAAAGAAAAACCACCAAGGTAATAGCCTAATCGATGTATAAACTTCATAATATAAAAGAAATGCTGTTAGTTCTAAAATTAAAAAATTAATAGGTTGGCATCACTATAATCTAAGCCATACCATTCGGCTACAGATTTGTTAGTTAAAATGCCATGGTAAAAATACAACCCATTTTTTAATCCGCGATCAAAACGAAGTGCATTTTCTATACCACCATAGTCTCCTATTTCTAATAGGTAAGGGGTAAAGATATTACTAATTGATACTGAAGCTGTTCTAGAATATCTTGCAGGAATATTTGGTACACAATAATGTATAACACCGTTATGATCAAAAGTTGGATGATAGTGTGTAGTAACTTCACTAGTTTCAAAGCAACCACCCATATCTATACTAACATCTATAATAACAGAGCCACGTTTCATATGATCTACCATAGTTTCAGTAACTATAATAGGTGATCGATTTACACCTCTTACGGCTCCAATAGCAACATCACAACGCTTTAAAGCTTTTAGAAGGTTTTTAGGTTGCATGGTTGATGTGTATATCGTACGACCAAGATTATTTTGAAGACAACGTAGTTTGGTTATAGAGCTGTCAAATACTTTTACATTTGCACCTAAGCCTATTGCAGAGCGTGCAGCAAATTCTCCAACAGTACCAGCACCTAAAATAACAACTTCAGTTGGTGGCACACCATTTATATTACCTAGCATTAATCCATTACCTCCATTAACATTAGATAATAGCTCAGAAGCAATTAATATGGAAGCTGTACCGGCAATTTCGCTTAATGAGCGAACAACTGGATATGCACCATCTTCATCTTTTATATATTCAAAAGCTAAAGCAGTAATACGTTTTTTTGCTAAGGCTTCAAAATACCCTTTGCTTTGTGTTTTTATCTGCAATGCAGAAATTAGAATAGTTTGTGGGTTTATTAAAGAAATCTCCTCTATTGATGGCGGTTCTACTTTAAGAATAATAGGGCAGGAGAACACCTTAGTAGTATCTTTAGTGACTTCTGCACCAGCTTCGCTGTAATCTTTGTCTTTGAAGTTTGCACCTTTACCTGCACCAGATTCAAATAAAACACGATGGCCATTTGCAGTTAATGCAGAAACGGCGTCTGGAGTTAGACATACACGTTTTTCTTGAAAGTGAGTTTCTTTAGGAATACCTATAAAAAGGTTTCCTTTTTTCTTGTAAACCTCTAAGGTTTCCTCTTGTGGTAATAATTGGGCTTTAGTAAAAGGTGATAAAGGCTTACTCATTTAAGTTAGTTATTAGCATATAGTACTTGCAAGATAACAAAAGGCTATATACTTAGAATTAATCTAACTCAAATTACGAATAATTTTTAAATCAAATATAAATTAGATATTTAAAAATACTGACTAATCTTTCCCCAAAGTGTTTTAGGCTTTATCATAAACTCTTCTTCGAGCTCTTCCATTGTTTTATCTGCATCGTTTATCTTACTGAACATCTTTGCTCGAATCAAATAAATTGAAGGGAAAATAAAGGCCATTATTGGTAATAGATATATAATATGAAATTCATCCATAAAAATAATATCATCATTTAAAGCACCAATGCATTGAAAAGAAAACATAGTTATTGGTATAATTAAAACATGATACCACCAATGCCTACAAGTGAAAAACCAAATAAGAGATAAAATTAAGGGGATAACTTTCATTGAAAGTACCCACATAGCAACATTTGCATCGCCATATTGTATGCTTTTGTATGTGCCAAAAATAGTTTCCCAACTTTCAGTAGTTGGAACATACTCATATAAATAAAACAAAAAGGGAGTACTTGCAATAAAAGATGCAATAATACTCCCAGTTAAAATCTTTCGATTATAAAACTTTTTATCCGTGTGTTGGGACTTTAAGTTTTCTTTTGTCAACTTGTGTTGTAACTTCTCCATCTAAGTCAATAATGTTAGTTGCTTGTACAGTAAATAACATTCCTCCGAAGATAGCAATTGCTAGTACTAGTTTTTTTGTATTCATAATTCAAGGGATTTAATTAATTAATTAGTACAAATTTATAGCGTATTGGTCGCTTGTAAAAATCAAATTATGTTAAAGTCCAAGAAATTATGTGTTTTCAATTACGGTTTTTCCGTAACTCACAAACTATCTTTAGGAATATTTGTTGAAATTTATTTAAAATTTCGGTTCTGTCATAGCACTATTTTGGGTTAATTTATTTGTTTCTATAGTTAATCTGAGGGATCTTGTATTAGTATCTATGTTAGTTATAGTAATGGTTTGGGCGTTTTTAGGTATTAAATTTTCAATGCGCTCAGACCATTCCATAAACAACCAATGCTCACTATCTAAGTAATCTTCAATACCAAAATTATAGGCTTCGTCTAAAGATTCTATTCTGTAAAAATCGAAATGGAAAATTTTATCACTAGGGATATCGTATTCATTTACTATCGAAAACGTAGGACTCGTAGCCATATCATTACTTCCCATTGCTTTAATCAATGCTTTAATAAATGTGGTTTTACCAGTTCCCATTTCACCATTAAAAAGAAGTGTTTTAACTTTTAAATGTTTTAAAACTTCTTTTGCAATAGTATCAATGTCTTCTAAATGATATGTAAAAACTAACGTTTCCAATAAAATTTTAATTATTTGTTGCGACAATATTAAGCATAAATATTGTGAATTCCTAGAAAAAAGCGTGTTTCATCGGGTTTTTTTGCTTTTAATAGATTTTATATAAGAATATGAGTGTTGTACTTTATTAATATTTCCACAATGTCTCAATATGATATATGTATTGGTTTTCTGTGTTTAGAAGTAATTTAGTGACAACTCACTTGCTTGTTTTCCTTTATTCATTTTAGAAATTAGTTATCTTTTATATCTAATACCATTTTCAGAACAATAACTATTTAGGATCCATAACTACAAAAGGAATAATCATTTCTTCTAAAGACACACCACCATGTTGATAGGTGTTTCTGTAATAACTTACATAATGATTAAAGTTATTTGGGTAAGCCAAAAATAAATCACCTTTAGCAAAAATAAATGAACTGCTCATAGTTAGTGATGGTAAGTGAACTGATTTTGGGTCTTTTATGGCCAACACATCTTTTTCTTGGTAGGTAAGGCTTCTACCTGTTTTGTAACGTAAATTTGAACTCGTATCTCTATCTCCAATAACTTTAGATGGTGCTTTTACATTTATAGTGCCGTGATCTGTGGTTAAAATTAATTTAAAACCGAGTTGCTGAGAAAGCTGAATCATTTCTAATAACGGTGAATTTTTAAACCAACTAACCGTTAAAGAACGGTAGGCTTTATCATCTGAGGCCAGCTCTTTAACAACGTCCATCTCTGTTTTGGAGTGCGAAAGCATATCTACAAAATTATAAACAATAACGTTTAAGTCGTTATTTTTTAAAGAACGAAAATTTTCAACTAATTTTTTACCAGCTTTCAAATTTGTGATTTTGTGATAGTCGTATTTTATATTAGAAAGCCCTAAGCGTTTTAATTGTTCTCTCAAGAAATCAGCTTCATGCATATTTTTCCCACCTTCATCGGTGTCATTTTTCCAATACTGAGGAAATAGCTTTTCCATATCTGCAGGCATTAACCCTGAGAAGATAGCATTACGTGCATATTGCGTAGCAGTTGGTAAGATGCTGTAAAAAGATAATTCTGATGCTTTCTTATAATAGTTATTTACTATAGGTTCAAAAGCTTTCCACTGATCGTAACGTAAATTATCTATAACTATTAATAAGGTAGGTTGCTTATCACTTAACTCTGGTACTACTTTGTCTTTAAAAAGTGTATGAGACATTATAGGTGAATCCGTGTTGGGCTGAAACCAATCTTCATAATTTTTCTCAATAAATTTACCAAACTGTGCGTTGGCTTCCGTTTTTTGTGACTCAAGAATATCTGTCATTCCTACATCTTCAATGCCTTCAAGTTGTAATTCCCAATAAACTAACTTTTGGTAAAGGACTACCCATTCTTCATAAGAATTAACCATAGATAAATCCATAGCAATTTTTCTGAATTCTTGCTGATAATTAGAAGTGGTTTTTTCTGAAACTAATCGTGAATGATCTAAATTTTTCTTTAAACTCAATAATATCTGATGTGGATTTACAGGTTTAATTAAATAATCAGCAATTTTATTACCAATGGCTTCTTCCATAATATATTCCTCTTCACTTTTTGTAATCATTACAACAGGAAGATTGGCACGACGTTCTTTAATTTCATTCAAAGTTTCAAGACCAGTTAAACCCGGCATATTTTCATCTAAGAAAACAATATCAAAATTTGTATCGTTAATAATTTCTAAGGCTTCAGTACCACTTTGGCAAGTGGTAACTATATAGTGTTTTTGCTCTAAAAAAATGATATGTGGTTTTAACAAGTCTATTTCATCGTCAACCCAAAGAATATTTATCATGTTGGTGTATATTTGTTTCTTAATTATTGAATTTTAAAGTTTTGTCTACAAAAAACAAACTAAAAATATTTAACGATCCAATCTACGGATTTATTACTATCCCCAATTCGTTAATTTTTGATCTCATTCAGCATAAGTACTTTCAGAGGTTACGTCGTATCAGTCAAATGGGATTATCTTATTTGGTTTATCCTGGTGCGCACCACACACGTTTTCATCATGCATTAGGAAGTATGCACTTAATGCAAAAAGCGTTGAATGTTCTTCGTTTTAAGGGTGTTGAAGTATCTGAAGATGAAGAAAACGGACTTTTAGTTGCTATTTTATTACACGATATTGGGCATGGCCCTTTTTCACATGCTATGGAACATAGTATTGTTAATGATATTTCTCACGAAGAAATTTCACTCCGTTTTATGGAAGAACTCAATGAAGAATTTAACGGAAGTTTAACGTTAGCTATTTCAATCTTTAAAGGCGAATATCCTCGAAAGTTTATGTGTCAGCTCATATCGAGCCAGCTAGATATGGATAGAGCAGACTATTTAAAGCGCGATAGTTTCTATACAGGTGTTGCTGAAGGTAATATAAACAGCGAACGTTTAATTACAATGCTAAATGTGGTGAGAGATGAGTTAGTTGTTGAGGAAAAAGGCATCTACAGTATAGAGAAATTTTTAGTAGCTAGACGTTTTATGTATTGGCAAGTCTATTTGCACAAAACAGGCTTGGTTGCAGAGCAACTAGTAATTAGAGTACTAAAACGTGCTAAAGAATTAGTAGACAAAGGATCCAAATTACAATGCAGCATAGCACTAAATTATTTTCTTAATTCCGAAATTAATACAATGAGTTTTACAAAGGAGACGTTAAGTGTTTTTGCAAAACTCGATGATTATGATATTATATCAGCGATGAAAGATTGGCAACATCACAACGATTTTGTTTTGAGTAATCTTTGTGAAATGATAATAAATAGAGATTTATTAAAAATAAAGCTGAAAAATAAACCAATAGATGCAATAGCATTAAATGAGCATTGTAAAGCGCTTATTGAAAAATATAATATTACGAAGCAAGAAGCTGACTATTTTGTATTTACAGGCGAGATAACAAATCAGGCTTATCAAATTAAAAAACAAAATATTAATATCCTTTTAAAGTCCGGTAAAATAAAGGATATTGTGAAGGTATCAGATCAATTAAACCTGAAAGCATTAAGTAAACCCGTGACGAAATACTATATATGTTATCCTAAAAAGAAAATGTGATACATTTTTTCTATTTTTGCGGAAACCAACAGACTAATTAAAATCAATTAATTGAAATTTACAGCAGAACAAATCGCAGGTATTTTAGAAGGAACAGTCGTTGGCGACCCTAATATTGAAGTTTACAAATTATCTAAGATAGAAGAAGGTGTTAAAGGATCATTAACATTTTTATCTAATCCAAAATACACTCCTTATATATATACAACAGATGCCTCTATTACTATTGTAAATGCGGACTTTGAGGCAGAAAATCCAATCCTAACTACCTTAGTTAAGGTAGAAGATGCCTATGAAGGATTTTCAAAATTACTAGAATATTACAATCAGATTAAGTTAAACAAGTCTGGCATTGAGCAGCCCAGTTTTATAGCAGAAACGACTAAAGTACCCGATGACGTTTACGTTGGTGCATTTGCTTATATAGGAGATAATGTTGAAATTGGTAAAAATGTAAAGATTTTTCCTAATGCTTATGTTGGTGATAATGTAACATTAGGGAACAACACCGTTATTTTTGCAGGTGGTAAAGTCTATGCAGATTGTATTATAGGTGATAATTGTGTCATAAATTCGGGTTCAATAATTGGAGCTGATGGTTTTGGGTTTGCTCCAGGTAAAAATGGTGAATATTCTAAAATTCCACAGATTGGTAATGTGATTATAGAGGATTTTGTAGATATTGGCGCAGGTACAACTGTAGACCGAGCTACAATGGGATCTACAATTATAAGATCTGGTGTAAAGCTAGATAATCAAATACAGATTGCGCACAATGTAGAAATAGGTAAAAATACTGTAATTGCAGCACAAACTGGCGTAGCTGGTTCTACTAAAATAGGCAAAAGTTGCCTTATTGGTGGACAAGTTGGTATTGCTGGTCATTTAGTTATCGGTAACAATGTAAGAATACAGGCACAATCTGGTATTGGTAGAAATGTAAAAGATAATGAGATCTTACAAGGTTCTCCAGCCTTTACTTACGGTGACTTTAATAAATCGTATGTGTATTTTAAGAATTTACCTAAACTAGTTAAAACTATAAACGAATTAGAAAAGAAAGTAGATGGCCATAATTAAAACGGAAATCAAACAAAAAACTATCGAAAAAGAAGTCGCACTCAGAGGTGTTGGCCTTCATACAGGTGCTGACGTAACATTGGTTTTTAAGCCAGGTGTAGAAAATTCAGGCTTTTTATTTGAACGTGTAGATTTAGAAGGAAGCCCAAAGATAGAAGCAGACGCTAGCTATGTCACAAATACCCAACGTGGAACATGTTTAGAGAGAAATGGTGTCACTATCCAAACATGCGAACATGTACTTGCGGCTTTGGTAGGGTTAGATATAGATAATGCTGTTATAGAATTAAATGCTTCAGAACCACCAATAATGGATGGCTCTTCAAAATTCTTTGTCGAAGCTATAGAAAAAGCTGGTATTATAGAACAAGAGGCTTTCAGGGAAGAATACGAAGTAACTCAGGTAGTTTCATACGCAGATGAAGAAACAGGAAGTGAAATAATCCTTATGCCATCAAATTCTTACCAAGTAACTACAATGGTAGATTTTGGTACTAAAGTCTTAGGAACTCAAAATGCTACGATGACTTCTGTCGCAGATTTTAAGACTGAGATTGCAGATGCTAGAACTTTTAGCTTTTTACATGAAATTGAAATGCTTTTAGAGCATGGTTTAATAAAAGGTGGTGACCTAAATAATGCTATAGTTTATGTTGATAAGGAGTTGTCACCAGAGACTATGGAGAAGTTAAGGATAGCTTTTAATAAAGATAAAATAACCATAAAACCTAATGGCATTTTAGATAACTTAACGTTACATTATCCTAATGAAGCTGCACGACATAAATTATTAGATGTCGTTGGGGATTTAGCTTTAATAGGTACTCGTATTCGTGGAAAAGTTATAGCGAATAAACCAGGTCATTTTGTGAATACCCAGTTTGCTAAAAAAATGTCTAAACTTATTAAGAATGAAAGGCGTAACAATATGCCACAGGTAGATTTGAATTCTACTCCATTGATGGATGTTAATCAAATTATGGATATGCTACCGCACAGACAACCATTTCTATTGATAGATAAGGTTTTTGAGTTAACAAAAAATCATGTCATTGGAATGAAAAATGTCACCATGAATGAAGAATTCTTCAGAGGACATTTTCCAGGTGCACCGGTAATGCCAGGTGTTTTAATAGTTGAAGCTATGGCACAGACTGGTGGTATCTTGGTTTTAAGTACAGTTCCAGATCCTGAAAACTACCTCACATTTTTCATGAAAATGGATAAGGTAAAATTTAAACAAAAAGTTGTTCCTGGCGATACTCTGATTTTTAAATGTTCGTTAATTACACCAATACGAAGAGGTATTTGCCACATGCAAGGTTATGCTTATGCAAATGGTAAATTATGCGCAGAAGCTGAATTAATGGCCCAAATTTCAAAAGTAAAATAAAATGAACCGAGTGGAATCCAATATATTAAAAGATAACTGTAAGTTCCGAGGCGAACATATTTTTACAGCTTTATCAAAACTAAAACTTGAAAAATGAACCAACCTTTAGCTTACGTACATCCTGGGGCAAAAATCGCTAAGAATGTAGTTATAGAGCCTTTTACAACCATTCATAATAATGTGAAAATTGGTGAAGGCACTTGGATAGGAAGTAACGTTACCATTATGGAGGGTGCTCGAATTGGAAAGAATTGTAATATTTTCCCTGGTGCTGTGATTTCTGCTGTACCACAAGATTTGAAATACAATGATGAGGATACGACTGTAGAGATAGGAAATAACGTAACTATAAGAGAATGTGTGACCATAAATCGAGGTACAACTGACAAAATGAAAACCGTAATAGGTGACAATTGTTTAATTATGGCGTATTGCCATATTGCACATGATTGTATTGTGGGTAATAATTGTATTTTTTCTAATAATAGTACTTTAGCTGGGCACATTACTATTGGTGACTATGTTGTATTAGCAGGTATGACAGCTGTTCATCAATTTGTCTCTGTAGGAAATCATGCCTTTGTCACTGGTGGATCTTTAGTTCGTAAAGATGTACCGCCTTTTGTAAAAGCTGGTAGAGAGCCATTATCTTATGTCGGAATTAATTCCGTAGGCTTAAGACGAAGAGGATACACATCAGAAAAAATTAGAGAAATTCAAGGAATATATAGAATATTATATCAAAAAAATTATAATAATACACAAGCGTCAGATTTTATTGAAGCAGAGTTGGAAGCGACTCCAGAGCGAGACGAAATTCTTCAATTTATTAAGAATTCGCATCGAGGAATTATGAAAGGCTATTTCAAATCCAATTAATTTCAAAAAGCGAGCGTAGAAAATACAAGAAATTTAATCGTTCAGAATAAAATATAAAACTAAACGGTTCAACAAATAAACAAATTTATGGCAAGTACTTCAGATATTAGAAACGGATTATGTATAAAATATAATAACGATATATATAAAATTATTGAGTTTCTTCATGTAAAACCTGGTAAAGGCCCTGCTTTTGTTAGAACTAAAATGAAAAGTGTTACTAGTGGAAAAGTCTTAGACAATACATTTTCTGCAGGTCATAAAATTGAAGATGTTCGTGTCGAAACTCATAAATTTCAGTATTTGTATAATGATGGTGAGTTCTTTCACTTTATGAATGAGGCTGATTACACACAAATAAGATTATTAGAAGCTGCTCTTGACAATCCTGGTTTAATGAAAGAGGGTCAGGTAGTTACCATTCTTATCAATACTGAAGATGATATGCCACTTTCGGTTGATTTGCCAGCATCTGTTATTCTTGAAGTTACATCTACAGAGCCTGGAATTAAAGGTAATACAGCAACTAATGCTACTAAGCCAGCAACTGTTGAGTCAGGAGCAGAGATTAATGTGCCTTTATTCATAAACGAAGGCGATAAAATCAAGGTTGAAACAGAGAAAGGAACTTATAAAGAACGTGTAAAGGAGTAATTATTAAGTTAGCAGTCACAGTATTCGGTATGCTATTAAATGCTACTTTATCACTAAAAACTGTGACTGAAATCTAAATTATGAAGTTTCCAAAACCACATACTTTAAAAGAAATAGCCAAACTCATAGATTGTAGTTTTATTGGCCCTGAAGACTTTAAGGTTTTAGGCATGAATGAAATCCATGTTGTAGAAACTGGTGATATTGTTTTTGTTGATCACCCTAAATATTATGACAAGGCATTAGAATCTGCGGCTACTATTGTTTTAATAAATAAGGAAGTAGAATGTCCGAAAGGAAAAGCGCTTTTAATTTCGGAAGATCCGTTTCGAGATTTTAATAAACTCACACAGCATTTCAAACCATTTAAGTCTTCCAACGCTTCAATCGCAGATGATGCGTTTATTGGCAGAGGTACAGTTATACAACCAAACTGTTTTATTGGCAATAATGTGACCATTGGTAAGGATTGTATAATTCACTCTAACGTCAGTATTTATGATAATACCATAATAGGTGATAACGTAACGATTCATGCTGGCACTATACTAGGAGCAAGTGCCTTTTATTATAAGAATAGACCAGAAGGTTATGATCAGTTAAAATCTGGTGGACGAGTGGTTATAAAAAATAATGTTGATATTGGTGCACTTTGCACAATAGACAGAGGTGTTACTGGTGATACAACAATTGGTGAAGGCTCTAAATTAGATAATCAGATACAAATAGGTCACGATACTGTAATTGGTAAAAAGTGTTTAATAGCATCACAAACCGGAATTGCAGGTTGTGTTGTAGTAGAAGATAATGTAACCATTTGGGGACAAGTTGGTGTTAAAAGTGGTATTACAATTACAAAAGGAACAGTATTGTTTGCACAATCAGGATTAGGCCAAACGACTGAAGAAGGCAAAACTTATTTTGGTTCTCCTGCTGTAGAAGCAAGAGCTTTTTTTAAAGAACGTGCTTACATTAAAAAAATCCCTGAAATATTAAAAAAACTAAAAGATTTATAGATGTCAGCAAAAGAATTAGTTAAAGAATTTTACGGGTCAGATTTAGCAAATGATTCTAGTGTAGTAGCTAAATATTTTCACAAAGATTGCGAATTACATTGGAGTAGTAGTCAAGGATTCTCCATATTAAACTATAATGATATTGTTCATTTTTTTGAAGGCACTAGACAATCCTATAATAGCATTCGTTTTGAATTCACACATTTATTAGAAGTGGATGCAACAGTAACAACAAGGCATACACTATTTGCAAGTACTATTGAGAACCCTGAGAATGAAGTTGTTTTAGCACACTTTTCAACAATTTGGGAAATTATAAACAATAAGCTTTACAGAGGCTATGAGATAAGTCAACAAGCAGATGAAAACAACGGTAAGAGTCTTAATTCTTACTCTGAAAGAAAAATATAAAAAGCCTTCGGTTTTGCGTTTGAAAACTCTTATTTTTGCACAACAAAAAATTGAATTAAACTTAAAAACAAAAATATCTAATGAGCGTTTTAGTTAATAAGAATTCTAATATAATCGTACAAGGCTTTACAGGTAGTGAAGGTACATTTCATGCTGAACAAATGATTGAGTACGGTACTAATGTAGTAGGTGGTGTAACACCTGGTAAAGGTGGTCAAACCCATTTAGGAAAGCCTGTTTTTAATACAGTTTCTGAAGCTGTAGAAAAGGTAGCTGCTGATACAACTATAATTTTTGTACCACCAGCTTTTGCTGCAGATGCAATAATGGAAGCTGCAGATGCTGGTATCAAAGTCATCATAACTATCACTGAAGGTATTCCTGTTGCAGATATGATTAAAGCAGCAGCATATATAAAAAATAAAGAATGTCGCTTAATTGGTCCTAACTGTCCAGGTGTTATTACGCCAGGTGAAGCTAAAGTTGGTATTATGCCAGGTTTTGTCTTTAAATCAGGTACTGTAGGTATTGTTTCGAAATCAGGTACGTTAACTTACGAAGCTGCTGACCAAGTTGTAAAACAAGGTTTAGGTATAACAACAGCTATTGGTATTGGTGGTGATCCAATCATTGGAACAACAACTAAAGAAGCTGTAGAATTATTAATTAACGATTCAGAAACTGAAGCTGTCGTAATGATAGGTGAAATAGGTGGTCAATTAGAAGCTGATGCAGCTTACTGGTATAAAGAAAGTGGAAGTAAAAAACCAGTTATTGGTTTTATTGCTGGTGAAACTGCGCCTGCAGGACGTACAATGGGTCATGCTGGTGCAATTGTTGGTGGAAGTGATGATACTGCACAAGCTAAAAAGAAGATAATGAGAGAATGCGGAATTCACGTTGTGGAATCTCCTGCTGAAATAGGAAAGAAAGTCGCTGAAGTTTTAAGCTAATCTTTACCTTATAAACTGTTAAAAACCTTACAAAATCTTGTAAGGTTTTTTTATTTGATGCAACTTGTAATTGGTATATTTGATATGAGGCAAGGATTAATAGTTGTCTGTCCGAGTGATTTTTAACTTATATTAAAATTGAAAATTATATCGAGAACAAATAACACTTATAATGTCAATTTAGAACTAACTAATCTAACTTATAAAACATGAAACTATTAGAAGGAAAAACAGCAATCATTACAGGAGCTAGTCGTGGTATAGGAAAAGGTATCGCAGAAGTTTTTGCTCAACACGGAGCTAATATAGCATTTACATACAGCTCGTCAGTAGAAGCTGCAAACGAACTAGAGAAAGCACTGAATGCCCTAGGCATCAAAGCAAAAGGATACCAAAGCAATGCTGCAAATTTTGATGAATCTCAAAAACTAGCAGAAGATGTTTTGGCTGAGTTTGGCTCTATAGATATTCTTATAAATAATGCAGGTATCACAAAAGATAATTTGTTAATGAGAATGGCTGAAGCTGATTTCGATAAAGTCATAGAAGTTAACCTAAAGTCTGTTTTTAATATGACTAAAGCAGTAATGCGTCCTATGTTAAAACAACGCAAAGGGTCTATAATTAATATGAGTTCTGTGGTTGGTGTAAAAGGTAATGCAGGTCAAACTAATTATGCAGCGTCAAAAGCTGGTATCATTGGGTTTTCTAAATCAGTAGCATTAGAGTTAGGTTCTAGAAACATAAGAAGTAACGTCATCGCACCAGGTTTTATAGAAACAGAAATGACTGCTAAGTTAGATGAAGAAACTGTGAATAGTTGGAGAGCTGGAATTCCTTTGAAAAGAGGAGGTACAACACAAGATGTTGCCAATGCTTGTGTGTTTTTGGCAAGTGAGTTAAGTGCTTATATTACAGGACAGACTTTGCATGTTGATGGTGGTATGTTGACTTAAATTGTCATTACTACGTAGTCAGGAATCTCATGATTTATTTTTAAAATTAAATGCAAAAAACAAAAATCATAATATTATCTGTTTTATTTGTTGCATCAGGACTTGTTGTTTATGGACAAGGTTATGATGAACTAAAGTCATCTTAAGAAAAAATGAAGATTGATGAAAATGGATCGTATAAATCCGTTAACTGAAGATAGTATTTTAATAGAATAAAGAAGTTAATAACTTCAATGCAAACAGAAACAATAATATATATTATAATTGCTGGCATAACAGCGCTTTTATTAGCGCTGTTTCAGTATGTGTATAAGTCTAAATTAAAGTCGAAGCGTAAATATGTTTTAACTGTACTCAGAGCTCTTTCAATTTTTGGCATACTTCTATTGCTTATTAACCCAAAGTTAGAATCATTTAACTATTATGATGAAAAACCAACGCTAGTAGTTGCTGTAGATAATTCTGAATCTATTACATATCTAAAACAAGCGGAAAATGCTAAGACACTCTTTAATTCTCTTACCACAAATCCTGAATTAAAAAAACGTTTCAACATAAAAGCATACAGCTTTGGTAAAACGACTAATACTTTAGATAGTTTAAGTTTTAACGAGCATCAATCAAACATCGCGGAATCCTTAAAAAAACTAGGCGAAGTTTATGCGAATCAAACAGCACCAATAATTATGCTTACTGATGGTAATCAAACCTATGGAGTAGATTATAGTTTTGGAGTTAAAAAGATAAAGCAACCTATTTATCCACTAATTCTTGGTGATACAACCTTATATTCGGATTTAAGCATAAAGCAACTAAACGTTAATCGTTATGTATATTTAAAGAACAAATTCCCTATAGAAATCATAGCGAATTATAGTGGTGTTGTGTCAGTTACTACCGACTTAAAAATTTGGTCTGGTAATTCTATCGTCTTTAGAAAGCCAATAACATTTGATGCGTCTAAAACATCCGAGATTGTTTCAACAGCATTAATAGCTACTAGTGTTGGTGTAAAAACATATCGTGTTGAGTTAACGCCAATAAATACTGAGAAAAATAAAGTCAATAATTCAAAGAACTTTGGTGTAGAAGTCATTGATCAAAAAACAAACATTGCATTAGTTTCAGACCGATTACATCCAGATTTAGGGGCACTTAAAAAATCTATTGAAGGCAACGAACAGCGTAGTGTCTCAATATTAAAACCAAAAGAATATGTGTCTAAAATTGATGATTTTCAATTAGTTATATTATATCAGCCCAATAATAACTTTAACGAACTACTTAAGGAAATAAAAAACAGAAAATTAAATACATTTACAATTACAGGAGCAACTACCAATTGGAATATACTCAATAATACCCAAGATTATTTTAAGCAAACAATAACAAATCAAACAGAGAATTATCAACCTAATTTTAATACAAATTACGGAACATTTATAGTAGATAATTTAGACTTTAATAATTTCCCACCACTTAAATCAGAATTCGGTGCGTTCGCTATTACTGGTCCACATGATGTCTTGCTATATAAAACAGTAAATGGTATAACTACAGATCAAATTATGTTAGCAACTTTTGAAGCTAATACCACAAAACATGCTATTCTCAATGGTGAAGATATTTGGAGATGGCGTGCTCAAACATTCTTAGATACAGATAGTTTTGTAGATTTTGATAACGTAATTAATAAATTAGTACAGTTTCTTAGTTCTAATAAAAAGCGCAAACGAATTAATATAGATTATAAATCTTTTTATAATGGTAATGACGATGTTATTCTAACCGCACAATATTTTAATAAAAACTTTGAGTTTGATAAAGAAGCGTCTTTAAGTGTTGTATTAAGAAATAAAGACATAAATAGTTTAAAGGAAGTTCCGCTTTTATTAAACAATGGAAATTATAGAGTCGATTTAAGTGGTATTGAAGCAGGTTTGTACGACTTTACAATTAAGCATAACTCAGAAACTGTATCATCATCAGGTAGTTTTAAAGTATTAGCATACAATGTAGAACAGCAATTTTTAAACGCGGATGTTAGTAAGTTAGTATCTGTTGCGTTTAATAGCGGAGGTAAAGCCTACTTTAAAACAGAGTTAGAGCAATTAATTAACAATTTATTAGGAGATAAACGCTTTGCAACCATTCAAAAGAGCACTAAAAATATCGTACCTTTGATAGATTGGAAATATCTACTCGTATTAATAGCATTAAGTCTATTTATAGAGTGGTTTATTAGAAAATATAACGGATTAATTTAAAATAAAATAATATGGAAAAATTACCAAAATTTGGATTACCAATTTTAGTCGGAATTATAATAATGATTGTAGTTGTCGCAAAATCTGCTGTAACTATAGATTCTGGTGAGGCAGGAGTGCTTTTTAAGACCTTTGGAGAAGGTGTTGTAGTTGATGAGCCACCAATGGGTGAAGGATTTCACATCGTAGCACCTTGGAATAAGGTTTATATCTATGAAGTGCGTCAGCAAGAACTTTTTGAGAAGATGAAAGTATTGTCTTCAAATGGTCTAGAGATTCAAATTGATGCATCGGCATGGTATGAGCCAGTTTATGATCAGTTAGGTAACCTTCACCAATCATTAGGTCAGGGTTATTTACAACGTGTAATTCAGCCAGCTATCCGTTCAGCGGCAAGAAGTGTTGTAGGTCGTTATACACCTGAGCAATTATATTCTAGCAAGCGAGATGCTATACAAGACGAGATTTTTGAAGAAACTAAGAAAATTTTAGAAAAGCAATTTGTACAATTAAATGAGGTACTTGTTAGGGATGTAACTTTACCAAATACGATTAAGGAAGCGATTGAACGTAAATTAAAACAAGAACAAGAATCTTTAGAATATGAGTTTAGATTAGTAACAGCTGCTAAAGAAGCTGAGAAAGTAATTATTGATGCTAAGGGTAAAGCTGAGTCTAACCGTATTTTAAGCGCTTCTTTAACTGATAAAATTTTACAAGATAAAGGAATTGAAGCAACTGTAAAGCTTGCAGAATCACCAAACAGTAAAATTATTGTTATTGGTTCTGGTGATACTGGATTACCTATAATTTTAGGAAATCAATAAAAATTTGTTAATCCTTTGGATTTATAAAATAGTTTTCATAAACTTTGTTTCAACAAAAAAATAGTATGATTTTTATTCAATTACATCATCATTTTCATATAATCGCTCAAGCGAGGTGAAAATGTATTGAATAAATTAAAAATATATTTTAAAAACCCGTTTGATAATTCAGATGGGTTTTTTGTTTGAAAAAACCATTTCGTTTTGTCAAACTATTCAAAAACAAAACATGAATAAAATTAAAATTGCTGTACAAAAATCGGGTCGTCTTAACGAGGATTCTATGAAAATCTTAAAGGAAATTGGTATTTCAGTAGAAAATGGTAAAGATCAACTAAAAGCTTCGGCACGTAATTTCCCATTAGAAGTGTTTTACTTAAGAAATGGTGATATTCCTCAATATTTAAGAGATGGTGTTGTAGATGCTGCTATAATTGGTGAAAATGTACTGATCGAAAAAGGTGGTGATCTGACAATTGTAGAACGCCTTGGCTTTTCTAAATGCAAAGTATCTATTGCTGTACCAAAGTCCTCTAAGGCTAAAAGCTTAAAAGATCTAGCAGGAAAACGAATTGCAACGTCCTATCCAAATACGGTCAATCAATTTTTAGAAAAATCAAGTATCAAAGCGAACCTTCATATTATTAATGGTTCTGTTGAGATTGCACCAAACATTGGTTTAGCAGACGGTATTTGTGATATTGTTTCTAGTGGTAGTACTTTGTTTAAGAATGGCTTAAAAGAAATTGAAGTTCTTTTAAAGTCGGAAGCTGTTTTAGCAACGTCACCAAAAATTTCAAAAGAGAATCAGGAACTCATTAATACATTACAATTTAGGCTTAAATCTGTATTGAGAGGACGAGAGAATAAATATGTTTTATTAAATGCGCCAAATGATAAATTGGAAACCATTGTTAACATACTTCCAGGTATGAATAGTCCAACCATTTTGCCATTAGCAAAAGACGGTTGGAGTTCATTACACTCTGTGATTAATAAAAATGATTTTTGGAATGTTATAGACGAACTAAAGGCTAATGGAGCAGAAGGTATACTAGTTTGCCCTATTGAGAATATGGTATTATAATTATGAGACTGATAGAAAACCCTAAAAGAGAAGATTGGTTAGAGCTTTTAAAAAGACCAACACAATCTTTAGAAGCTATTGAAGCTACAGTGAACGAAGTTTTTGCTGAAGTCTCAAGTAATGGTGATAAAGCTATTGCGAAATACACATCTAAATTTGATGCTGTACTCTTAGAATCAAATAGTGTCAGTGTTGCAGAAATTGAAATGGCTTCAAAAGCTGTTTCTAAAGAATTAAAGGAAGCGATTCAACTAGCTAAATTAAATATTGAAAAATTCCATTTCGCACAGAAAACAAATAAAGTTTATGTGCAAACCATGGAAGGTGTAGAATGTTGGCAAGAAAAGCGACCGATTCAAAAAGTAGGTTTATATATTCCTGGTGGAACAGCACCTTTATTTTCAACGGTTTTAATGCTAGCAGTTCCAGCACAAATAGCAGGCTGTAAGGATATAGTCTTATGTTCACCACCAAATAAAAAAGGTGAAATAGCGAATGAAATTCTCTATGCTGCTGAACTATGTGGTGTAACTAAAATCATCAAAGTTGGTGGCATACAGGCTATCGCAGGCTTAACATTTGGGACTGAATCTATTCCGCAAGTATATAAGATTTTTGGTCCAGGAAATCAGTTTGTAACGGTTGCAAAACAAATTGCAACTAAGTATGGTGTTGCTATAGATATGCCTGCTGGCCCTAGTGAATTGTTAATTATGGCAGACGAATCTGCTAATGCAGCTTATGTTGCTTCAGATTTATTAAGTCAGGCAGAACACGGTTCAGACAGTCAAGTTATTTTAGTAACAACATCTAAATCATTTGCAGAAGCAGTGAGTTTAGAAGTTAAAAACCAGTTAGAGGCTTTGCCTAGAAAAGAATTAGCCAAGAATGCCATCGCTAATTCAAAATCTATTCTTGTTTCAAATTTTGAAACAGCTTTAGAGTTAATAGATACTTATGGCCCAGAACACTTTATTGTAGCGACAGAAAATGATGATTATTTTGTTGAGAATATAGGCAATGCAGGTTCTGTATTTATTGGTAACTATACTCCCGAAAGTGCAGGTGACTATGCTTCTGGTACAAACCACACATTACCAACTAATGGGTTTTCAAAAGCGTATTCTGGTGTTAACCTAGATAGCTTTCAAAAAAGCATGACGTTTCAGAAGATATCTAAGCAAGGCATTCAAAATATAGGAAATGCTATTGAGTTAATGGCTGAAGCCGAAGGTTTACAAGCACATAAAAATGCAGTAACTTTAAGATTAAAAGACCTATAAACATGAATATAGATAGCCTTTTACGAGATAATATACGTAACCTTAAAGCATATTCTTCTGCTAGAGATGAATACGAATCTGTTAGTCATGACATGGTTTTTATTGATGCCAACGAGAATCCTTTTGAAACTGATGTTAATCGCTATCCAGACCCACAACAAACAAGGGTTAAAGCGTGCTTATCTGAATTAAAAGGTATTCCTGCAAGTCAAATCCTATTAGGAAACGGTAGTGATGAAGTTTTGGACCTCGTTTTTAGAGCTTTCTGTGAACCAAATCAAGACAATGTAATTGTATTACCACCAACATATGGTATGTATGCCGTTTTGGCTAATTTAAATGCTATAGAAATAAAAGAAGTCCAACTTAATTCTGATTTCGAACCCAATGTTGAACGTATTCTAGAGCACCAAAACAGTAATTCAAAACTGTTATTTATTTGTTCACCCAATAACCCAACAGCTAATAGTTTTAAAGCTAAAGCTATTGAAACTTTAATAAAGGGTTTTAAAGGTATTGTTTTGGTTGATGAAGCTTATATCGATTTTTCAAATCAAGACAGTTGGCTAAGTCGGCTAAATGAATTTCCAAATCTCGTAGTTACACAAACATTATCAAAAGCATACGGTTTAGCAGGTATTCGCTTAGGAGTTTGTTATGCTTCACTAGAAATTATATCAGTTTTAAATAAAATAAAGCCACCTTATAATGTTAACGAGTTAACACAAATAAAAGCCTTAGAGCGCTTAACTAATATAGAAGTTATAAAGCACGAAGTGAAGATTATTTTGAGTGAAAGACAAAAATTAGTAGACGCTTTAGAAGCTATTGAGTTGGTCGTGACTATTTATCCATCTGATGCTAATTTTTTATTAGTAAAAGTTGATGACGCTAATAAACGCTATAATCAATTAGTAGAAAAAGGAATAGTATCGAGAAATAGAACTAATCAAGCTTTATGTAAAAATTGCCTAAGATTTACAGTAGGTTCTGCAAAAGAAAATAATAAGTTAATACAAACTTTAAAAGAATTATAAACTATAACGTCACATCGAGTGAATTTTTATTTTAAAAAATTTATAACGAGATGCTTTAAGTTCTCGATACAATTTCCTTTAATGGAAAACCACTCGAACTGACGAAATACTATTAATATGAAGCCAGTACTATTCATTGACAGAGACGGAACTTTGATAAGAGAACCAGCAGACGAACAAATAGATGCGTTTGATAAGTTAGATTTCTATCCAAAAGTATTTCAATATCTGAGTAAAATTGCTAGGGAACTAAATTTTGAAATCGTTTTGATAACCAATCAAGACGGTTTAGGGACAGAAGTGTATCCTGAAGAAACATTTTGGCCGATTCATAATTTCGTTTTAAAAACATTTGAACAAGAAGGTGTTGTTTTTAAAGAACAATTTATAGATAGAACTTTTGCAAAAGACAATGCACCGACTAGAAAACCGAATACAGGTTTACTCACTAAATATTTTACAGAAGATTATGATTTATCCAATTCCTTCGTAATTGGTGATCGCTTAACAGATATTGAGTTAGCTAAAAACTTAGGTGCTAAAGGTATTTTTATAAACGATAATACTAATTTAGGAACTGACGAAATTACAATTAGCAATTCTGAAATTGAAGATTGCATTGCATTAGAAACTAACGATTGGGAAGTTATTTATAGATTTCTTAAAACTACTGAACGTATTGGCAGGATTGAGCGTAATACAAATGAAACTAAAATTAAGATTGACCTAGATCTAGATGGCATAGGAAAAAGCAATATTAATACAGGCATTGCATTCTTTGACCATATGTTAGATCAAATTGCTAGACACGGACAAATGGATCTTAATATTAAAGTAGATGGTGATTTAGAAGTAGATGAGCACCATACTATTGAAGATACAGCAATAGCGTTAGGTGAAGTATTTGCAATGACTTTAGGAAATAAGTTAGGTATAGAGCGTTATGGCTTCTGCTTACCAATGGACGATTGCTTAGCACAAGTCGCTATTGATTTTGGTGGAAGAAATTGGCTCGTTTGGGACGCTGATTTTAAGCGAGAAATGATTGGTAAAATGCCAACAGAAATGTTTTATCACTTCTTTAAATCGTTTACAGATGGTGCAAAATGCAATCTTAATATTAAAGTAGAGGGCGATAATGAACATCACAAGATAGAGGCTATTTTTAAAGCTTTTGCAAAAGCAATTAAAATGGCTGTAAAACAAGATGTTGAGAAAATGATTTTGCCATCAACAAAAGGGATGCTTTAATGAAACTAACAATAGTAAATTACGGAGCAGGAAACATTAAAAGTATTCAATTTGCTTTTCAACGCTTAGGTTACGAGGCTATTTTAACAGATGATACAGAAGAAATTATAAATTCAGATAAAGTAATTTTCCCTGGTGTTGGTGAAGCAAGTTCAGCAATGCTCAAACTAAAACAAACAGGATTAGATAAATTGATACCACAATTAACACAACCTGTATTAGGAATTTGTTTAGGTATGCAATTAATGTGCAACCATACAGAAGAAGGAAACACTCAAGGTTTAGGGATTTTTGACGTAAATGTGAAGCGTTTTTCAAACAAGGTTAAAGTACCTCATATGGGATGGAATACTATCACTAATTTAAAATCTGATTTATTTAAAGGGATAAAAGAAAATGAATACATGTACCTTGTGCACAGTTATTATGCCGAACAATGTAGTGAAGCGATTGCTAGTTCAAATTATGAATTAGAATACACGTCAGCCATAGAAAACAGGAATTTCTTTGGTGTACAATTTCATCCTGAAAAGAGTAGTAAAGCAGGTGAACAAATTTTAAAGAATTTTATAGAATTATAAAAGTCTTTAGCTAAAAGTCAAAATCAAAAAATGAGAATAATACCAGCCATAGATATTATAGACGGAAAATGTGTTCGTCTTACAAAAGGAGACTATGATACAAAAAAAATATATAACGAAAACCCGTTAGAGGTTGCAAAAGAGTTTGAAGCTTCAGGTATTGAATATCTACATTTAGTAGATTTAGATGGAGCAAAAGCAAGGCAAATCGTCAATTATAAAGTTTTAGAACTCCTTGCGTCTAAGACCAATTTAAAAATTGATTTTGGAGGTGGTTTAAAATCTAATGAAGATTTGAATATTGCTTTTAATTGTGGAGCAAGACAAATAACAGGTGGAAGTATTGCAGTAAACGATAGAGAAACTTTTGAAGGATGGCTCTCTAAATATGGTGCACAAAAAATTATTTTAGGAGCAGATAGTAATGATGGTAAAATAGCGATTAACGGTTGGCAAGATAATAGTAAAGAAGAAGTTATTTCATTTATAAAAGACTATCAAAGGAAACGTATTAAGTATGTGATCTGTACAGATATTTCAAAAGATGGTATGCTAGAAGGCCCATCAATTGAATTGTATAAGTCCATAATAGAAGAATGTAGTAACAGTAGTGGTGCGCAATCCATAAAACTTATTGCTTCTGGTGGAGTTGCTGGAATTAGTGATTTAGAAGATTTAGAAGCTATTGGTTGTGAAGGTGTTATTATAGGAAAAGCGATTTACGAAAACAGAATTAGTTTACATGAATTAGAACGATTTATTTAACTAATCCGTCACTTCGACTGATTCTGAGGGTTAAGAATCATATAGAGAAGTCAATTAAGGTTCTCGATACAATTCTATTAAAATCACATCACTCGGACTTGCGAAATAAGAATTTATGTTAACAAAAAGAATCATCCCATGTTTAGACATTAAAAACGGTAGAACCGTAAAGGGTGTCAACTTTGTGGATTTAAGAGATGCTGGTGATCCTGTAACTTTAGCGAAGCAATATGCAGAATTAGGTGCAGACGAGCTTGTTTTTTTAGATATTTCAGCAACTTTAGAGAATCGTAAAACTATGCATGATATGGTGTTGCATGTTGCAGAACAAGTCAATATTCCATTTACAGTTGGTGGAGGTATTTCTTCTGTCGAAGATGTTGATGTGCTTTTGAAATGCGGAGCAGATAAAATATCTATAAACTCTTCAGCAGTGAAGCGACCAGAATTAATAAATGAGTTATCAGATAAATTTGGAAGTCAATGTGTCGTAGTTGCTATTGATGCTAAGAAAATTGAAAGTGAGTGGATGGTATATTTAGCTGGTGGTACAATTTTAACAGAATTGAATTTATTTGATTGGGCTAAAGAAGTTGAAGAACGTGGTGCTGGTGAAATATTATTCACGTCGATGAATCACGATGGTACAAAGGCAGGTTTTGCAAATGAAGCTTTAGCAAAATTGACGCAGTTAGTAAATATTCCGATTATAGCATCAGGAGGCGCAGGTACTATGCAACATTTTGTTGATACGTTTAAAGATGGTAAAGCAGATGCAGCATTAGCGGCAAGTGTATTTCATTTTGGAGAAATATCAATTTTAGAATTAAAAGAAGAGTTAAAAAAAAATAGTATTACGGTAAGGCTTTAGTTTTACTATCATCCCTAAGTAGGTGGGAACCAAAAATATTATAATTTTAAAGTAGATTCCTGTATTTGTAGGAATGACTAAAAAACAAAAAATGAACGTAGATTTTAATAAAAATCCAGATGGACTGGTACCAGCTATCATTCAAGATATCACAACCAACAAAATTTTAATGTTGGGTTATATGAATGATAAAGCCCTTCAAAAAACAATAGACTCCAAATTAGTAACTTTTTTTAGCAGAACAAAACAACGTCTTTGGACAAAAGGCGAAGACAGTGGTAATGTTCTAAATCTTGTAGATATAAAATTAGACTGTGATAGTGATTCACTTTTAATTAAAGTTAACCCAAAAGGTCCAACATGTCATAAGGGGTCTGATACCTGCTGGAATGAAACTAATGAGCCATCTTACGGTTTTATTTCTAATCTTGAAAACACTATCGAATCACGAATAAAAGCAGGGGATTCAGAAAAGTCTTATGTTGCTTCTTTATTTGCAAAAGGCATTAATAAGATCGCTCAAAAAGTAGGAGAGGAAGCTGTAGAAGTTGTTATTGAAGCAAAAGACAATAATGATGAGTTATTCTTAGATGAAAGCGCAGATTTATTATTTCATTATTTAATGTTACTTCAGGCCAAGGGTTTTAAAATAAATGATGTTGTTGATGTATTAAAACGTAGAGAAAAATAAAAACTGCCGCTAAAACCAAATAGCGACAGTTATTCTAATGAAATTTAGAAAGTTTAATCGTGCATTAGAACCACGTAAACTCTTTATACTATTTTATTTATGATCTGCTTTAATGATTTCTAAGGTTTGTTCCATCCAATCGCTATTAAAATCTAAAGCAATTTCTGGAGTAACACCTTTTCCTTCATATGCAATATATTTATGATAGTTCATATCTGTTGGTGTAATTCTAAAATGACTTGAAGGTGTGTTGTAGCTGTTTCCATAATTTAGACCGTAAGCAATAACACCAAAAGTTGTTTGTCCTATGTGCTTAGCATTTTTGTTTTTCAATAGTTTTAGTGTGAATTGTTCTCCATTACTTCCTGTAAAACAATTGGTGATTACATAAACGTTTTTATCCTTTAATAACTTAAGAAATACATCTGAGAATTTCTTATTTCCGCCGCTGTTACTTCTCAAATCAACAATCACATTCTTTGCTGTTATTTTATTTTTTGTGTCATCAAAAAATTTAACTAATTCCTTTTTCTTACCGTTGCTAAAGGTTTTAAAATATAAATACTGTGTATCATTGTTTATTTGCTTAAATACTGTGATATTATCACCGTTATCTACAAATTCAAAATTATTTTTATTCGTTACTTTTTTATAATGCCAAATACGACCGTTTTCAAAAGAAAAGCTTTTTCTTAAACCTGGCGTTCTTGTAGTAACATTATAATAATAAACATTGTATTTATTACTACTTGTATGGTTAGCATAAAATCTAATTTCACCAATTTTCCAATGGTTGCTGTTGGTTTCTAATAAAACACCAACTAAATCTTTTTTATTGTCAGCGTAATATATTCCAATGGTTTCATCATTTCGGTTATTGTATATACCTTCTAAATCTTCTGAACTTTTTTCTGTTAGTTCCTCTTTTAATTCTGAAATATTACGATTAGTGTTAGGGTGATTTTTAAATAGATTTGAAGATTTGAATCCAGACAGTTCAACTTCATTTTTTAGAGTTGTTTCAGATAAAAATTCTGTATTAACTTGAAGCGATGCATGTGCATCATTTACTAATAGCATTTGTTCTAAGAGTAATTTATAACAGTCTTCAATTAAGATTGGTTTAGACATTTTAGACGATAACCTCAAATAGGTTTCAGAAAACAAATCACCTTTAATTTGCTTTTTATAGGAAGGCATTTTTTTGATTTTTTTAACTACAAAATCTAAATCTGTTTTGCAATCACAAGTTTCAGATTGCGCGAATATTGAAATGGTTCCGAATAAAAAAGTAATAATAAATACCTGTAGATTTTTCATAATTAAATGGTTTTGTGTGATTAAACTTTCTGAAGCAAATATATTTTAGAGAGTTCCATTTATTTCATATTAATACGTGTTTGGGGTAAAACAACCTTAGTTTGTGGTAGAATTAATGGCTGCTTTTATTGCAGACTGATAGGTTTTAGAAACAGGTACTTCTATAGTATGATTTAAAATTATAAAGAGTTTTCCATTTTCTGTTTTCCATTGCTGAAAATGGTATGGGTTAATTAAATAAGAACGATGTACTCTAAGTAATTCCGGGAATTCTTCATCAATAACAGACAACTTATTTCTAATCAATGTTTTCTTCAAACTATTACCAGTAACATAAAACACTTCTATATAATTATCTGAGGATTGAATGCTAATAACCTCATTTAACTGTAAACGTAAACCTTCATAATTACCTTCACCTTTAATTTCAATTTTTTGATCTTCTAATCGTTTTTCATGATACTTTCCAAAAGCGAAACGCGCTATTATAACTATAGGTAAAATAGTAGCAATAGCCGGTATAAAAATTGCTTTAAGCATGTAGCCTAAAGTATAAGGATACGGTTCATCTATCATTATTATATATAAATAATAGGATCTTGCTATGGCTATACTTATTACTGAGAAGCTGAGTAAAAAAATGATTTCACTGAGAAGTGTCCAGTTTTGTTTCTCTTTTTTATATAAATAGTTTTGAATAGGAAGAAATAATAAATAACATAAGCCTGCTAGAAGTCCATAACCAGGCAGATAAATTAGTTTTTCCCTTTCAGGAAATTCACTAACATCTAAGGGCTCAGTAAAATACAAGAATACAAAAACCCAAATAGCTAATAGTAAGCTAATTATAACGTGGTGCTTTAATAATGGATCAAAAGGGTAAAGTCTTTTCAAATTCAATATCTTAAAGCATAAAAATAAGCAATGCTTTTGGAATCTTCAATAAAATAACGTTCTTGCTGTTATGTTTGATAAGCGTTATTATTACTTACTTAAAATTCAATATTTAGGCTATCGTTTTCATGGTTGGCAAAAACAGCCAGATGTTAAGACCGTGCACTTAATGATTGATCGTACACTTAAGTTTATATTAAAAGATGTGCGGTTTAAAACATTAGGTGCAGGTAGAACAGATGCGATGGTATCTGCTAATGAGGCAGCTTTAGAATTATTTATATATAATGAGCCAATATTAGATTTTGAGGCATTCTTAGAACTGTTTAATCATAACTTGCCACAAGACATTAGAGCATTATCAATAAAGGAAGTTGACAAGGAATTTAACGTCATCAAAGATTCTAAACTAAAGGAATACCATTATGTATTTTCTGAAGGTCAAAAAAATCATCCGTTTTGTGCATCAATACTAACAACCATTTTAGAGCCTTTGGATATAGAATTAATGAAGGAAGGGGCTAAGTTATTCACAGGTACCTATAATTTTAAAACTTACTGTTACAAAGCAACACATAAAGGTGAGTATAAAAGAACTATTGAATCTTCTGAGATTATAGGTAATGATTTGTATACAGCAAGTTTCTTTCCAGAAAACTCTTATATATTTAAAGTTATAGGTAAAGGCTTTATGCGTAACCAAATACGCTTAATGTTTGGTTGTTTAATAAAATTAGGTAGAGGAGAGGTAACCTTAGATTTTATAAAAGAAACTTTAAAAGACGATAGCACTGAAGTTATGGATTATATAGCTCCGGCTTCCGGTTTAATTTTACATTCCGTGAATTTTGAATAAAAAAAGCTGCTAGCGTAATTGCTAATACCTTTTTAAAATTGCTTGGTTAGTAATTTTTTATTTAAGCCAGCCCTTTGTTGCTGAGTTTTTTGCAAACCATACGAGTATTATACAAACACTTATTACCATTATTGGCATTACTAGTTGTACAGGTGTCATTTCTACATTCATAAATAAATAAGTATGTTGTACAATTGCGCCAAATGCAGAAATAATAAATAATGGAAAAGCCCATTTTTTTCTGATAAGTAATGAAAGACAACCGAGTGTGCCGCAAAATACTGCTAAGGCAAAAGCAGCAGTATACCAAGCAGGATATTCTGTTATAAACTCGGCTTGTTGCTCTACTGGAAGTGCAGCAATCATTTCGTCAGTTGCAAAGGCTTTACCCAAATAGGCTATGACACCAAGGCCGTTCCATATTAATGCTAAAACGCTTAATATCCAAAACCAAACAGGTAATTTATTAATTGAAGTTATCATAATACAGTTGATTTAATTAGTTAGTAAACAGCATTTTTAATTGCCATTGAATCAACAATTTATAAAAAATTAAATAGACCGTTTTTTTGAGTCAACATATTTAAAACAAAAAAGGGTGAAAATTTATATTTTCACCCTTTGATTTTAATTGTATGTAAAGTTAATCTACTACATGTAATTTTGGCTCTTTGTCAACAAACTTTCCGTTAACAGATTCCCCAAGTATCACTACTTGTTTTGAGCGTTCGTACATTTTTATTGCACGATGCATCTGTAATTTAGTTCCGCTGTAGAGTTTTACACCCGATTTTGAGCCTTTGTTTCGGATCTCAATATAGAAACCGTCCTTTAGTTTTGTTGGTCTTGTTGCTGGTCTACCCATAAAAATAATGTCTGTTTTAAAAGTTGTGCATGATAATAAAAATTATCAAAACTCACAAGTAAAATTTAATAAATTTAATCTTGCTAAGTTACTAGTAATATTATAAATGATTATATACTTAGTAGAGACTAAATTAATACTCTTAATGATGAAATAACTATATGAGATACTTAAACATAAAATAACAATAATTAGTGTTTATTAATTATTAGTTTATAACGCCATAAATTACGATAGCTTTTTTCTATTTTTATACAAACCTTAGAATTTATGTACAACACCATACAAAAAGAAACCTTTACATTCTTCAGTAAACTAGCAAAGAATAATGATAGAGATTGGTTTAACGAACATAAACCAGAGTTTAAAGCTATTGAGACTAAGGTTAAAGCTGCTTATAACTATTTAGGTGAATTAATGAATACACACGATCAGATAGAAAAAGTTAAGATATTCAGAATCTATAGAGATGTAAGATTTTCAAAAAACAAATTACCTTACAAAACACATTTCGGTGGTTCTTTTGCTAGACATAAACCAGAATTAAGAGGAGGTTATTATTTACACATTCAGCCTAATGACGAATCTTTTATTGCAACAGGGTTTTGGAATCCAAGCAAAGAAGATTTATTACGTATTAGAAAAGAGTTTGAAACAGACGCTAGCGAAATACTAGCTATTCTTAATGATAAAACGTTTAAATCTACTTGGGGAAATTTTGTGGGTGATGAGCTTAAGTCTGCACCACGAGGATTTGATAAAGCACACCCTGCAATAGATTTAATTCGTAAAAAACAATTTATTTTCACAAAAAAATACACAGATAAAGAAGTCTTGGCTGAAGATTTTATAAATAATGTTAATACATCATTTAAAAATGTAAGACCATACTTTAATTACATGAGTGATGTACTTACAACAAATATTAATGGGGAGTCTATGCTTTAAACAACTTTTAAAACTTCTGGCTTAGTAAAAAGCTGAATATTACTAACCAAACGTTCTTTTACAATGTTCATTATACGCTTATTTAAAGCTGACGAATTTTGAATATAAAGCGCGTATTCTTCAACCGTAAACTGACCAATAATAATTCCTTTTAAGGAGTTTCTAAACTTCATATCTTTATGAAGCGAATTATCAATATAAGCCAGTTGTTTTGGCAGTGATAATTCGTAAAATGCATTTTTGCGTTTGCTTATATAATTACTAAATACAGCCATAATTAGATCATTCTGCATTTTAATAATTGGTCGAAGGGTTTTATTCTGAAAAAACTCTTCAGAATGCATAGAATCATAAATTTTAGCAGAAATAATAATAGGTCTAATGCTAAGTAGGTCTTCAGATCTTGAGTTCATAACGTCGTTTTAAGATTTATTACATTACTAAATTAGGCATTAAGCATCATTGATTATTTAAGCGTCTAATATCTTGTTAACGCTGTTATTAACAACAGTAATTTTCACATTCAATTTTCTAATACAAATCAATTCTAAAATATTGTATTAAGAGTTATCTTTGACTAACATACTTATAAGCTAATACTAAAAAAACATGAGATTTCATACACGGAAATGGGTTAAGCCCGAAGATTTAAATCCAAATGGCACTTTATTTGGTGGTCAGCTTTTAGCATGGATAGACGAAGAAGCTGCACTTTATACGATTATTCAACTTGAAAATTCTAAAATTGTAACTAAATACATTTCTGAAATTAATTTTATGGCTTCTGCTAGACAGGGAGATATTATTGAGATTGGTATTGGAGTTAAAAAATTTGGCAGGTCATCTATAACAATAAAATGCGAAGTCAGAAATAAAATGACACGCGAAACTATTTTAACTGTAGACAACATTATTATGGTAAATTTAGGTAAAGACGGTAAGCCTTTACCACATGGTAAAACGGAAGTGGAATTTGTTAAAGATCGTTTAGAAGATTCTTAATTCTGTTTCCCTAATGTTAGTTCGTAAATTTCCAAATCAAAATACGTCACAGCTGCTAAAACATGATCGAAAATATCTCCTATAATAAATTCATAGTTTACCCAACGTTGATCCTTACTAAAAGCATAAATTTCCATAGGTATACCTTGTGAAGTAGGTTCTAATTGACGTACCATTAAAGTCATATTTTTATTAATAGCAGAGTGGTTTTCTATATACGTTTGTAGATATTTTCTAAAGACACCAAAGTTGGTTAAATTGATTCCATTGATTAAGACCGATTTGTCAGCACCATTTTTAGTATTGTAATCATTTATTTCTTTCGATTTGGATTCAATATATTTTGAAACTAATTCAATTTTTTTGAGTTTCTCAATATCCGTATCACTTAGAAACTTAATAGTAGAGACTTTTATGATAACTGACCTTTTGATGCGACGACCACCAGAGTCTGCCATACCTCTCCAATTTTTAAACGAATCTGAAATTAAGGCATAGGTTGGAATAGTAGTTATGGTCATATCCCAATTCTGAACTTTTACTGTAGCTAAATTAATTTCTATAACGTCACCATCTGCTCCGTATTTTTCAAAAGTAATCCAATCACCAATACGTACCATATCGTTAATAGATACTTGTATACTAGCGACAAAACCCAGAATGGTATCTTTAAAAATCAATATAATAATAGCAGAAGCAGCACCTAAAGTTCCTACAAAAGTCAGAAATGTAATCCCAGTTAATATGGCAATTGCAGAAAACGACCCAATTAGCCAAGCAAATATCATAAATACTTGTATATAACTATCTATGGGTTTGTCTTTGTAACGCGATAGAGTTTTAAGATAATCTTTAATAGACTTAAGAATACTTCTTATAATGCTAAGTGTTAAAATTATAGCAATAACTTTAAGTGTTTTTTCGATAATAGTTTCTGCGTAACTGAAGTCTGTAAAAACTTGTGGTACAAATTCAATTAAAATTATAAGGGGTACAATATGCGCTACATTTCTTGGTAGTTTATTATCTATTAAGATATCATCAAAATTTGTTTTGGTACGTTTAGCTACTCCTTCTGAGAAACGCCTTAATACACGTTTGGTAATAAAGTCAACGGCAAAAGCTATTATTAATAATATTAATAATAAAGACAACATATTCAGATAACTAGCTGTGTCCTCTGACAAGCCCTTATCTATTAATAGATTGTAAAAATAATGTTTTATGTTAAGCATCTTTTTTAGCTAAAAATTTTTTATCGATATAAAATGTACCAAACGGAATAATAGAAGCTATTAAAACAACAAATAGTGCTTTATTGTTCCATTTCATTGCGCTACTAATCATTATGGCAAACACAATGTAAGCAACAAATAATAAACCATGCGGCATTCCTAAAAGTTTTACATATTGTGGGTCATCAGAAAGGTATTTTATTGGCGTTGCTATAAAAAGCAATAAGATATAAGAGACCCCTTCTAGCAGTGCTAGAAGCCTAAAATATGGTAGTGATTTTGGCATGTCTACAATTTATTTTCGCAAAAATACTCTAGAATTAACTACAATAAGGTCTTTTTAACAGCTTTTAAGAAAAAATTAAAAACTACGATTCTATTAATTATCTTTAGCAAGTCAATAAATAATATTCAACCAATTATGAAGAAAATTTTTATCCTAACCTTTTTTACACTATTTGTTTTCTCTTGTGCTACAGTTAAAAAACAAACAAAGTCAAAAAACAACAAATCAGCAGCAACACAAGAAAAACCTCAACCTCCAAAAAAGAAACTAGCAAAGATAAAAGACTATGATAAAGTAATTACCAAAGATGCAATTACTGATAAAGGCTTGTTTGATGTGCATGCAGTAGGTGAGAAGTATTATTTCGAAATCCCAATGGATCACCTAAACAAAGACATGCTTTTAGTAAGTCGTTTAGCAAAATTACCTACAAATCTAGGAGGAGGTTATGTTAATGCTGGTACAAAAACGAGTACAAGAATGATTAATTGGGAACGTTTTAAAAATAAAATTCTAATTAAAGAAAAATCCTCTAGTGCAATAGCTTCAGACAGCCTCCCAATTAATGTATCCGTTAGGTCTAATAATTACGAGCCTACTTTATATGCTTTTGATATAGCTGCATTTTCTAAAGATTCATCATCAGTAGTTATCGATGTTTCAAGTTTTTATGGTTCTGATGTTAAAGCCATCAGTGGATTACCATCATATATAAGAAGACAATACAAAGTGAGAAACTTAGACAAATCACGAAGTTTTATAAACGGAATGAAAAGTTATCCTGAAAACATAGAAGTCATACAAGACTTTACATTTAATGCAACAGAACCACCAGTAAATACAGGTGATGAGACTATAAGTATTCAAGTTAATCAATCTATGATTTTATTGCCAGAAGTACCAATGCAACCGCGTCATTTTGACGAACGCGTAGGTTGGTTTACACTAAGTCAGTACGATTATGGAAGTAACGAGTTAAAAGCAGATAAAAAAACATATTTAAGACGTTGGAAGTTAATACCAAAAGATATTGAGGCTTACAAACGTGGAGAATTGGTTGAGCCTGTAAAACCAATTGTATATTATTTAGATCCTGCTACACCAATGAAGTTTAGGTCTTATATGAAAGAAGGTATTGAACTTTGGCAAAAAGCATTTGAAGCGGCAGGTTTTAAAAATGCAATTATTGCTAAAGATCCTCCAACAAAAGAAGAAGATCCTGAGTTTAGCCCAGAAGATATTAGATATTCAGTAGTAAGGTATGTAGCCAGTACAACGCGTAATGCAACTGGTCCAAGTGTATCTGACCCAAGAAGTGGGGAGATTATTGAAAGTGATATCATTTGGTATCACAACCATTTACGCTCTTACCGTAACCGATATATGTTAGAAACAGGAGCTGCAAACCCTGCTGCAAGAACATTAAATACACCAGATGAAGAAATCGGTGAGATGATGAAAATGGTAATTGCTCATGAGGTTGGTCATACCTTAGGATTGCCACATAATATGAGCGCAAGTTACGCGTATGATGTAGAGAGTTATAGAAATGGTGATTTTACACAAAAAAATGGTATTGCAGCTACTATAATGGATTATGCACGCTACAACTACATTGCGCAGCCTGGTGATAGTAATATTCGTTTTATAAGACAATTAGGTCCTTATGATAATTATGCGATTAATTATGGTTACAGGTATTTACCAAATGCTAAATCTGCGGATGCTGAAAAAGAAACTTTAAATGGTTGGGTAATGGAGAAATCTGGCGACCCACTTTATAAATTCGGAAAACAAAGTAGCAGATTTGATCCTACATCACAAACAGAAGATATTGGCAACAATAGTATAAAAGCAAGTACTTATGGTTTAAGCAATTTAAAAATAGTTGCTAAAAATTTAACAAGTTGGACCAGCGATAAAACTAATAATTATCAGGATTTAGAAGAATTATATGGAGAAATGCTAGGTGTTTGGAGCAGATATATAGGCCATGTAGTTACTCATGTAGGTGGAGTCGTAGAAGATTCTAAAACACCAGAACAATCTGGTAATGTGTATAATCCAGTTGCGAAATCGTATCAGAAATCTGCTATAAAATGGTTGCATAAAAATGCATTTGAAACTCCAAGCTGGTTATTAGACAAGTCAATTCTTCAAAACATTGATTATGCTGGCTATTCTGAGCGCTTAAGACGTCTACAAAGTCGCCATCTTAATAACCTCTTAAATTTCGAACGATTAGGTAGACTTATAGATCATAATGCAATGGATGCCTCAAATTATTCGGCATTAGAAATGTTACTAGACGTACGCTCAGGCCTATGGAAAGAAACAAAAACAGCATCAAATGTTTCGGTTTTTAGACGTAACTTGCAACGTGTTTATTTAGATAGAATGATCTATTTAATGACCCAAGATTTAGACCCTAGACGTAGTAGACAATATTTTGATGTCAATCAATCTGATGTAAGAGCTTTAGTAAGAGGAGAATTGAATCAGTTAAAACGTGTCTTAGAATCAGCAGCGAGACAATCATTAAATACTGAGACGAAATATCACTACAGAGATTGTATAGAAAGAATTAAAACAACATTAGATCCAAAATAAAAGATGAAAAAAATTGTATGTATAATAGTTTGTGCTTTATTCACCACTTATGGTATTGCACAAAATAAACAAACTCAGAAAGCATCATTTCAATTATCATATAATAATTTAAAATCTTTAGTTCAATCTAAAGCGTATAAGTTCACTGGCAATTTTGTTTATAATAATAAGAACAGAGAGAAGCTCGAGAACAATACCAATACTATTGTTGTTAATCGTAATGAAGCTTCATGCAATATAACATCGCTGTCTTTTGAAAATAAAAAAATAGAGACAAATGGACCCATGCAAAATTACAATGTCAAATTTGATGATGAAAAACAAGCTATAGCTATTAATTTTAAAATAGGTAATAATGAAATTTATTTGGACATAAAACCAAATGGCAATACGTTTTTAACAGCAAAATCGAGTGTTATAAATATCATGCAAGTTGGTGAATTAATAAAACTATAAATTGTTTTAGGATTTAATTATGAATCGTAAGGATTACAAAATTCATATCATTGGTGCTGGCGTTGCTGGCTTAATTGCAGCTAAAACATTAGAATCTGCCGGATATAAACCTACCATAATAGAAGCAACAGATAGAGTAGGTGGGCGCGTTAAAACAGATATTGAAAAAAGGTATCAGTTAGACCATGGTTTTCAGGTATTATTAAACGCCTATCCTTATGCAAAAAAACATTTAGATTTTGATGCTTTACAATTACAGACTCTTAAGTCTGGAGCTGCAATATTCTTAAACGGAAAGATGGAAACTATTGGTGATCCATTAAGGGATTTTAGTTTTTTATTATCTACGATGACATCTTCCGTCGGAACATTAACAGATAAAATAAAAATACTAAAACTTAATACTGTCCTTAAAAAGAAAACATTAGAATCTATTTTCAGAGAAGAAGAAACAACTACTTTAGACTATTTAAAAGAAAAAGGGTTTTCAGATAAAATCATTTCCAATTTCTTTAAACCCTTTTTCTCGGGGATTTTTTTAGAACCAGAATTGAGAACATCTAGCAGAATGTTTGAGTTTGTTTACAAAATGTTTGGAGATGGATTAGCAGTTGTACCAAAAGATGGTATAGAAGCTATTTCTAAACAACTAAAAAGTCAACTAAAAACTACTGAATTCTTATTTAACAAAAAGATTAAGCAGGTAAATGACTCTAGTATTCAATTAGAAGATGGCACTACTGTTAAAACTCAATTTACAATTATAGCAACAGCACCAGATAAGTTTATTGCAAATCTTAATAATCAGCAGCAAAATTGGAAATCGTGTTATAACCTTTATTTTGAGGTAATAAAGCGAACAATTAAAAACCCTATTATTGGGTTAATTGCTGATAATGATGCTTTAATAAATAATATTTTCTTTGTGAGTAGTTTGCAAACAAAAGAGAAAGGAGTCGAAGAATTATTATCTGTTACAGTTGTTAAAGATCATACTTTATCGGAGTTAGAATTAGTAAAAAAGGTTGAAGAAGAGTTGAAGACCTATTGTAATATTCAAGTCAAAACATTCGTCAAATGTTATCATATTAAGAATGCCTTACCTGACTTAGATAGTTTGCAATACGATATCTCTCCCACAGAAACGCAATTAAAACCAACCATCTTTATAGCAGGTGATTACTTGCTTAATGGGTCATTAAATGCAGCTATGATTTCTGGAGAACGTGCTGCCGAAGGTGTTATAAAATCTTTAGAAGATGGTGTGTTGGTTGAAAACTTAACTTCAGAATATATTTAGTGGGTTAATTATATAAGCTTTCAATATTTTAACTTCAGATTTTTTTAGTAAATTACATTTAAAATAAAATATAATGGAATATTTTAATATTGCTTTAAAGTTAATTGTTGGCTTAAGTCTTCTCAATGTCTGGCTAATTCAGAATAAAAAACCAACAAAATGGAGAGGAGGAAATGCGCAAACATTAAATGAAGAGTTTAGCGTATATGGTCTAAACACTACAATGCTCTATGTTGTAGGTTTTTTTAAAGTCGGGTGTTCTTTAACCCTATTAGCTTCTATTTATTGGATTGAATTAGAATATTATTCTGCTTTAGTTCTAGCAGTATTGCTAACAGGTTCCATTATAATGCATATTAAAATTAGCGACCCTTTATTTAAGTCATTTCCAGCAGCACTATTTTTAGTTTTATGTTTAGTTATTGCATTAGTATAATTTATTAACTAATCATTAGAAAAAAACGGTAACATAGATAAAGATTGAGTAGTGCAAAAATGAGTGATGGTGCAGATTCGAAGAAACCATCTTTTATTTTAAGACGTACTGAAAACCCTAAAAACATCAATATAGTTAACCCTAGACTAGCAGAAAATGCTAATTCTGTAGCTAAGTAAAGACCTGTTAAAAGACCTATACCTCCTAACAGCTGTAATACACCAGTTAGGACTCTTCTGTGTGGAAGGCCATAACGCTCAAATTCTAGTCTTACCCTTCTACTTTTAAAACAACTAAGGCCGTAATAGATGAATGAAACACCAGAAATAAGGCTTAATATTAATACAATATTATCATTTGTCATAGAATATAAATATAACTAATTAAAGTGATTTGTTTAGTTTTAAGTCATGTAAACTGTAACAACTTTTCTTTAATTTTATATTGAAAGCACAATAGTAAACGCCACGTTTAAACATAATGAACTACACCGTTTTTAATCTTAATATTAATGTGTTAAAATTAATTGATACAAAAAGGCAGGTCTATTAAAATTTATAGACTCCTGTACTGTTTATAATTAAAATAGAAATTGTATATTTGCTCCGCTTAAACGAAGATATATCGCAAAAATAGCTTGTTCTAAAGTTATTCTTCCAAGGTTTTTCAACACTAATTATTGTTTTAGGATAGCGTGTTTCTAAATCTTCAATATTTTCTTTGGCATGCATATATTAATATTTAAAACAACGAATGGGTAAATCACAACAGACTTTTAGTAAAAGTGAAAAAGAAAAAAAGAGATTAAAAAAACGAGAAGATAAGCGTAAGAAAATGGATGCGCGTAAGCTTGATAGAGATGAAAATGGTTCAGGAGGAATTCCTATAGCATATGTAGATCACGATGGGAATTTAACAGATACTCCACCAGATCCAACTATGAAGATTAAGGTTAAAGCGAAGAACATAGTTCTTGGTATTCCAACAAAAGAAGAAAGCGACGAAGTTTTCGATCCAATAAGAAATGGGAAAGTATCGTTTTACGACAATTCTAAAGGTTTCGGATTTATAATTGATCTTGATACAAACGAAAAGCACTTTACGCATGTCAGTGGTATTATTGATGATATAGCTGAAAACGATAAAGTGACGTTTGAATTAGAAAAAGGACAGCGTGGTATGAATGCTGTTAAAGTAAAACAAGCTTAAACACACATACTTCATAAATATATAACCATCTTAATTTAGTTTAGGGTGGTTTTTTTATACCTTTAATTTATGAGCTTAGGACAAGAGTTACACACAGACTTTCTTTATTATCTAAAGCATAAGAATCAAGATCTTATAGATTTATATCTCCAGCTAAGGGATTATATATTAGAGGCATATCCAAATGCAACAGAGCTCTTGTACCCTACACATGCCTTAACATCAGTATATTCATTATCTGAAAAACTAGGTGATATATTTTGTGTGATTCCAATCTATACTAATCATTTAAATCTTGGACTTAATAAAGGTACCTTATTATCAGATCCAAAGTATCTATTAAAAGGAACGGGTAAATTGATAAGACATACTCCAATTACAAGCACTAAATCTTTTGATAACGATGCTTTAAAAGGTTTAGTTAAAGAGGCTATTATATTACCTCAAAATGAATCAAAACATTCTAAGCCTATAGACTTTAAAATGATTTTAAAAATTAAACGTTAATAATGAAACCTAAGCTTATATATATCTCAGAAAAAAGAATCATTGGAATGAAAAGTAGCATGTATCATAATGAATATGGAAATATCATAAAGCTATGGAAACGATTTATGCCAAGCAAAAATAAGATTGAGAATATTTTAAATAAAGACTTCATTGCACTTCAAACTTATAGCGATTTCAATGATTTTGAAAAACCTTTTGATATTTGGGCATGTGTGGGAGTTTCAAATTTAGAAACTATTCCCAAAGAAATGAAAGGTTTTACAATACCTGAAGGTGAATATGCTGTGTTTCTTCATAAAGGGATGGATACATTAAAAGCCTATCAACAAATTATGACCGAATGGTTACCTAATTCTGGTTTTAAGGTAGATGATAGACCACACTTTCAAGTTATGGGTGAGAAATATAAGAATGGAAGCCCAGATTCAGAAGAAGATTTTTACATTCCAATTACTCCTAAAAACTAACACGATAATCACAACCAACTTTATAATTACTACAACCAAAAGCAGCTTTTCCTTTTAGTAATTTACCAGTTTTACATTTAGGACAAGTATCACCAGCTGACACCTTTTTAGCTTTCGTTTGTTTAAGTTCTAGTTTTAATTTATAATGAGCATCAAAACGCAATAAGCCTTCTAAAATTTGTCCATCAATCTTAAAACCTTTTAAGTTAACTGTAGAACCTTTACTTAATAGACGCACATACTGATTTTCAGATATTTTTTTATCACCAAAACTAAATGGTAAGGTAAATTCACAAGATTTACCATAAAGCGTGCAACCATAAGCAGATTTCCCTTTTAAAAGGTCACCAGATTTACATTTAGGGCAAGTGCTGCCAACTATTTTTAGAGATGGAGCATTCGATGTCAGTTTTGTTTTAGTCTTACCAATAGGTTTATTGTTTACGGCAGAGATACGTGTTTGTACTTTTTCGCTTCTCACTTCATAAACCAAAGCGTCAACCATCCGTTTCATACCTTTTATAAAAGCACCAGCGCTAAATTCGCCTTTCTCAATATCTTTTAATTGTTTTTCCCAAGAGCCTGTGAGTTCAGCAGATTTCAGTAACTCATTTTTTATGGTGTCAATTAATTGAATCCCTGTAACCGTCGGAATTAATTGCTTCTTATTACGCTTAACATATTTTCGTCTAAAAAGCGTTTCAATAATATTAGCACGTGTCGACGGGCGACCAATACCATTTTCCTTCATTAGATCTCTTAATTCGTCATCATCAACTTGTTTGCCTGCGGTTTCCATAGCACGCAAAAGAGAAGCTTCTGTAAACTGATTCGGTGGTTTGGTTTGTTTCTCTAAAAACGAAGGTTTATGAGGTCCTTTTTCACCTTTAACAAACGTTGGCAACATTATATCTTTTATAGTATTGGACGAACTTGTAACATCTTTGTTTTCGAAAACCACACGCCAACCTTTAGACAAAATCTCTTTTCCTGTGGTTTTAAAATTCACATCTGCAGCTTTTCCTATTACCGTAGTGTTAGAGACTTTACAATCATCATAAAAAACACCAATAAAACGTTTTACGATAATATCATAAACTCGTTGCTCATTGTATTGTAGATGTATTTGCATTCCGGTCGGAATAATAGCGTGGTGATCTGTTACTTTTTTATCATTAAAAACTTTAGAAGATTTCTTAATTTTTTTATTTAATAGAGGTGATGTAAGTACTGAGTAATCTGTTAGTTTAGAAAGTATGCCTTTTACTTTAGGATACACATCATAGGGTAAAAATGTAGTATCAACTCTCGGATATGTTACCGCCTTTTTTTCATATAGTTTTTGTGCAATCTTTAACGTATCATCTGCTGAAAATCCAAACTTAGTATTGCAATACACTTGTAATCCTGTAAGATCAAAAAGTTTAGGAGCATATTCTGTACCTTTCTTTTTAGTTATAGATACAATTTCAAACTCATGTTCCTTAACCTTGTTAGCTAAAACTTCACCATCTTCCATTTTAAGAAAACGACCTTCTTCATAACTAAAAAGTGTATCTCGATATAATGTTTGTAATTCCCAATAGGGTTGTGGCTTAAAATTTTCAATCTCTTTAAAACGATTCACTAACATCGCTAATGTTGGAGTTTGTACGCGTCCTACAGACAGAACTTGTTTATAACCACCGTGTTTTACTGTATATAATCGTGTAGCATTTATACCTAAAAGCCAATCACCAATAGATCTCGAAAAACCAGCATAATATAGGTTATCGTAATCTTTAGATGATTTCAAATTTTTAAAACCTTCTTTAATCGCTTCTGTCGTTAAAGATGAAATCCATAACCGTTGTACTTCACCTTTATAATTGGCTTCGTTTATAACCCAACGTTGAATTAATTCTCCTTCTTGGCCAGCATCACCACAATTAATTACAAGTTCAGCTTTATCAAATAAGCTTTTTACTATTTTAAATTGCTTTTTTATACCATCATTATTAGAAACCTTAACCCGAAATTTATCAGGAAGCATGGGTAAATTATTTAAGTCCCAACTTTTCCAATACGGTTTATAATCTACGGGTTCAAATAATGTACAGAGATGGCCAAAGGTGTAAGTTACTGCATAACCATTACCTTCAAAGTAACCATCACGTTTAGTGGTTGCTCCTAATACAGCTGCAATTTCTCTTGCAACACTTGGTTTTTCGGCAATACAGACTTTCAAATTAAATAAGAATTTAGTAAGTGCAAATTACTGAAATTTATAGTTTGAAGCGCAAACTATTTAGAGTTCTAAAACTAATTTTTGACCTATTTTTAGTGTAGATGTCTTTCTTATAGCATTTGTTTTGCAAATAGCAGAAATAGAAACATTGTTTTTTTGAGAAATACGAGACAATGTATCTCCTCCTCTAACAACATAAACTTTGCGTTGCTTTACTAAGCTCGCTAAAGCCTCTGCTTTGGTTTGATAAGTATCTATATTTTTTAGACGCTTAGAATTATGATAAACGGGTTGCGTCCATTTTTTGGTTACCCAAAGTTCTTTAGCACGTATAGTATTAGCTTCAGAGAAATCAAACAAATAATCAGGATGAATATACACACCTTTATAACTTACAACAAGATGTAAGTGGCTTCCTCTAGAATTCCCTGTATTACCACCTTTACCAAGATATTGTCCTTTAGCTAATGTATCATTGGCTTTAACTCCAATATCAGATAAATGTGCGTATGTTGTTTCTAAACCATTATAATGACGAATTACAACGGTTTTGCCATGACCACGACTGTATCTCGCAAAACGTACAATCCCTTCTAGAATGGTTACGACACTGTCTCCGGTTACTAAATCTATATCAATACCTTTATGTGGTTTACCGCGTCGCCAACCATAGCGAGACGTAATCACTTTTTTAAATGGAATAGGAGACGAGTAAGTAGAATCGTTAAATGTTATTTTTAAGGGAAATTTTAAGGCAACAGATTTGTAAGGATTATAGTTTAAAGTATCCCAATATTCACCTTTAATATTAACTTTTAGAATTGTTTTATAAACCACAGGAATTTCAACTTCCTCTGTAACATTGCCTTTAATGAAGCTTGTTATAGGTAATTTTATCTTAATTGAATTAGCGAGGGAATCATCTTGTGCATTAATTAATAACGTGGTACAAACTAAAGCAAGACAGAAAAGGGGGTATTTCATTAAATGATTATCATTTTCAGATTTCTAACGCAAATATAAAATTATTATTGTTTCATTAGAAACGTTCAAATAATAAAAGGGTTCAATTAACTTTTGATGCTTTTTTTATGCTGCAAAGTGTTGTAATTTTGCAACTTAAATAAAATCTACGAAAACATATTTATGTCGCAAACAAATCAAGTTATTCAAGAAAAGAAAACTGATAAAGAATTATACGATTACCAACAAGGAGCTATAAATAAGATTTTTGAAAAATTTGATAATGCACCAGATGATTATCACTTATTATATCAGCTACCAACAGGTGGTGGTAAAACAGTGATTTTCTCTGAAATGGTGCGTCAATATCTTAAAAATCATAATAAAAAGGTGTTAGTAATGACGCACCGTGTTGAGCTTTGTAACCAAACTTCTAAAATGTTGACGAGCTTTGGTGTAACTAATAAAGTGGTTAATAGTAAAGCAAACTTAGACGACCAAGCAGATTATTCTTGTTTTGTGGCAATGGTTGAGACCTTAAATAATCGTTTGAATGATGATATGCTTGATATCTCAGATGTTGGCTTAGTGATTATTGATGAAGCGCATTACAATTCATTTACTAAACTTTTTAAATTCTTTGAAAAATCTTTCGTGTTAGGGGTTACTGCGACACCATTGAGCTCTAACAAAGAGTTACCAATGAAAGATAACTATGATGAGTTAATTACAGGAGAAACCATAGAAAACCTTATTGAAAATGAGTTTTTAGCACGTGCCGAAACTTATGCATATGACATGGGATTAACGTCTTTAGAGGTGGGTTCTAATGGTGATTACACAGTGAAATCTTCAGAGGATTTATACTCTAGTCCTGCCATGTTACAAAAACTTGTAGATGCCTATAAAAAACATTCATTGGGCAAAAAAGCACTTATCTTTAATAACGGAATTAATACCTCTATAAATGTGTATTATGCCTTTAAAGAAGCTGATTTACCGATTATGCACTTGGATAATACAGCGACTAAAAAGCAGCGAAAACAAATTTTACAATGGTTTCACGAAACACCAGATGCTATTTTAACATCTGTAAGTATTTTAACAACAGGTTTTGATGAGCCGACTATTGATACAATAATTTTAAATAGAGCAACGAAATCATTAACCCTTTACTATCAGATGATTGGTAGAGGTTCTCGTATTTTAAATAACAAACCTTATTTTACCACTATAGATCTAGGAAACAACCTTTACAGATTCGGACCTTGGGGAGCAGACTTAGATTGGCAACTCATCTTTAAATCACCGAATTGGTATGCAGATCGTATTAAGAGTGACGATATTATTGAGTCTACTTTTAAGCACGATTTATCTGATGAAGTTAAAGAAGAGTTTTCAAAATCTGAAGACACCTATTTTGATATTAAACAAACTTATAAAGATGCCGTAGCAAAGGGTGAATCTTCTAAAGTTGTTTTAGAAAGATCCATAGAGCAACACGCTAAAATTTGTATAGAGAATAGTGAAGATATTTATGATGCTATTATTTTAGCGAAGCTCCTAAAAGATGATACTAACCAACGTATAGAAACCTATGCAAAATGCATCAGTAAAAGCACTTATAATTTCTTAAAATGGTTGAAGGATGATTATCAGAAGAAGCTAAATTCTTATTTGCGTGCTAATTTTGATGAAAAATTTGAGGAAATACACGGTCATCCGCCTGAGGACTAGGTGTTTTTAGAGGTTTGTATTTGTGAAAATTAATTAACATTTTTATTGTAAAATAGCGTAATTTCGCGCCTTAATTCAAAGCACACATAATGAAGCGCATTAAACAATACAAAACACTATTTTCTATAGAAGGTTCAATAGATTTAAAAGCCTTAAAAAAAACCTATAGAAATTTAGTAAAAGAATGGCATCCAGATAAATTTCAAGATGGTGATGTTGGTCAAGAAGAAGCCGAATTAAAAAGTGTTGAAATTATTGATGGGTATCATTTTTTAGTAAGTATTGCTCCAGAAACTAAGGCTGCTAATTTAGCAGAATACACAGAAATTATAACGAATTCTAGTATTCAAGATTTTCAGCATAAAGGCTTACAGCTAGAAATTACATTTTTAGATGGCAGTACTTATGAATATTTTGGAGTGCCTAAAGGTGTATTTATCAAGTTTCTGAATTCAGATAAACAAATGCGATTTGCTAGACGTAGTATCTTTAATTCATATTTATACAGAAAATCTAAGAAAGAACTTCAGGAGGCCTAGTCCACATAGAAGGTATTTCATTTATAGTTATGAGTAACGACACTACAAACCAATCTAAAGACATCTCACCAGAAGAGATTGAAAAGTGCATCATCATTTTAGAACGGTTAGTTGCAAATACAGATCAGATTTTTGAAATTCCAAAACCACAACGTACAGCACTTATAACTGCATCCGGACAATTATCGCGTCCAAGTAGAGAAGAGTTTTCTCGTCGAAAAAAAGATGCTAAAAAAGCTGCAAAAAGAAAACAAGCGGCACGCGATAAAAATGCACGTAAGGTCACTGGTATTCGTAGTGCAAGAGAAGCACATATATTCGTGGCGCCCAAGCTTCTGCCTGAGGCTGATTTAAAGGCCAAAGAACAATTAGAATTAGAGTCTGCTCGTAACTGTTACGTTTGTAAAACTTTATTTACCAAGCTTCATCATTTTTATGACACCATGTGCACAGAATGTGGTGATTTTAATTATGCCAAGCGTTTTCAAACAGCTGATGTTAAAGGGCAAGTTGCTGTTATTACAGGCTCGCGATTAAAAATAGGATATCATATTACATTAATGTTATTACGTGGAGGTGCGACTGTTATTGCGACAACACGTTTCCCTGTAGATTCAGCCTTACGATTTTCACAAGAAGATGACTTTACAGAATGGGGCCATCGTTTAAAAATTCATGGTTTAGATTTAAGACATATTCCGAGTGTAGAAATCTTTTGTAATTTTATAGAACAACGTTACGATAAATTAGATATTCTTATCAATAATGCGGCACAAACTGTAAGACGACCAGCTGGTTTTTACAGTCATTTAATGCAAAATGAAGAACGGCCAATAGAAGCATTGCCAAAGTTTGCTAGAGATGTACTAAACGATCATACCGAATGTTTAGATGAGTTAAAGCAACTTACTTCTGGTGCATCTTCTAATAAAAACATGCCTGTAACATGGCACGGACCAGAACCTGGTATCGGCTTACGGTCGTCTGCTAAACTTTCTCAAATCCCATATAGTTTCGATAATACTTTGGTGGCTCAAGAAGTATTTCCTGAAGGTGAACTCGATGCTGATTTACAACAAGTAGACTTAAGAAAAACAAATAGTTGGAGGTTAAAGTTAGGTGAGATAGAAACTACAGAAATGATTGAAGTTCAATTAGTTAACTCAGTAGCTCCATTTGTTCTTTGTAACCGTTTATCTGAAGTGATGAAAAAAGACAACACAGGTCAAAAACATATTATTAATGTGTCTGCGATGGAAGGGAAGTTCCACTCATTCTTTAAAGAAGACCGTCATCCGCACACCAATATGGCTAAAGCTGCTTTAAATATGTTAACGCACACTGCAGCAGGTAGTTTAGCTAAAGATGGTATCTACATGAATGCTGTTGATACAGGTTGGGTAACAGACGAAGATCCTGCTGAATTAGCAAAACGGAAGCAGGAGTTACACGATTTTCAGCCACCACTAGACATTGTAGATGGTGCTGCACGCGTAATGGATCCACTTTTTGATGGTATTAACACAGGTAAACATTGGTGTGGTAAATTCTTAAAAGATTACCGTCCAATAAGTTGGTAAATTTCTATTCGTATCTATTCCAAAGATAATTTCAATTTAAAATTTTTAACAGTATCTTGTATGTCTATTAACTTATAGATATTAAAGTACGAATGAAATCATTTACTATTCAAGAAATTAACGCCATGCTACATGGTGAAATCGTTGGAAATACGACTCAAAATATAGAAGGCTTAGAAGAAATTAAAAAGGCTAATACTAGCCACGCCACATTTATAGGAAGTAGAAAATATGCTGGCCTTTGGGCAGACTCTAAAGCATCTTTAGCCATTATTAATGACAACATAGATTTAGAACCTGGCGAAAACCGTGTATTAATTAAAGTGAAAAACGCAGATTTGGCTATGGCTAAATTATTAGATGTGTTTACGCTAGACGCACCACATTTCTCTTCAGAAATTCATCCTTCAGCCACTGTAGATGCTTCAGTAAAAATTGGAAACGGAACTAAAATAGGTGCAGGCTGTTATATTGGTAAAGATGTTGTATTGGGTGAAAATGTTACGTTATATCCTAATGTGACTATTTTAGATGAAACAACTATAGGCAATCATACTACTGTGTGGTCGGGAACTGTGATAAGAGAGCGCAGTGTTATAGGTAGTTATTGTATTTTTCATACCAATGTAAGTATTGGAGCAGATGGTTTTGGATACCGTCCAAGTGACGACGGTAGAGGTTTAGTTAAAATTCCACATATAGGTAATGTTGTTATCGGTAATGCTGTAGAAATAGGTGCGAATTCTTGTGTAGATCGTGCTAAGTTCAGTTCTACAATATTAGGAGATGGCTGTAAGATAGATAATCTTGTGCAGATTGCTCATAATTGTGTACTTGGACGTTCTTGTATTATGGCTGGGAGTAGTGGATTAGCTGGTTCTGTAACCTTAGGAGATGGTGTTATTATTGGTGGTAGTGCATCTATTAAAGATCACACAACAATTCATTCTGGTGCAACCGTTGGTGCTGGATCTGGTGTAATGAAAGATGTCGCAGCTGGAAAAACAGTATTAGGTTATCCTGCAGTAGATTCTAGAGAAATGCTAAAACAATGGGTGGCGCTAAGGAAATTAGCGAGATAACAAATTGTATTAAAACCTAAATTTTATTTGCGTTTTTTAACTTTTCGTTTTAAACGAAGTAAGCCTGAAGCTATAACTGTCTGATTTTGCATCTAAAATAACAGATGGTCTGTAATCGCTTGAAACTAATAACCAATAAGAGAGACTGTTGATCTAATTAAATAAAGAGAAATTTGTATCCATAATTCTTAAGCTTTAATAGAAATAGAGGCATATCTCAAAAGCAAAATTATTCTCAAAATAAGAGTTACATAAATTAGTAGCTTATAGATGACGATTTTATCGACGTATCGTTTTAAAGTATTAATAAATCTGTTATTTGACGGTATTTAATTTTTGGCACACTTGTTGGATACTACTAAGTAATTAATAACAATAAATTATATTACATTATGAGTACAGGAACAGTAAAATTCTTCAACGACGCTAAAGGCTTCGGATTTATAACAGAAGAAGGTTCAAACAAAGAACATTTCGTTCACATTTCTGGATTGACTGACGAAATTCGCGAAGGCGATACCGTTGAATTCGATCTTACAGAAGGTAAAAAAGGATTAAACGCAGTAAACGTAAAAGTTATCTAATATATCGCTTAACCTAAGTTAAAGAAGTCCATCACAATGTGATGGACTTTTTTGATTGTAATAGTTTTATTTTCAAAAGAATTTTAAAATATAGTGGTTTTATTGCGGGATTTTTGATCTATAATTGGTTTATATATACTAGTAGATATAATTATTTGAGCTAAATTGTAGAATTAAAAAACTTGCTATGTTAAAAAACGTCGTTTTTATTTTATTTTTTATTAGTGCATTTTCATTTTCACAAACAAGCTACCCAATTAAAAGTGGGGCGCTTTATAAAAAAGCTCCAGAATGGGCTAAAGTAATGTATAGTGAAAATCCGAATGTGAATACTGTAGATAATCTTTACAAGACGTATTATAAAGACAATTCTTTTGTGAAATCATATCATACGCAATTTTATAAACGCTGGAGAAAAGCTATAAACAACTTTATAAATGATGAGGGGTTCTATGACGTAGAAAAAAAAATAAAACTTAGAAACCTTCTAGATAGGAGGAAATCTAATGCTTTGTTACAACAGAAGCGTGTATCTGGAAATTGGTCTATACTTGGTCCGTTTCAAAATTTTCGTGAAGGTGGTGCTGTATTAAGCGGAGCACAAGCGAATGTTTATTCTGTAGGTCAGTGTGCTGCCTCTCCTAATGTGCTGTATTGCGGAACTGAGAATGGAGAAGTCTATAAAACAAATGATGGTGGCGATAATTGGATTAATGTATCCTTATCACTTGTGACCTCATTAGCGCCACAAGTCGTATTGGCAAATGCAGGAGTTGCAGCATTAGCAGTACATCCCACGAATTCAGATATTGTATATATTGGTTCTGGTAGTGAAATTTTAAAGACTACAAATGGTGGCAATACATGGTCAGTTGTATTTGATAGTACTATTACTTTATCTGGTTATATTGAAAATCCTGCTGAAATATTCATCAATCCTGTTAATCCTCAGATTGTATTAGTAGCAAGCAAAGCAGGTATGCATCGTACTATAAATGGTGGTGTTAGTTGGACTCAAACTTTAAATTTTGAATGCTTTGACGTCAAGGCAAAATCTGATAATCCTAATATATTATATACTGTTAGACGAAATGAAGCGACAAATACACATCAATTTTTAACTTCAGTAGATTCTGGTATTACATGGACACCGCAAACTACAGGTTGGTATAATTCTACTAATTCAAGTCGTACTGTTGTCGGAGCAAGAATTGCAGTAAGTGCTGCAGATTCGAATCGTATTTATGCCTATCTTATTGGTGATTCTAAACCTGGTGATAATGGATTTATAGGCATATATAGAAGTAATGATGGTGGAATATCTTGGGTTAATACGATGAGTTATGATGGTTCACCGTATACAGATCCTGGGCATCCAAATCTTATATCTTCTAGCCCAGTAACCAATGGCTTCAGTTTTAATCAAGGCTTTTATAATTGTGCTATGATGGCTTCAAATACAAATCCTGATGAAATATTAGTAGGAGGCATAGGTATGTGGCGCTCTACAGATGGTGGCCAAACCTTTAGTTGTATTTATAATTATGGTTGTGGTGATTACAATCCTATGCATGTAGACATGCAAGATTTTAGGGCCTTTGGCAATGAGTATTGGGCAAGTACAGATGGTGGTGTCTATAAATCAATGGATTTGTTTGGTTCACAACCAGAATTTAAAATGAATGGTGTTCATGGTGTTGATTTTTGGGGTTTTGATTCTGGATGGAATAATGATTTACTCATAGGTGGTACATTTCATAATGGAGTAGATGTGTATTATGAAGGATTTCCAAGTGGTGCCTTTTTAGACTTAGGAGGCGGAGAACCCGCTTCTGGATATGTTAATCCTGGTAATGATCTGCGTATTTATTCATCAAATATTGGAAGTAAAATTATACCTCAAGCTATTGATGGTGCTATTCTTAACGCGTCAATAGAAATGTTACCAACTGAAAGTCCTTGGTTTGCAGAATCATCGGAAATGGAGTTTCATCCTAGTTCTTATAACATTGTCTACTTAGGAAACGACAATCAGTTATTTAAAAGCACAAATGGTGGTACAAGTTTTTCATCTATGTTCACTGCAGCTACTAACGATCAAGTCTTAGATATTGAAATTTCACGTTCAAACACAGAAACCATGTATATCGTTGTGCGTAAAGAATTTGGCAATGCGGCTATAGTTAAAACCACAGATGATTGGCAAACAAACACAACTATTAGCTTGCCTAGCACTGGAGGAAGTTTAGCGTTAATAAGTTTAGATCCAGAAAACGATCAAATTATTTGGGTAGCATATGCTAGAGGAAATGATGGTAGCAAAGTTTTTAAATCTATTAATGGTGGTACATCATGGACCAATGAAACTTCAAGTGAATTAAATGCGCAAAACATTCAATCTATAGTTACTATAGGAGGTACAGATGGAGGAGTATATGTTGGTACAAGCGCATCTGTGTATTATAAAAATAATACCATGGCATCTTGGGCCATTGATAATTTAAATTTACCAGCTACGATAGGAACAAGTGCTTTAAAACCTTTTTATAGAGATGGCAAAATACGATTGGCAAGTTATGGCAAAGGTATTTGGGAAAGTCCTTTGTATGAAGCGCCAAGTAGACCTGTTGCCAATATCATGGTCGATAAGTTTAGTGCATCTTGTACAGAAGACATATTTTATTTTGATGATTATTCTATGTTAAATCATACAGGAGCAACCTGGGATTGGACATTCGAAAATGGAAATATTACGACCTCTAATTTACGAAATCCTGAAGTGACATTTACAATGATTGGCAGTCATATAGTAACATTAACAGTTACAAATGCAGCAGGTATCTCTGCAAGTGATTCTATAACGATAGATATAGAAGCATTAAGTACTACAGAATTAGAAGAAGATTTTGAAGTTCAATTTGTACCAGAAGGTTGGTCTCAAGAATCTTCGGGTAATTTCTCTTGGACTTATAGTACAAATGTTGGTGGTTTTGGATTAAGTACGAGTTGTATGATGGTAAATAATTATATTATTTCAGAAGAAGGGGAGACCTGCGATATTATTGCACCATTAAATATGTCTGCAACCAATACAGAAGATGCAATACTAAGCTTTGATGTTGCTTATGCCCAATACTCAGATGTTTATTCCGATGGCTTAGAAGTACAAGTATCCATAGATTGCGGTGCAACATATTCTACAGTGTATAGTAAATTTGGTACTGTGCTTGCTACTGCAGCAGATACGACAGTAGAGTTTGTTCCTGCAGATGATGAATGGAGAACAGAAACTATTGACCTAACAGCATTTATAGGTTCAGACACTGTAAATATAAAATTTAGGAATATAAATGGTTTTGGTCAACCGATTTTTATAGATAATATAAATCTTGGTAGTGAGGCCTTAAGTGTTGAAGAACAGGGTTATGAATCCATACTATTATATCCAAACCCAGTATCTAGTGATGCTGCGATTACTGTTAAAAGTCCTACGGATGATTCTATTAGATTTTCGTTATATAGTATCCAAGGGAAACAAATAGCGCAGATTAAGACTGAAGCCAATAGTGAGATTCCATTAGTACAATGGCAATTAAGTACAGGTGTCTATTTATATACTATACGGTCTAAAAATAGGATACAAAAAGGTAAGCTTATTGTTACTAGTGGTAGAAACTAAGTTATAAAAAAGTCCATCACAATATGATGGGCTTTTTTTTATGCTTATAAATTAATGAATTTTAAGGTTATTTATCTAAGAGTAAATTAGTTATTAATTATTAATATTTGGTTTTTAAGACAATAATATGTAATTTTAAACTATTCCTTTCCTAAGAACACTACCTTAATTTATTGTTATCCCTAATTTACCAGAGCATGTTTTTATACCGTTTTTAGGTATAAAAGTTTCTATGGGTTAGTGCTGTAGAACTATCTCACTGCTTATTGTATGCTTTAGATAAAGCCATATGATAACACATTATAGTATACCAAAAGAAAAAATTCAATACTATAGAAATAGGCATTATTTCTAGAACATCAGTTTCTTATAGCCATAACATAATTCGCTTACTCCCTACAATTAGCTATTAATCAATAAAAACTTTAAAAATCATGAGTACAGCAAAAGATACTAATGTAACTGTAACTGTAGATACAGATGCCATTACAGAACTTAACAAAAATTTAATGGTCGCATTTTCGGATGATATGGGAGATCCTGATGGACTTCTAGGTGATCCTGAACACTACGTTTCGTCAGTGTACAAAAATCAGATGATAACTTGGACTGTCGTCGCTAAAAATGGTATGACACCAGTATTCTTTCAAAATGTGAAAAAAGATGGTGGTTCTGCATTAATGAATCAGTTTGGTCGCGGTAATGGACATAATAAGTTTAAAGCGAATATAAAGAATGATAAATCCATTAATGAAGGAGATACCGAGAGTTATACGATTACAATAGGGCTTAATGGATATGAGGGTATTGCTGGTAATAATGAAAATGGTCCTATTGTTTATGTAGGTCAAAAGGTAGCTTATATGAGTAGTTATCAAAAAAATATTTGGCATGCAATTAATGATGCGCCTTTTGAAATAGAAGGTGTTGCCGGTGAAAACTCTTTAGGTGCTATTGTCTATTCTGGAAATAGAGTTGCCTACATGAATAATTATGCTAAAAATGTATGGCAAGAGACTGCTCTTGCACCTTTTAATATTGAAGGTATTACTGGTGACAATGCGAACGGAGTTATAATATACTCAGGTAATAGAGTTGCTTATATGAATAGTTATGCTGACAATAAATGGCATGAAGTTAACAATGCTCCTTTTGTAATTGAGGGTATAGCAGGCGAAAATTCAGGCGGTGCTATAGTTTATTCAGGAAAACAAGTCGCTTATATGAATAACTATGCCAACAATGTATGGCATTTAGTTGCTTTGGCACCATTTGTTATTGAAGGTATTGCAGGTAATAATGCGAAAGGACCTGTTGTATACTCTGGTGCAAAAGTAGCATTTATGAATAATTATAGCAATAATGTTTGGAAATCGGTTGCAGATGCTCCATTTGTTATTGAAGGTATTGCAGGTAACAACACTAAAGGTCCAGTTGTTTGTTCTGGCCCGCAAGTGGAAAAAATGAGTAACTATCAAGCTAATATTTGGGCAAATGTAGCCCCTATACCTTTTAAGACTAGAAGTTTCACTATTGATCCGAAACTACAAGTACGTAAAAGGCCTCAATCGTAAATTAATTATGAAGTATTATTTATGTGTAAATATTTAAAATTTTATATTAAAAAGCAGTCAATTTTATTATTGTGCTGCTTTTTGTTTTTGTTCAGCTATCAAAAAGGATTATGTCAAGATGATAGTGAGCTAAATCAAGAAGTTGTAGATGATTTAAAACAAGAGTATAAAACCACTTTTAATAAAAAAGACATTATAATTTTACTTGCACAGATTGTACAGAACGAAACGAATCCAGAGGAGAAATTATTTTATGCTCAAACTTTAATAGAAGAAGCAGGAAGCTCAGCTAACAATAGACTTTTCAAAAAAGAGGTTGTTTTGGATTACCGCATTATAGGTTTTTTACAGAAAGGAAATGCTTTGCAGTTAAAAGGTGAATTTCATGAAGCAATAGAAGCTTTTTCTAAATGTAATGAATTAGCTATTGAGAATAAAGATTTTAAATTTTCAGGTACTTTATTAAGGTCTATTGCAGATACTTATTCAATGCTAGGTAATTCCGAAAGTGCAGAAAAATATTATGATGAAGCTATAACATATTCGAGAAGTATTAATGATGAAATCGGTTTGGCATCCGCATTATTAAACGCTGGTGATGAATACTATAAAACCGGACAATACGACAAAGCTTTATTAAATTTCGCAGAATCAGGAAAACTATTTGAGCTATTAGATTACCCTGTTGGTAAAGCCTATAATAAAGGGAATACAGGTATGGTTTATGCAGAACAAGGTAAGCATGACTTAGCAAAAGAAAACATTAATGCGGCAATTAAAATCCTCGAAGAAGTTGAAGATTATTATCCAATCTCTGTTTTTCTTAATTCAATGTCAGATATTTATGTGGCTCAAAAAGATTACGACGCTGCATTTAATTATACTAATAGAAGTTTAAAACTTGCAGAAAGATATCATTTAAAAGACCAAATAAGTGACGCTAATTTACAATTGTCTCAACTATTAGAAAGATCTGGCAATACATCTGAAGCTTTAGGCCGCTATAAAACTCATATTATCTACAGAGATAGCGTCGTGAATTTAGAAAACGTAGAAAAGTCTATGAATTTTGAAGTGGCTAAAAGAGAACTCGAGGCAGAAAATGCAGAAAATGAAACAGCTAAAGGCATTCTACGAGAAGAAAATTTATTACAAAAAGGAAAAACTAACCGCATTATATTATTAGCAACCGTTGGTGTTTTATTTTTAATTGGTTTGTTAGCCTTTGGCTTATTTAAACGGAACAAGTTTGTGAGAGCTACTAATAAAATTATAACGTTAGAGAGAGAGCGATCCGACAAGTTATTACTCAATATTTTACCAGAGGAAACAGCGCAAGAACTTAAAGATAATGGCAGAGTAAAAGCTAAAAAATACCCATCGACTACAGTTCTGTTTTCAGATTTCAAAGGCTTTACGAGTTATGCCGAGAATCTATCTCCTGAAAAGTTGGTAGAAACCATAGATCATTATTTCTCTAAGTTCGATTTAATTATGGAAAAGTATGGTTTAGAAAAAATTAAAACCATTGGTGATGCGTATATGGCTGTTGGTGGTTTGAGTTTAGATAGTATTGACCAGGCAAAAGAAATGGTATTAGCTGCCAAAGAAATGAATGATTTTGTGGCTAATGCCAAACTAGATGATATAACAACAGCAGCATTTGATATTAGAATTGGTATTAATACAGGACCTGTAGTAGCAGGTGTTGTAGGTACTAAAAAGTTCGCCTACGATATTTGGGGAGATGCTGTAAATATTGCATCGCGTATGGAAAGCAATTCAGAAGCAGGACGTATTAATATTTCTGAAAACACTTACCAAATCGTAAAGTCTGAATTTGACTGTGAATATAGAGGTGAAATTGAAGTAAAAAATAGAGGTTACATGAAAATGTATTTTGTAAATTGTTAACTTAATAATTCATCAATGGCACAAGATCCAAATAATTATTGGGAACAGTTAGAACGCTTAGAAAAACTCATAAGAGCATCAGAATTAAAAGCTGGTATAGTATTTTCATTTCACAGTCTAATTTTAGGACTCTTTGCAGATCGTATAGAGCGTTTTAGAGAGGTCTTTGTGGACAATACAGTATTATTAATATTACTAGTTTGCTGGCTTACTTTAGTAGCCATTTCTATTTTTTATTGTTTTAGATGTTTTAAACCACAAATAGAATTAAGCTATAATAAAAATGTCTTTTTCTTTAGAGATGCTGTAAACAAATTTGGAGATACGGATCAGTACACTACAGAATTAATAAAAGTATGTGGTTCTGAAAAGGAATTATATAAATTACTGGCTGAACAAATACACACTGAGAGTAAGATTATAAATCTTAAGTTTAAAAATGTCCGTAAATCAATCTTGTTTTTTGCATTAAGCTTTCTATTTATAATATTGACAACATTATATTGGATTTTATTTGCTTAAATCCTAGAGCAAACTATTTATCTTAAACGGAATATAAATAGTTTTAAAACAATAATAATTTTATATTTTCTTCTCATGAGATTCTTCAGTAAGTCCCGTTTTCAGTTACTAAGAGGTACACAAACACGAAAATATTTAACCTATGCCATTGGCGAGATTGTACTTGTAGTTATTGGTATATTAATTGCCTTAGCTATTAACGATTGGAAACAACAAAAGGGAGACCAGAGCGAATTAAATCGCATCATTACTGTCATTGAAGCAGATTTTAAAAGCGACTTAAAAGAAACAAAAAATGCTATAAAAACTTTGAACCCTGCACAAAAGCTTATCAAAAAAATGCTCTATAGACCTAAATTTAAAGATTCGATAAGAAATTGTGTAGACTGTAGATATATCTTAGCAAGAAGCTATATCATTAATTTTAAATCTAAAGGACAAGAATTGTTATCTAATTATAACAAAGATCTGAAGACCAAAAATAAATATGTCGATTCTATTTTGAGCTTTTATGAAATTTATAGCAAAGATGAATTTCAATTTAAAAATAAGCTTATACTAGAAGAGGTTGTCAATAATATGGAATACTTACGCGATAATTACGATTGGTATTCAGACTATATTACTAAAGGGAAATGTGAAGAAAATTGTCTTAATTATTTTGAAAGTCCTAATTATATTAATCGGCTAGCTTATTTTGAATTATTTTATAATGACTTTTTATTAGATATTGAAGACTACAAAGCAGGTTTACAGAAAACACTAGGCTTTTTAAATAATAGATATTAATGAAAATTTTCAACAAAATACGTAGCGAAATGCTCAAAGAAAAACGCTTTACCAACTATATCGCTTATGCCATTGGCGAGATTATACTTGTTGTTGTTGGTATTCTCATAGCTTTATGGCTTAATAATTGGAATAAAGAACAACAAATTACAGATACCAATAATAACTTACAAAATAGGGTACTGGTGCAATTAGAAAAAGATATTAGGGACATAGATAAATTTAGAAATGAACTAGATACTTTAGATAATGTGTACTTAAAAACACTAGGGCGTAAGTATGATAAAATTAAAGTAGATGATGGCAGTTTAATTTCTACCATATTATTTGATGTCAAAGATTTAGGACTAGACAAGCAAAACGTGAATTGGATAGATAATGCAGTATTAGATAATTCTGAAGCTTCTGAAAGTCTAGTGTATCTCAGTAGTCTCTATAAATTGTATTTTAAAAATATAGACGATATTGAAAAAATCATCTATGAAAAGTTTACTACAAATCTTGCATATCTCGAATCTACACAACCCTGGTATACCATGCTAATTACCGATTTTAGATGCGAGAATGATTGTATAAACTATTTGCTGTATGACGAAGGTCATAAAGCCAGAATAGCATCCTTACGATTTTTATATATGAATGGTTATGGTGATTTAGTAAAAGGGTTTTATTCTGATCTTATGCGCTATAAGAAAAAACTAGAACGCTTAATGGAAGATGCTGCGGCATAATTATGCTTATTCAAATATCCTTATATTTGGTATTAAGAGATGACTAAATTTAAATACTTCTTATTAGTCCTAATTGCGCTTCAAATAATTTCTTGCGAACAGCGCGAAAAATTAAAAGTGGCCAATGAAGACGACCTCTATGATAGCATTGTCGCTAATTCAGTAGACCGAGACTTAGATGATATCACAGAAGATGGCGTTTTAAGAGCTTTAGTGGTTTATAGTAGCACCAGTTATTTCTTGTACAGAGGTCAGGCGATGGGATTTGAATATGAAATTTTAGAGCGCCTTGCAGACCATCTCAATCTAAAACTAGAAATTATAATATCTGATGATTTAGACGCTCAATTTGAAGTCTTAAATAGAGGTGATGTAGACCTGATTGCTCATGGCATGACCATCACCAATCAACGCAAGCGGGAAGTTGATTTTACAGAATATTTATACCTTACCAAGCAAGTACTGGTGCAAAAAAAACCAGATAACCATTTAAAAATGTCATGGAAAACACTAGAAAATCAACTCATACATGACCCTTTAGAATTAATTGACGATACGGTATCCATTCGAAAAAATTCGGCCTACCACGAACGGTTAATGAGTTTATCAAACGAAATAGGAGGGACCATTGTTATTGATACCCTGAGTAGCCAGCTATCTACCGCTGAGATTATGGATATGGTGGCAGATGGCACTATTAAATACACGATAGCTGATGAAAACCTCGCCAATATAAATGCCTCTAACAATTCGATTTTAAATATTGATGTTCCTATTTCGCTATCACAACGTATTGCTTGGGTCACTCGAAAAAAGTCTAAGAACTTCCGAATGGTCATTAATAACTGGATTAAAACGGAACGGAAAAAGACGGATTATCGTGTTATTTATAATAAATATTTTAAAAATAGAAGGTCTTTTAAACGCAGAATACGAAGTGACTATTATAGTTTAACGAATAATCAAATAAGTAAATATGACGACCTTATAAAGACCTATGCCAACAACATAGACATGGACTGGAGATTGATAGCATCACAGGTCTACCAGGAGTCTCGATTTGATCCTAGTGCAGAATCATGGGCAGGTGCTTCAGGGTTAATGCAAGTTATGCCTGCAACGGCTGTTTCCTTGGGTATTAAAGATCTATCAGATCCTAAGGAAAGTCTGCGAGGAGGTACAGCTTATTTAAACCTTATGCATTCTTATTTCGATAAAGTTCCTGATAGTTTAGACCGAATTAAATTGGCATTGGCGTCATTTAACTGTGGTTATGGACATGTGCAAGATGCACAGCGTTTAGCAGAAGTAAATGGTTTAGATCCAATGATCTGGTCCGATAATGTTGAAAACATGCTATTGGCATTGCGTTTTCCGAAAAATTATAACAAAGCTGTTGTAAAACATGGCTATGTGCGTGGCTCAGAACCTGTTAATTATATACAACAGATCTTTGAGCGCTATAATCATTACAAGCAATTTATTACTTTGGAGTAAGCATCTAGAGGTGTTATGTATCCCAGGGAAGATTAAACTTGTATTTTACATAATATAAATTATAGGACATTTATAAAATCCTATAATTTGACGTTATGTAAAATTGCTTTAACTATAAAAGCATAGGTCTTATTGCATTTCTTTTTCCTTAAATTATGTAAATACCTGTATCCAACTAAAACCATCCACTGGATGCAATGGCGCTCATTCGCTATATTTTAGACTATTTAGCGTTAAGGAAATGTACAGTGTACATTTTTAGCTAAATACGATTAGAAACGAACATTTAGTAAAGTGTTGTATACAAACCGTAAGGTTCACGAATTCCTTATTATATAATAAATTTACCATGAGTAAATCCAATCATCCAAAGGGTAATTGTATTTGTATAGCCTAAAATATCTACGCTCACTTCGCCTATTGTTTAAACCAAAATTTTATGAGGCCAAGCCTAAACATTGAAGTTCTATTTTACATAATAACAGCATATATAACTATTTTGGAGCGTAAACTTCAATAGTAATTCTACTCTATTTAAGCTACTATTTCTAAAAATAGTACTTATAAAGTGTTGTCGCAATCTGTAAATTAACAAGATATTATCAAAAAGATCTTTTAAATTTCTACCTTTGATAATTGATATGAAGCAAGTATTCCATAAAATAATGTCTTTTGCAATGGCTTTTGTAGTGTTATTCTCTACAATGTCGTTTACAATAAACATGCATTATTGTGGA
>NZ_DEXW01000077.1:0-6446 GCF_002364335.1 Winogradskyella sp. UBA3174 | reverse complement strand
AAGGCAACTCTACAAGCTAGACGAGACGTATTTAATTTGATTTTTAAACAATAGACTGTGTTATCCTATAACTGTAATGTTATAAGGATAATTCGTTGTATTCGGTGTTCTCATAACACTTATGTCTAATTGTTTAAAATTCAATTCAATGCTAAATAAAAGCATCAAATTCTTAATAGAGCATAAACTCGTTGCTGTACTTCTACTATTCCTTTTTGTTGGATGGGGAACTATAAACGCACCTTTTAATTGGGATACTGGGTTTTTACCTAGCAATCCTGTCGCTGTAGATGCTATTCCTGATATTGGTGAAAACCAACAAATCGTATTTACAAAATGGGATGGTCGTTCACCACAAGATATTGAGGATCAAATTACGTATCCTCTAACCGCTTCCCTACTCGGTATTCCTGGTGTAAAAACGATTCGTAGTTCTTCTATGTTTGGTTTTTCAAGTATCTATATCATTTTTGAAGAAGATATAGAATTTTATTGGAGTCGTAGTCGCATCCTAGAAAAACTCAACTCATTACCAAGCGGACTGTTACCAGAAGGTGTTAATTCGGCTTTAGGTCCAGATGCCACAGGTTTAGGACAAATATTTTGGTATACACTTGAAGGTCGTGATGAAAAAGGAAATGTAACTGGTGGTTGGGATTTACAAGAATTACGGAGCATTCAAGATTACTACGTAAAATATGCTTTATCGTCTGCAAGTGGAGTTTCTGAAGTCGCTTCCATTGGTGGTTACGTTCAGGAATATCAAGTAGATGTGAATCCAGAACTGATGCGTCAATACAACATTGGTCTAAACCAAGTTGTAAGAGCAGTAAAAGAAAGCAATCAGGACATTGGTGCACAAACCTTAGAAATTAACCAAGTAGAATATTTAGTGCGAGGTTTGGGCTATGTGAAATCCATTGAAGATATAGAAAATGCAGTAGTCACTTCTCAAGATTATACATCGATACGAATTAAAGACATTGGTAAAGTCTCATTAGGTCCTGCGGCGCGCAGAGGATTATTAGATAAAGAAGGTGCAGAAGTTGTTGGTGCTGTTGTAGTAGCGCGTTATGGCGCTAATCCGATGGAAGTCATTAACAATGTAAAAGAAAAAATTAAGGAGTTAAGCTCAGGATTGCCTTCTAAAGTTTTAGCAGATGGACGCACTTCCCAAGTTACTATTGTTCCTTTTTATGACAGAACAGAATTGATTGAAGAAACATTAGGAACGCTAAATGAAGCCTTAACATTAGAGATTCTAATCACCATTTTGGTCATTATGATAATGGTGTTTAACCTTAGAGCTTCAATATTAATATCGGGTTTATTACCAGTTGCAGTTTTAATGGTGTTTATAGCCATGAAATTATTCGGTGTTGATGCGAATATTGTAGCACTTTCTGGAATTGCTATTGCTATTGGTACGATGGTCGATGTTGGTGTAATACTCTCAGAAAACATTATTCGACATCTGGATGAAGACGATGGGAAATTACCTATTAATACTGTCGTTTATAATGCCACAGCAGAAGTATCGGGTGCTATTGTTACAGCAGTAATGACAACTATCATTAGTTTCATTCCTGTATTTACTATGATTGGCGCAGAAGGAAAATTATTTAGACCATTAGCCTTTACAAAAACATTTGCATTAACCGCTTCAATTATTGTGGCCTTGTTTTTAATTCCGCCTTTTGCAGCGTTTCTATTCCGAAGAAAAAGTATCAAAAAGAGTTTTAGCTACATTTTAAATACGGCTTTAATTGTCGTTGGAATAGTGGGTGTAATCTATGGCTATTGGTTTTCATTAATCTTAATAGGCTTCGGTATTACAGGGATTTTAAAGCTTAAAAGAAACGTTAATGAAAAGCAAGCTAACCTTATCAATATCATCATTTCAGTAGCTGCAATTGTATTCTTATTAGCTGAATACTGGAGACCTTTAGGAATTGATAAAAGTATCTTTTGGAATCTCATTTTTGTAAGTGTTATTTGTTTTGGATTATTAGGTGTTTTTACTTTATTTAGAAGGTATTATACGCCCATTTTAAGATGGTGTTTAAACAACAAACTGGTATTCTTATCCATACCAACAGCTCTTGTTATTGCTGGTTTTTTTATCATGAAAAATACAGGCAAAGAGTTTATGCCATCATTAAATGAAGGCTCTTTTCTATTGATGCCAACGTCGATGCCACATTCTGGTGTTGCAGAAAACAAACGGGTTTTACAGCAATTGGATATGGCAGTTGCCAGTATTCCAGAGATTAAAACCGTCGTTGGTAAAGCAGGTCGTACAGAATCTGCTTTAGATCCTGCACCTTTATCCATGTACGAGAATATTATTCAGTATAAATCTGAATATATGTTGAATGATAATGGAGAACGTCAACGCTACAAAGTCAATGATGATGACGAATATGTATTAAAAAATGGAATGTCATTGCGAGCGGAACAAAGTGAAGCGTGGCAATCTCTCAATGCAAAGAAACAACTCATTCCAGACAATGACGGTAAGTTCTATCGCAATTGGCGACCAGAGATTAAATCACCTGATGATATTTGGAATGAAATTATAAGAGTTACCAAATTGCCAGGAGTCACCTCTGCACCTAAGTTACAACCGATAGAAACCAGACTTGTAATGCTTCAAACAGGAATGCGAGCACCAATGGGAATAAAAGTAAAAGGTCAAGATTTAAAACAAATAGAAGCCTTTGGTGTACAGTTAGAAACCATTTTAAAACACGCTGAAGGTGTAAAAGAAGAAGCTGTTTTTGCAGACCGTATTGTTGGTAAACCCTATTTACTTATTGATATTGATAGAGCGGAAATTGCACGCTATGGTATTTCCATACAAGATGTACAAGACGTTTTAAAAGTTGCTGTTGGTGGCATGGTCTTAACCCAAACGGTTGAAGGCAGAGAACGTTATGGAGTTCGGGTACGTTATCCGAGAGAATTACGAGCCAATCCAACCGATTTAAAACAAATTTATATTCCTGTTGCGAAAGGCAGTTCAGTTCCTTTAAGTGAATTAGCGACCATTCGTTACGAACAAGGGCCACAAGTTATTAAAAGTGAAGATACCTTTTTAGTTGGCTATGTGCTATTTGACAAGTTAGATGGTTTTGCGGAAGTTAGTGTTGTTGAAAACGCACAAGCTTTAATTCAGCAAAAAATTGATTCAGGTGAATTGGTAGTCCCAAAAGGTATTAACTACAAGTTTACAGGAACGTATGAGAATCAATTAAGAGCGGAAGAAACATTGTCTATAGTTGTGCCTTTAGCATTAGCAATTATCTTTTTGATTCTATACTTCCAATTTCGCTCGATAGCGACGTCTCTAATGGTATTTACAGGAATAGCAGTGGCGTTTTCTGGTGGATTTATAATGATATGGCTCTATGGTCAAGATTGGTTTTTAAACTTCAATGTCGCTGGAGAAAATATGCGCGATTTATTTCAGATGCACCCAATTAATTTAAGTGTCGCCGTTTGGGTTGGATTTATTGCGCTTTTCGGAATAGCAACAGATGATGGTGTGGTGATGGCAACCTATTTAACACAAACATTTGATAGAAATACACCAGAAAACAAAGCCGAAATTAGAGCATCTATAGTCGAAGCTGGTGAAAAACGAATTAGACCATGTTTAATGACAACTGCCACAACTATATTAGCATTATTACCAATTTTAACATCCACAGGACGCGGAAGTGATATTATGATTCCTATGGCAATCCCAAGTTTTGGCGGCATGTTAATCGCATTGATTACTTTATTTGTTGTCCCAGTATTATACAGCTGGAAACAAGAATTTAAACTTAAAAGAACAATAAAATGAAAAGAATAGTTTTAATCATAATTTACCTTTTGTCATTTGCTTTTTCTAATGCACAACAATTAGAAACATTTATTGAAGACGCTTTAGAAAATAGTCCTGTAATTCAGAAGTTTGAATTACAATACAGTATCGCTTCCGAAAAAGTAAACGAAGTCAACACCATACCTAATACTGAATTTGGTGTTGGCTACTTTGTAAGCGAACCAGAAACACGTACTGGAGCACAACGTTTTAAAGTGTCAGCTAAACAAATGCTGCCTTGGTTTGGTAATATAACTGCTAGAGAAAACTATGTGAATTCTTTAGCAGATGCTAAATATGAAGACATCGTAATTGCTAAAAGAAAACTAATAGCTTCTGTATCACAATCGTATTATAATCTTTATGCTAACAAGGCGAAACAAGAGATATTAGTAAAAAACATCCAATTACTTGACACCTATGAAACCTTAGCGTTGACCTCTGTTGAAATTGGTAAAGCATCAGTTGTAGATGTATTACGATTACAAATGCGTCAAAATGAAATGCACCAATTATTAGCTATTTTGAGTCAACAGTTTCTTGCAGAACAAACCAATTTTAATAAACTCTTAAATCGAGATAAAGCTATTTCAGTCCAAGTTATAAATGAATTGAATTTACCTTCTGAAGATTTTGAAATGAATTCAGAAAATTTAGCATTACATCCTGAATTGCTGAAATATGATAAACTCTATCAATCAGTAGAACAATCAGAATTACTAAACCAAAAAGAAAGCAGTCCAATGATTGGTTTCGGTTTAGATTATATCAGTGTTGATGAGCGTCCTAATATGAATTTCAGTGATAATGGAAAAGATATTATTATGCCTATGATTGCCGTTACTATTCCCATTTTTAATAAAAAAAACAAATCACAAACCAAACAAAACGAATTGCAACAACAAGAAATTGTAGCGCAAAAACAAGAACGCTTAAATACTTTGGAAACACTCTTAGATAAAGCTGTGAACGAAAAAATTTCGGCTCGCATAAGTTATACTACTCAAACCAAGAATCTAAAGCAAGCTAAAGATGCAGAGCAAATCTTAATTAGAAGTTATGAAACAGGAACGATTGATTTTAATGATGTCCTCGATATTCAAGAACTACAATTGAAATTTCAAATGAATCAAATCGATTCTATTAAAACCTATTATTTACAAACCACAATTATTAACTATTTAACCAATTAAACAATGAGTAAATCGATATACATAATAGCACTAACAACCATCTTACTAATGGGTTCTTCTTGTCAATCCAAAGACAAGAAACCTAAAGTGAATGAAGTAAAACATTCTGGCGCTTTAAGAACGATTATGTCTGGTAATATTAAATCAGTAATTGATTTAGATAGTCTTTCAAATAAAAAACACTTTTATGCACTTGGAGCTGTAGAACATCTAAAAGGAGAAATACAAATATTCGATAGTAAACCGAGCAACAGTTTTGTTACAGATAGTAGTTTACAAATTAAAGATTCCTATAATCTAAAGGCAGCTTTATTAGTTTATGCAGAAGTTAAAGAATGGGATTCATACAAAACAGAAAATAACACCACTAAAGAAGCATTGGAATCCACCATATTTGAACTAGCTAAAAGTAGCGGCATAAATACAGAGAAGCCTTTTCCATTTTTACTAGAAGGTACAGTTGCATCTTTAGATTGGCACGTCATTAATTGGAAGGATGGTGATACTGTACATAATCATAAAAAACATACAGAAGCTGGCTTAAATGGAAACTTGAAGAATAGTCAAGTTCAAATTATAGGATTTTATTCTACAAAGCATAAAGCAGTTTTTACACATCATACGACCAATATGCATATGCATTTTAAAACAGATGATAATGCTATTGCTGGACATATCGATGATATAAATTTAGACAATGAATTGATACTAAAACTACCAAAACAAGAATAGATGAAACACACATATAAAATAACAGGAATGACTTGTAATAACTGCAAGGCTTCCGTAGAAAAATATTTAAACGATATAGACCATGTGTTTAATGCAACTGTAAACCTGGAAAAAGCTGAAGCAGAAGTCACTATGGATAAGCATGTCGCTACACAAGTATTAAAACAAGCTTTGCCAGACAAGTATACGTTAACGGAAGAGCAAAAAAATAATGTATTCGAATCTTCAGGGGTATCATCTATGCCAGTAGAAGATGAAAAAAGCAAATTTCAACAATTAAAACCATTACTGCTGATCATCTTTTATATCGCAACAGCAAGTATATTATTACATTATAAAAACTGGAGTTGGAATGCCTTCATGCTAGATTTTATGGGCTTATTCTATATCGTATTTAGTTTCTTCAAGATGTTGGACTTAAAAGGATTCCCTGAATCCTTTAGTATGTATGATCCATTAGCAAAACGAGTTCCTGTTTACGGAAAAATATATCCTTTTATTGAAACCGCTTTGGGATTAATGTTCTTAATGCGTTTTGAAATTGATAGCGCTCTAATAATCACAATCGTTGTTTTAGGAATTACCACAATTGGAGTTACTAAAACACTTTTAGACAAGAAAGCGATACGATGTGCCTGTTTAGGTACAGC
>NZ_DEXW01000002.1:2980-5658 GCF_002364335.1 Winogradskyella sp. UBA3174 | reverse complement strand
TTAGGTAATATTTAAGTTAAGAAGTGTATTAAAAGGAAACGTAAGATACAGTCAACAATAAGTGCAGTTAACTAATGCTCTTATTAATTTTTTCTTTTAATTCTTGGAGTGAAAGTGTAATACCTTTTTTTCTATGAACCATTCTGTGGCAATTCGCGCATAAAACTTCCAAATCAGTTTTTGGGTTGGTTTCTATTTCTTTTCCTTTGTTTTCAGATAATGGCTGTATGTGATGTACTTCTATAAATCCTTTTCCCCAATCTCCATAAAAATTTTGAAAGTTAAAACCACAAGCTGAGCATTTTAGACCATGAATTTTTATTGCGTCATTTCTAACGGAAGGATTTCTCTCATATGAACTTGACGTTACTATTTTTTTTCCTCCTTCTGTTTTCCCAGTTTTATATTCAGATTCGTTTTCTTGAATAGCAATAAGATCTTCAAAAATTTGCTTGTATTCTTTTACTTTTAAATCCGAATATTTTTCGATAATTTCCCATACTTGATCTTCTGATTTATTTATCAAATTGTCAAAAACGATTTGAGATTCTTTTCCTAAAGGGTTTGGTTTTTTATTGTCGGCCAGCCAGCCAATGCGTTGCGAATTTGGTAAGTGACTATCAAAAGCGTCTCGAGCATTTTTCAAACTGCGTTCAAATGCTAAAACAGTTCTCCCCCCATTTAACTTCTCATAGAAAATTCTGTATGCATTATTCCATTTATCAACTTTAAGACGAGATGGAGGAGAAGGATAATTTTCATTTTTATTTATCTCGCCAAACTTTGATAAATAAAAACCTACTTCTAAAAATTCTTTGCTTCTTTTTTCCAATTTATTTAGGATTTATCCTATTTTTTAAAAAGAAGGTTGACCTTGTCTAGAAAAATAATTTCCAAAACGAGATATTATATCTTTTCTAAATGGATTAGTAATTACGCATTCTACTTCAAATTTTGACTTATTTGCTATGTCATTAATAGGAACACTTAATATTCTTTGAAAATTGATAAATCCACCTTCAAAAAGAATTGTTTCAGGTAAAAAATGAAATTTTAAATCAGCTTTATTAGATTTTAAATTTCTTGTATCTCCGCTATTTTTGCCCATGGTTATAGTTGTGTATTTGTCTATTATGCATATAGTTACGTATTCAGCTTTAGGTTCTGTTCTTTTTGAGTCTGTTGCTAAATCACAAGCAGGTGTTAAGATTATTCCGTAGTCATTGGTTCCTACAACTTTTAAAATATCTCCTGTAAATACCTTTTCTTTTACAGGTGGTTTAATGTAAAATTCAATATTATGTACTGGTTCAAGATTATTATCTATACTTATTTCTAAATATTCTAATATATGAGAAGAAATATATCTAAGTAAAACTTTTTCTACTTCCCAGTCTGGATTTGCTTTTTTATGATTCACAAACTCAGGTAGAATTTCAGAGATATGCCTCCAAAAGATATTATTAATATTTGTCTCAATTAAGCCTTTATTATTTAAGATTCCAGTAATTCCCGTGGAATGAATATCTTGGAATTCAGATAAAATCACATCATAATCTTCGTCACCACGAGTAGTGCATCTAAATAAGTAATTTTCGGATTGAAGTTCAGGTTCTAAATCTCCTAAATGACCTGATACAACTCGAACAGGAAATCGTAATTTTGATTTAATCTCATTAAGTATCTGATTGCCTAAGCCATCAGTATCATTGGGCTCAAGACGCATGTCGACAATTGCTCCATCATACGAGTTTTTACGTAGTTTTTTTAATCCATCATCCAGCGTTATAGCTTCATCTAGAGTTATCTGAACATTACTTGTTTTATTAAATAATTCTATAGAATCTTTTAAGATTTTGTTCTGTTTGGTATCATCATCTACTACAAGTATATTCATATGTACTATTTATTAATTTCTATTATAAAATTTGCTCCTTCATTATTGCTTATTGCACGTATTTTGGCTTTATTTCTTTCGAATGATTCTCCAGCAATTGACAGACCTAGCCCAGTGCCTTCCTCTTTAGTTGAAAATCCCGGATCAAAGATATCTTGATTCTGAATATTTTCTTCATCTATCCCTGTTCCACTGTCTTGGTAATCAATAATTAGTTTATCACTAGTATCTTTTATTACTACTGAAATATTTTTACTGCTACTAGTAGGAAGCCAATGTATACTATTCTCAATTAAGTTTGCAAAAGCTATTTGAAAATCGATTTCCCAACCTTTAAATTTGGTTTCAATATCTCCTGTTACTGAATATGAAATATCCTTTTCTTTTAGTTCGCTTTCAAAAAGCTTGAAAGCATCAATAATTGGCTTAGAAAGAACAAATGTCTTTGGATATGATCTCTTACTATTTGCTAGAGGTTCCAGCTTTTTGAAAATATTAATAAAAATTTCAGCCTGTTGTTTATTGTCGTTTAACCTGTCTAAAATTTTCGAATAAAGTTCTTTTAACTCATCGTTTTTAAGTTGATCATTACCTTTAAAAGCAGATATAAATTCTTTACTCCAAGCTGTTATGAATTTCGGATGTTGTTTTAGGGCATTAAGTGGTTTTCTACCTTCGTGGAACACTACTGTCATAATTTTCCCCAAAGTAACCTGACCTTGATATTTAGCTATCGTCCGTTTTATTTCTTCAAATTGTTCTTCTTTTTCTTTAGTCTCTT
>NZ_DEXW01000002.1:694-2915 GCF_002364335.1 Winogradskyella sp. UBA3174 | reverse complement strand
TCTTCTTTTTCTTTAGTCTCTTCTTGAATTATTTTTTTGACTTGGTCAGTTATAGTGGTAGAAACATTAGATGTCGATAGAGCAGATGCAATACGAGTATTTAATTTATCAAAACTTGAGGCTTCATTTATTTGTTCGTTAATGGTTTTAGGTTTTCGTCCTCCTTTGTTGTGTTGCTTTCTAAATTTATATCGAATAGGTTCAAGTACAGATAGACAAGTTAGAATGCTTGACACTAAACCTTCATAATGTTCATTTTCTTTAAAACCTTCTCTTGAAGCTTTCTCTTCTAGATTGGATTCCTCTTCTTGAAGTATAGTGACATAACCTGCAACTTGATTATTACTTAGTCTCAATGTCGGGTTATTAAACCTTCTTTCATTTAAACTTAGCCAATCAACTTTTAGATCTCCATAAGGACGGACTCTAAATCCGCCTTTAATTACCGCAATACCCGGTATTTCTTTTACTAATTTCTTTGATTCGTCACTAGCAATTCCAGGAAGTTCTTCGTCTAAATCAAATGCTCTAATATCAATATTAAGTAAACCGCAAAATTTCTGACCTTTTTCTAATTTAAATTTTTTATCGATTTGAATAGGTGAAATATTAGATAAACTTTTGTTTTCAATAGTTAATTTAGCTGTAAGAATTTCATCACCATCTTTAATTTCAAGCAAATCTACTTGACCATAAATTCTATAATGGTAATGTTCAAGAATTGGAAGTGGTTTGATTTGTTCAGAGTATGAAGAATATTTATCACTACTTTCTTTACTAATATATAAGTAAATTCTAAAGTCATTATCAATGTCATCAAAAGGGGATAATAATCTTTTTAGTGAGCCAATTAATCTGTCTAATTCAATATCGGTCCATGTGTTTGAACCTGATATTGTTAAAAAGGTACCTGGGGGTTTATTGGTAGACTTATAGCTTTCAATTAATATATCAACATCTTCTAAGTATTTGTCATCAGAATAAAAATCTTTCCAATCTAAGAGTAACTCTGTGGTCTCTAAAGTTTCTTTTTCAGTCGTTAGCATCATTAAATCTTCTCCAAGAATAGAAGAAGCGTAGCGACCTATTCCTTTCCTTCCTTGAAGTGGTCTTTTTTTATACTTACTTTTTTTTTGCCTTAACTTGTCTTGTGTTGATGGAACCATCCATTTCTTTGTCACAGTTTCGAATGTCATTCCATGACCATTATCTTGAATCGAAATTTTAGATTCTTTGTCGTTGAATATTAGTTTAATTCTTACCTCATCTGCATCTGCATCGAATGAATTCTTTACTAATTCTAGAATAGCCGTGTAAGAATCTTTAATTATTCCTTTTCCAATAGTTAAAATATGGTTAGCTGCGGGTTTTATATAATAAAAGCCCGAGTTTGTTATTTCTTTTTCTTCTGGCATAGTAACTTTTTTATAGATTTTGCGATAGTAGAAGCCATTAAAGGAGGGACTGCATTTCCTATTTGTCTAAAAGCAGCACTTCTACCTCCTTCAAAAAAGAAGTCGTCAGGAAATGATTGAATTCTAGCAGCTTCTCTGACAGATAGAGACCTTATTTGCTTATTGTCAGGATATATATAATGATGACCGTCTTTTGCAATGTGGGCAACCATAGTATGAGAAAGACCATTGATATCAACAACTTTATATCTGTCAACAAATGATGTTTCATTTTTATGAGTTTTTAGCTCTGTTGGCAAGTCAGGATATTTTAATCGTTCTGATTTTTTTAACCATTTATCAATTGCAATTTTATAAATACTTAAATCTCTGTCATTATGAGGCCTAGCCATATGCTGTGTAACAAAATCAACTCCGTTTCTTAATTCAAATTTCTCTAAATATGCAGTTGTTGGTTTAGCGTATTTTGTAATATTATTTTGTTCACCCGGTTTTAATTTTTTTAAATCAGATAGAATTTGTTTTACAGTAAATTTTTCTTTGATTTCATCAAATTCAGGATATTTAAAATCAGTACCTTTTTGCCAGCCTATTAAAATAATTCGTCTTCTTTTTTGTAGCACTCCAAAGTGCTCGGATTTTTGAATTGTATAATCTAATTCATAACCTAAACGTTTAAAATATGCTCGCATATTTTTAAAATACTTTCCATCTTCTGCTGTTATTAATCCCATGACATTTTCAAAAACAAATACTTTAGGTGTGTATTTTATTAGGAATTTGGCATATTCTTTATATAGAAAATT
>NZ_DEXW01000002.1:0-547 GCF_002364335.1 Winogradskyella sp. UBA3174 | reverse complement strand
GCATATTCTTTATATAGAAAATTTCTAGAATCATTTTTCATCCCATCTTTATCTCTGTTCCTTCCAACAAGGGAATAAGCTTGACAAGGAGGTCCACCAACAATTAAGTCAACTTGCTTTTTTTTAAGAAGTTTATCAATATTTTCAAAAATAACTTTGTTATTATCTCCGCCAATTGGAGTGTTTATGACAGAATTTGAAATTTCAGAATTACTAAATTCTTTTAAAAATTCTTCACGAGTCATTTTTTCTGAAATGTAATCGTAGTAGTTTTGTATTCTATTTTCAGATTTTAATTTGTGATAAACTAATCTAGTTTCAAGGGTTTCACAAGCTTTTTTGTCAATTTCAACATGTGCAATAGGAGTAAATCCAGCTTTAATAAAACCTTCAGAAAGGCCACCTGCTCCTGAAAATAAATCAATGAAATTTAAGTTATTCATTAGTTTTAAATCTTGTGTTTTATTTTTTTAAATAAGTTATAGCAAATATATAACTCAATATATAGTTTTTAGTTTATTCTTCCTAATGCGCCTCCAACCAATTC
>NZ_DEXW01000024.1 GCF_002364335.1 Winogradskyella sp. UBA3174 | reverse complement strand
ATTAACTCATACCTTGCTATTTGACACCCTTCTTCACTAGGATATATAAATCCATTGTACTTAACTGATGGAGCGTTAGGCATAGAAAATAACACTAACATAAACCAAACTTTTATCATTGCTGTAAACGATTCATTTGAGCCTCTAATCCTGCTTCTACAGGATTTTTTGTGTATGCATCACTAAATGTTTCTTTACTAATACTATCAGTTCCTTCTGGAAATAAAGTTTGATACTGCTCTTGTTGAGACATATCTACATCTCTACTTTCTAAAAATGTTGCAGGTGCTTTTATTGCTGCCCCTATAGTTCTTTTTACATCACCTACATTAGCATCACTAAAAGGGATTCCCATCCAATTTAATAAACTATCTCCGGGAGCAGACATTTTTTCTGATTCGGGTTCAATGATAGCTGTTTCAATATAAGCGGCAGTTAAAACTCTACTAAAATTTTTATCAATTTTACTGTCTATAGCACCACGTTCTATTATCTCATTTATAACTCTAGCGGCATCTTTACTCTTTAACATTTCTTTTATAAAATCGCCTTTGCCTTTATTCATAATACGCAAAGTTACTTCTGATGCAACAAATCTAACTCCAATAACTCCTCTAGCTACACCATAAATTCTACTTAATATAGCAGGCATAGTTAATCCACCGGGATACATCATACTTATTTCACTGTCGGATAGTTTAAGCATGTCCCGTTGAATAATAGAAAATAATTCGGTAGATGATTTTAAGAAACCTAAGTGTTCTTCATCTAAAATATTTAAAAGAGAAGGTTCGTTTGTATCTAAAAATTCTTTAAAGCCTGCAAAATCAAAATTTGATGCTTGCTTTGATTCACCTTTTACTATTGATACACCACCTACTTTACTTGCGTATTTCATTGTTATATAATCACCAACCATGTTGGCTACTTGTGTCTTAAATTCTTTAGTATTTTTAAATACTCCTTGTTGTACAAGTACTTCGCCTAATAAATTTAGTTCAAGTCCAGTCTGGGTTGCTCCTCCTTTACCAATAAAATTTTCAACAAAAGATTCTGTATTATTTAATCCTTTATTTAGTTTTCCTACTTGGTCTAATATAGCCCTCTCTGCTTGTGAGTTTCTTTTTTTTATTATAGCCCCTTGTGTACTAGCTTTGGATACTAGGTCATTTTTTAGAGTATTCATTTTTTTCTCTAATGGTTTATTTTTAGCAAGAGCTTCTATTAAACCTTTTTCATTATTAACTAATTTATCAACATTGTATAACTGTATTTTTCCTCCTCCTTTAACATCAAAAGATAGCTTGTCAGCCATTCTATATAAATCGTGAAAAGTATTTACAGCTTGACCAGATTTGTCTGTTATTTCTCCATCTAAAATTCTGTAGGTTCCATTTAAAAACTTAGCAGAATTTTTTTGTATTTCTTTTGCAATTGAATCATCAATTAATCGGGTTGCGTAGGCTTGCCACATTAACCACCCTTCACTTCCGGGATTAATAACATATCCTTGACCTTGAACATAGTCACCAATGTTCATCGCTATTTGGTCACGAAATAACTCTGGATTTTTTTTAACTTTATTAAAATCTATCCATTTTGTAGGGTGTGTTTTAAATGTTTTTCCACTAGGCGTGTATGGCCCAAGTGTAAATTCTTTACCTAGTTGTGAATAGGCTATCCAGTTTGCACCAATCCTTGCTATGTCAGATTCTTTATCTAAGTATCTATTAGCGTAAGTATACTTATAAATTTCTCTAGCATCTTTTAATTCAGTGTTTAAATTAGGGTAAACATCTTTGTATTTTAATGCTAAGTCATCTATAAGCTGTTCTGAATTATCAAACAGATTAGCAAATGTTCCTGCCGCCGGGTCACCTTTTTTAGAAAGAGCAAATTCAACTCGTTGAAGACCTCCACGCAATTTATTTAACTCTTGAATATTAAATAATAATTCTACGCTTTTACCATCGGCAGTTTTTACACTTGAACGAAGCCACTCAAACATTGTCATATTGTCAATTGTACTTGGATTAACACCTAGCTGTTCAGCTAAAGCAAATCGTTTTTCTTTAAACCATTTATCGTACTCAAGTTTTTTTAAATTAGGTGATAAACTATCTAAGTAAGAAGGGGTTTTATCTAGAACATGCATTTTTCGTATTTGTCTTTCTGCTGCTTCATCAAATACTATTTTTAATTCTCTAAATTCTCGGGGGGCATTTTTATTTCCCTTCCAAAATACTTCAATAGAATTTAATACGTTTTCATCTTTACCATATACTTTCCAAAAATTTTCAAATAAATCAAACCCATCTACTTCAGCATTTTTGTATTTTTTATAGAGTTCTTTAAATGGTACGTTTGCTTGCTTGTAATGTAATCTCTCATTCATTACTAAAGACTTTGCTAGCCAATTAGACATCTGTTCTAAATTTCTAGACTCGGGTAAGGTAGATTTTTCTACATTTTTTATTGCTGAAGTTATCTGTGAGTTAATTACATCAACTCCTTCTCGGTAAAACATTATATCATCAACCATACCATCGTATTCTTTTCTATTAATCATTGTACTAAGAATAGGGTCGTTTTCTACAAACTTAAAAAAATTATCCATTCTATCTAAGTTTTGATATATTAATTCTGAATCATCCCACATAGGGTGACTTACATCTCCTATACTTTCAAAAAATCTTTTACTATCACTAAGTAATGTTTCAAATTCTTTTGTTGTATCTATTGTATTTTGATTAGCAAAATCGGATATAGCTTTTTGCATTGTTTTAAATTCTTCTTGTATTGGGCCACCTGCTGTACCTACATCACCCCTTATAGATTTATTTGATACGCTCTCTAAAGTTTCTTGTAAAGCTCCTAGCATATACTGGTGACGCTGTAAGCTTTGTAAAAATTCTGGATTAGCAACATCAAATAATGATGATACACTTGTATTAGAAACTTTTGCCGCATCCCTAGCCGCCATCATTGGCCCCATCATAGCAATTAATGCAAATTGTTCGTGGAGTATATGAACATTTTCTTCACCTATATTTTTTCCTAGCTTTTCAACTAACACATTATAGTTTTCTATATTAGCTTTAATATGTTTCATTACATCTGGGCCACCCTCGTTTAACTTATAAGCAAATTTTTCAAATTGATTATACTCTGCCCAACTTATTTCACGAAAAGCATTTGATTTTTTATCCCAAACTTTTGTACTACGCAAAATTTCTGGTTTTAATCGCATAACATCACCTTCAAAACCTAAAGCACCATTTCTAATTCCTTTAGAAAATATATCTAAAAATGAAGCTACACCATGATAGCCAGTTGTTCCTACTCCTACAACCCAATTACCGCCTAGTCCAGTTCCAAATCCACCTAACATTCCACCTAAAAACTCATACTGTTCACCTGCTACTTGAGCTAAAGATACAGCACCCGCTGCAAATCCTAATTCCATTGCCGCATCTTGTTTAAATAGATTAGGTATACCTTTAAAAGAATAACTAAGTTGTTTAAATTTTAAATCTCTAGCTTTATCGTGTAATCGAATTAATGCTTGTTTATCTATCTTTCCATTGTCAAAATTTATTATACCTTTTTGATAATTTGTATTTGCTTCCATAATATCATCGGCTATATTTTTAGACTTTTCTATAAATTCTTTTGAAGTACGAATTTGAATACCGGTTTGTACTTGTGATTTATTAAAAAATCTAGTAAACCAATTTGATTGTGTAGCATTAGCAGTATCCATAGCAGGATACTTTTCTTTTATAAAAGTATTAACTAAATCATCTTCGGACATACCATCTTTATAGGCTTTAGTTTTTTTAAATGTTTTAGCCCAAGCCGCAAATCCTGCGTATTTTGTTATAGCATTTTTATACATACTAAAACTAAGAACTCCCGCTATAGGAGCAAAGTCTACTACATACCCAGTAGTTTTAGTTGCAAAACCACCTGCATCTTTTTTTAATTCTTCTAAAACAGTTAAAGGTACTTCAACACCTATTTGTTTTCGTATTCTATTTTGCCACCACTCTGTCGATGTAGGTATTTTATCACCAGAAAACATTTCAAGCTGTGCTTGTTCTTGTCCTCTCATGATATCTAACTCTTCTAAACTTTTATTTTTTACCCATCCATACTGCCAACTTAATTCATCTTCATTTCCTTCTATAGCTGTGTTAATAGCATCTAGTCGTTGTTTGCTATTTTTCATAGCATTACCTGTTATAAGATTAGGTAAACTGGCAACATAATTATCATACAAACCATCAAGCATACTAAACATACCTATTGTTTTATCCGCATCTGAAACAGCACCTGTCTCTCTATCAAAAGGTAAAGCAAAATTGCTATCAATTAATTTTTGTACAGTACTTTGTTTAATTCCGTTTTTTCGTAGAACTTGTACTTGGTTGTTGTTAAATTTATTAACATATTTTGGCTCTCCAAATATAGCTATCTCACCTCTTGTTTTTTCAGCTACTTGACTAGTATATATTTCACCAATATCTTCTAAACTTTCTACGTTTTCAAAAGGGTCTGCTGCTACCTCTTTAGGAACACTAAGTTCTAAATGTTTTTGAAATAAATCTTCTTTAAACTCATCTTGTAAGTTTGGGTCATTTAAATAAACTTTTTGACCATCTTTTCCATAAGGGTAGATAGCAGAGCCTCCATCAAAAGCACTTTTACGAAAGGCATCTCCCTCTAGTATATTAGGGTTAGGATTTTCTAGTAGTTCGTTTGTCTGTTCTTCTACAGTAGCCATTTAATTATCCTTATTATTATGGTAATTTGTCGGGGTTAATTCCTTGAGTTTCTTTCCAAACATCTTTAACTATTATTTCATTTCCTGCATCAGCATTTAATGTTTCACTAAAGTATTCTCTGTAAGTATCAAATATTTCATTTTCAAACTCTAGGTAAGAATCCTTTGATATACCGCTTGCAAAATTACGATAATAGTTTTCTACATCTTCATATCGCATAGGCATTTTTGTACCATTTGTATATGATACATAAACAACAGATTTATTGTCTACTTTTTCCATTCTAGGGTAACCCATTTCTGATTTACCTAGATAAGCATTACCTTGAAAATAATCATCTTTTTTACTTCCAACTTCAGCATCTGTACCAGAGTAGCCATTTAATTGTTTAGTTAATTGCTTATATGTTTGTATGCCATCATAATTAATTAATCTTTCATACTTAACCGCTGCTTGCATATTTTGTATTGCATTAATGTTATCTAAATCTGTTTTATATTGTGCAATTATACTGGGTAAACGTACTGTTTTAAATATTGCTTCTAATGCCGATTTATTTAATCCTTTAGAAGTAAACAAACCATTGTACATTGATTTTTCCATGATTTGATAATCCGTATCAGATATTGTTTTACCGCCTGTACCACCTTGTAAAATCATTGACACACTGTAATTTAATGAAGTAGCAAAAAATTTTCTTTGTGCTTCTATTTGTAAAGCAAAATCATCTTCTTGAAACAAAGAATCTATTACATTTTTTGTTTCGCCCTTGTACTTAAATGTACTTATTGCTTCTCGTGTTTTTGCAGTTAGTTTATTATCTACATATACTGATTGTAAAAAAGAATTAGCGTCTTTTGATGAAAGAGATTCACCAATTAAACCAATTTGAGATTGAAAACCCTCTATAAATATTGCTAAATCTAGCATACCACCTGTTAATGGTGAACCTCCACGTCTAGGGTCATAAGTAGTTAAAATATTATTCATAATATTTATAGCATTTATTCCTTGTGTAGCAGTACTTTTTATTTCTCCTATAGTTGTTGCCTCTCCCGATACAAGTCTTTTTTGTGCATCTTCTGCTCCCGTTTCACTGTCTAAAACAGAAACATAATTAGGGTCATTATCACCTATTAATGAAGGAAGAACACCTAAAGCTAAACTATCTAATCTTGCCTCGTGGTCTACTCCTTCAAAAAACATACTACCATTCTCTTGCATTACATAACCATCTTTTGTTCCATATGCTTCTGGGTTGCTGTTCCAAAAATTTAATAGTTTTACACCATCACTTGTAGCACCTGTCCTGTCATATGTATTTGCTAGTTTAGCCGCAAATAAATCAGTAGGTCTATTTTTTAAATTATAGATTACCTCCATATTTCTATTCATTGCATTATCACCCGTTGCTAGTTCGGGGTTATAGGTTGCAACTATTTGAGCCGCTGCAAAAACATCTTCTAAAGGCATATTTGGATATAATGTTTTTATATCATCTAATGGTAAAACATAATCATAAGTACCCTCTTCATCTGATTTCATTAGTACATCAGATATATTACTATAATTTTTTTTAACATCTTCATAAGCTAAAGACTTAATATAATTAGTAGAATTTTGATGAGCTTCATTTATTCCTAAAATTGCGGGGTATTTATCTGTATTAAATAAATTTTGAAAACTACCTTTACCATTTTTATTTGGTTTGATACGAGCAAATGCAAGATACTCACCATTTGTTTCATTTCTTTTAGCGTTACTAACACGATATTTACTAAAAAGATTTGTTGCGTAAGTTTGAAAACTAGCTAAAGAAGTATCATCCATAGCTAAAACTCTATCTTTAAATCCGGGAATACTTATTAAGCTGTTTAAATCTTCCATTTTTTTAGCATCCCATTCTGGGCCTACCTCTGGATTACCATCAGCAGACGGGTATTGATTTAATTTAAAAGAATTATTTCCAGTACCAAATACTTCATGCCCATTTAATTCAGATATTGCATTTGCCGCACTTGCTAGAGTATCTCCGTATTTTAATAAACTTTTATCATCTGCTAATTTTTGTAGTCTGTCTAAGTTTGCTTGAGTAACTTTTGATTCTTGTAAACCTATTGCATACTCATTTTGTTTAGCTAGTTTACCCATCTCAAAATTTCGTTCAGCTAAAGTATCATTAATATCTTGCTGATTTGCGGTGTTAGCTAAATTAAATTGGTAATCACGTTCTTCTGTTAATAGCTTTGATTCTTGGTCATTTTTTGCGTCTAACAAAATCTGGTCATACTCAGATTTACTTTCAGCTTTTTTTCTTTGGTTATAACGACTAACTAATCCTGTCCCAAAAGAAACTAATAAAGGTATTGCTCCGCCCATACTATATTTCCTCCCTAACTTGTTCTTGTTGTGGCATATTCATAAATCCTCCTTGAGATTCCTGTCCTTCTACTACTTTTGCGTTGTTACCTTTTCTATGCTCTTGTTCTGCCGCTATTTCTTGTAGCATCATTTTTAATTGTTCTGGATTTCTATCAGCCATCATACGCATAGTTGTTTCATCATCCATACCACTAGCCTCATCAATACTTGTATCTCCTGCAAAAATTTTAACAGGTATATCTGCTTCTAACGCCATATTAATTAGCACCATAGCAATAGGGGGTTTAATAATTTCTGCTATATCGGGTGTTATTACCCCACCAGTAAATCCGCCTAAAGCAATTGTATTAGTTATTTCTTCTACGCTCATTCCTGCAAACATTAATTTTTGAAATCGTGCTGAATTTGCAGGTTTATTAAGTTTATCAACAATAAAATCTACAGCATCATCGGGGTCTGAAAACATTGAAGGATTTTCGTAAGGTTTACTTTTTGGAGTATCAGTTAAAGAGTGACCCGGTACAGGTCTATTAAACCTACTTACTGTTTGTTCCTCTGTTAATGTTTTATTTTGTGCCATAATTTTCCTAATTTATATTTTACTTGATTCTAATTTAGTTCTTGGGCCGGAAGCTTGAGTAAAAGAAGTTGAAATTGCACCACCACTATTAATTCCCCCAGACCATATTGCTTTATAGTT
>NZ_DEXW01000027.1:15361-18363 GCF_002364335.1 Winogradskyella sp. UBA3174 | reverse complement strand
AATAACTTTGTTAATGTTGCTCCACCAACTTTGGTGTCTTCTTTTACCTGATTTAAACGCTCTTCTGATAAGAACTCAGATACTCTTATACTATTTCTTGTGGCATGAGACGTTAATGGAACCATCCCTTTATCGCTATGTCCACCAATCACCATACCATCAACATCACTAATTGGAGCCTCTAAAGCTTCCGCTAATCTGTATTTGAAACGTGCAGAATCTAATGCGCCACCCATTCCTATAATTCTATTTTTTGGAAGGTTTACTGTTTTATGAACTAAGTAAGTCATAGTATCCATAGGATTACTTACTACTATTATGATTGTATTTGGAGAATGTTCAACTAAACTAGTAGATACCGTTTTTACAATACCTGCATTAATACCAATAAGCTCTTCTCTTGTCATTCCTGGTTTACGAGGAATACCAGATGTAATTACACAAATATCACTATTAGCTGTTTTAGAATAATCGCTAGTACTTCCTGTTATTTTGGTATCAAAACCATTAAGAGAAGCACATTGCATTAAATCCATTGCTTTACCTTCAGCATAGCCTTCTTTTATATCTAATATTACGACTTCTGAGGCAAAATTTTTAATCGCTATATACTCTGCACAACTTGCGCCAACTGCACCAGCGCCAACTACGGTTACTTTCATATTAATTTATTTTATAATTTTAAACATCAATCACAAATTTAAGGCTTTAAGCTTAAAATTCCATGACTTATATCATCGTATTCGGAAATAAAATAAGAGACTACCGTAAAACTGACACCTCTTTAAAACGAATCTGATACTCCCCTTTTAATATACCCTCACTTGCGTATACAGAATACATATTCACCCAACATCACCCATTTCAGATTCTTTGAAGGTTACCTCGCTATAAAATCCGAGTTATGTCCAAATAGTTTAACATAATACTGTTCTAATTTTTTTTAATCAAAAAATATCATCTCTTTTTTTGAAGTAATATGATTTAACATCTTGTATTATGATTTCTAAAGCAAAATTTTTATTGGAATATATTCTGCACAACTCGCTCTTACTTCTCCTGAATCAACTACAGTTACCCTCGCTTTTTATGTTTTCTTAATGTAAAACAACCTTGTTAAAATGACTAAAAATTATAAATAAATTTGCTGTAAACGAAAAAACCACAAGCGTAAATTTTATGCTTTTTAATATTTTAAAAAGGTATTAGATGAATTATCTAAAACCGAAATTGACACCTAAAGAAAAAGCGTTGAATTCCGATAGGTGATACTCTGCATTGAATCTAAAAAATCCTAATTTAAGCTTAGTACCAATAGTTCCTCTTAAGGCAGAGACCTCACTTGATACTGAAAACGGATCTGTAATAGTTTCTGTTGTTAAAATACCATCTGTAACTCGATAATTTCCTAATAAATCAGATTCTGATTTTCCTGTTATATAACCTAGACCACCATAAAAGTTTATTATTGGCAATTTAGTAGACGCTACTAATTGAAATAACCATGTATTGGTGTTATTTTCTAAGCGCTGATTATCTCCTTCAATTCCAGATGACTCAGTAACATCATAAGAACCATTTATATGATTATAAGCTACTAAACCAGATATGGCCACAGGCCAAATTTTATCTGCAGGTAACCACTGTGTAAATTCTAGCTGCAAACCTGCTCCATACATACTCAAACTAACCTCATTGGTTTTTATTTCAGGAACAAAACGTGCTTTTAATTCTATACCACTACCAATACCTACAGCACCTTGTATAAAAGCGGTTGGAAGTAAATTGTAACTTTTTGAACCAATACCATCTGGTAATTCAAATTGCGTCGTCTGAGTTCCGAAAATAGGGTCATCATATTCTACTTCTACAAATATCGCAGGATCATTTTCACCTAACACAGATGAAACCATTTGAGAGCTTGGTCCTTGCACAAACTGAACGTTATTATAATCAGCTGTATTTAAAGTAAACATCTTTTGTTCGTCATTAATCATAGCAGCACTAGCAATAATTGAGATTTCGAAGCCTCCTAAGGGTTTCGCATTTGCAGAATTAAACCAATTTGCATTCATACTATGCATTAGACCATTAGTACCAGGAGCAAGATAATCGTTAGCGAAACGCTGTGCATCATCCACACCTGCCGCAAGCAATACATCAAAATCATTCTGAGCTTTAGATAAAAATGCTACTAAAGAAAACAGGGTAATTAGGGCGAATTTTTTCATTTTTATTTTAAATATAGGTTAAGCGAATATAACAAAATATAGCTTATAAATACGTTTTGTCGATTTTATTTGTTTTTAATCGGTGTTTTAGAAGCTAAATCTTAGACTTACATTAGGTGTTAATCCTAAGGATTTGTTTTCAATTTTTATCGCCAAATTAGTATCATTTGGATCGACTTCGTAATAAGTATTGATGTTGTTTTCTCTATTCAACAAATTTATCACGCCAATCCGCAATGAAGATTGTGCATTCTTAATGAGTTCAAATTTATAACTTAATGACGCGTCCAAACGCACAAAAGTGTCAAGATTTTCACTGTTGGGTGTGTCGTAATTCACAAATGTATTATTGCCATTTCTTACAGTTTCATTGCCTTCAACCGGTTTTGTAAATGGCTGTCCAGAACGCCAGATGCTACCAACGGAAATCTCCAAGTCATCTAAGAGATTATAATTAAACGCCAATGACAGAGAATGCCTAATATCTACATTATTGGGAAATACGGAAGGGGTTAGCGTTTCAAAATCATAATCGTTTACACTGTATGTATAACTTAACCATGTACTGTAACGCTGTGCCGTTTTATTAATTATTAACTCAGCCCCCTTTACATCATAGCTTCCTATGGCATTAATAAACTGAAAGTTATTATAAAATCCCTGATTGGAAACCGTTATACCGTCCACATGTTTATAAAAACCCTCTACGTCAATAACAAAATTGTTACGACTATATTCCGTCCCGAACGAGACTTGCTTACTTTTTGAAAT
>NZ_DEXW01000027.1:14429-15138 GCF_002364335.1 Winogradskyella sp. UBA3174 | reverse complement strand
CATAGGTATTTCCGTTGTTAAATTCTACCTCACTAAAAACAGCATGATTTAAAAGCACATCCTTTTTCACCCTATTAAATGATGGAGCGCTAACAGTTGTTGCATTTAAAATTCCCACTTCTGTAAATTGGTAACCGCCTAAAAGATTAAACTTACTATTGATTTTATAATTGGTTTTCAACTTTAAACCAGTCTCAATTACTTCATTGGATTGTGTTAATTTTTGATCGGTTTGTACCCTAAAGTCAATAGCATCGACATTATATTTGCAATAATAGGTACTTAAATCTGTTGTAAATTTAGTGTCCCATTTGGCAATCCAACTACCACCAAAGCCTATATTTTTTTGCTGTAAATTGCTTGTTTTAGATTCTGTTTCATTCTGATTATTTGTAAATGTTTCTGTATAATCCAGATTATTATAAATCCCAATAACGTTTGCCCGAAACTTATGATTTTCGTTTAAGTCATAAAGTAATTTTGCCGTATAATCATAAAAGAAAAAATCTGAAGATTGATTACTCTCATTAATGTTTTGGCTATTCGTAGTCAGTTCGCTATCCTGAAAACTTCGTTCAAAATAATTATCGTAAGTTGGTGAAGGTAATATATCTGAAAAAGAACGTCTTCCTGAAACATGTACAGCGATTTTTTTACTGATCGGAATTTCCAAAAACACATCCGCATGGATTAAATTGGCACCAAAACC
>NZ_DEXW01000027.1:386-14188 GCF_002364335.1 Winogradskyella sp. UBA3174 | reverse complement strand
GCTGAAATAAGGCCAAAGAAATGACCTGAATGATACATCTTTATATTATCCCATACGATGAGATTTTGATCATTAGTACCACCACGAACATTAATATTGGCAATACTTTCGTTAACACTTTCAACACCAGGAAGTGCTTGTATCGATTGTAAAATATCCGGCTCAATAAGACCCGGAAGAATTCCAAATTTTTCTGTATTTAAAATTGTACTTCCGTCAATTCGTTTTTGAATACCTGTGGTTAAAAATTTAGTAATTAGAATTTGATTAAGGACTTCGGCTTTTTCCTCAACTATCAGTGTTTTACAAGATTCATTCTTCCAAAGTTCCAAGGCCCTAATTGATAAGTTTTCAAAACCTAAAAAAGAGATTGTTATTGTCGCGTTAACAGGAACATCACCCATCGCAAACGCACCATTACCAGCTGAAATAGCACCTTTTACTGTGTTGTTTACAACTATTGAAGCTCCGGAAAGTGGTATTTTATCTTCTGACAATAAAACACCACAAATATCAATAGTTTTGTCAATGATAGAGATGGTAATATAGCGTTCGGTCAAAAACTTGAAGTTCAATAACGTTGTATTATTTAGGTTCTCTATTATAGACTTAAGCGAATCCTCTTCATCTGGCTTATGCACCATAATAGCTTCAACATCTTTTACAGCATACGAAAACTTAACTTCAAATCTATTTTCCAAAACACCTATAACATTAATAAGCTGCTGCTTCTCCTGAGCTATTGCTAGCACAGAACATAAAGTGAAAAAGATAAAAAGCTTTAGTGATTTAGTTAGATTCATAGCTATAAAACTCAACTTGCTTATCAATTATTTCATAATTGATATTTAAAGGAATTGTAACAGATTGCAAGGCTATATTTTGATCTGTGTGTGTAAAACTGCCCGAAAACAATTTAGAAGTATCGATACTTTTTGCTGTAATGGTCATGTCGTACTGAATTTCTAATTCGTCAATCACTTGCCATAACGGCACATTCTCAAAGGTTGATTCTTGTGTCAGCCAAGCTGGATTTTTAATGTTAAAATCTTTGATATTAACTATATCACCATTTACAACCCTAAAGGTTTTACCTAGTGTTAATAGCGTTGTTTTACCGTTTTGTGTAACACTTACAGAGCCTTCATAGCACTTGACTTCAAAATAGTTTTTACGTTCTTTTATATTGAACTGCGTTCCTAATACTTGAACAGAACCCGCATCTGTATTCACTGTAAACTTCTCTCCTTTAGACACCATAAAATAAGCTTCACCGTCTAAATTTAGGGTTCTATTGCTCCTCCAATTCTTTTTGCTGAATGACAAACTAGACTTAGCATTTAAGATTACTTGAGAGTTGTCTGGTAAGGTTAAGGTTTCTGTTTGTGCAATTTTAGTCGCATAGGACCTTGTATTATTAAAAAACACAAAATAAGATGAGGTTAACATAATCAACAATATCGCAGCAATTTTTAGAAACGATTTAAAGTTTAGCGAAAGTACCTTTGTCTCTTCTTTTTTAAAGTGTTTTACTTTAAAATCTTCAAAAGCTTCTTGCGCATTAATGTTTGGCACATCAAATTGTTTGGTATAGAAACCCAACTTCTCTAAAACAGAAAAGTCTTCATTAGGATGTAATTTTTTAAAGTCCTCGGTAGACATCTCTCCGTTAAACCATTTTAATATGTCATTTTCTGTTTCCATTTTTCGTACTATTCAACTTTAAGACACTTAATTATAATTTTACCCTACGACTTAATTAAAAAAATAAAATCCACTACCTCGATTTATACTTTCAAAGTAGTTAAAGATAATATTATTATGACCGTTTTTATAGAACAAAATCTTCGAGGGTTTTCTGATCGGTTTAAAACCGATCAGAAAACTGCAAGGAATATTTGGCAGATATTAAATGGAAGGAGGGTTTTGAGTGTCGTAAAATTGATAAAGACAAAATACTACACAAACAAATTATAGGCAACTAACTACTCACCTCTATAAAAAAATTAAATTTTCACTTCTTTAATCTTTTCTCTTAATATTTTAAGAGCACCAGACATTCTTTTTTCAACTGTTTTTTGAGAAATATCGAGTAGCTCTGCTATTTCTCTATATTTTTTATCTTCGATCCTATTTAATAAAAATACTTCGCGCTGGTCTTGGCTTAAATCGGCAATTACTGCTTGTAACTTCGTTTTAAATTCTTCTTCTTCTAATAAATATTGCGGATTTTGGTTCGTCCTATCTAAATAAGGAGACGCTTTAGCATACGATAATACCACTTTTTGGTGTCTCACGGTATTCAAGAATAAGTTATTAACTGTTGTAAAAAGATACGTCTTTGCTTTGGCAAAATCGATGGCCGCGCAGTTCTCCCAAATTTTGGCAAAAGCATCTTGAACATAATCCAAGGAAGCAGCTTTATCACCACATTTGTAAAACGCAAAATTATTTACAGCCTGAATATGTTCTAAATAAAAAGAATTAAAGTGTGATTCTTCACAAAGTTTTGGCTTGGAGTTACTCATATAGTCTTATTACCAGTCTTATTTCTACAATCTTTATACAAAGGTATAAATAAAATATTCAGTATTATTATATTGATTTTCAATTGTTTAATAACAAATATTAAATTAATTTAAAAAAACCATAGGGTAAAATAGTTTAAAAGGGTCTTAAATACAGAAAGCGTAAAAATCGCAAACTAATTTAAAACATGTTAACCCTAAAATCACAAATTATGAAAAATTTAAAATTTTTAACAGTCTTATTAATAATGTCTGTTTTCACTTTCACCTCATGCCAGGACGAAATAGATAACGAAAACGGAACAAATCCAAACGCAAATTCTGCGAATTCAGTTACCGCAAGTAATCTACAACGTTCTGCAATGTATGACGGTAGTTTTGATGACTTTTTAGATGGTATATCTTGCTCATCTATTCTATTGCCCGTAATAGCAACAATAAACAACACACAAGTTACTATCCTGAGCGAATCTGATTATACTTTAGTTTTAGACATTATAGGAGAATTTACTAATGATGATGATTCAATTCAGTTTCAATTTCCTTTAAATGTTATGTTAAGTAACTATACCGAATTACAGGTAATCAATCAATCTGAGTTTAATGCCCTATTTGAAGCCTGCGAACAAGCTGAAAATGAAGCTGAAGATACTATCACTTGTTTAGATATTAATTTTCCTATTACTATACTAACTTATAATGCTAGTGCAGAACAAACTGGTAGTGTTGTTCTTGAATCTGAACAACAACTGTTTAACTATATGACTAATTTTAATGAAGATGAATTATTCGCTGTTAACTATCCTATTACAGCAACACTAAATAGTGAAACTGTTGTTGAGATTACTAGCGACGCAGATTTACAAATCCAAATCACAGAGTGTCTTGCTACTGAAGATACCGAAGACGAAGCAGAAGAAAGTGCTGACAATTTAGAAGCTATTTTAGTAGAAGGTTTATTTGTTGTTGATGCCTTTGTAACAGCAGGTGTAGATACGGCCAATGGTTACGCTGAGTTTACTATAGATTTTGCTAATGACTTATCAGTAAGAGCAGAAAACACTGTGAATTCAACTATTGCAGATGTAGAAGGCACATATGAAGTAGCGTCGGAATTAGAGGTATTCTTAACATTATCATTCTCAGGAAATGCTACTTTTGAATTATTAAACAGTACATGGGAAGTTACTAGTTATTCTGAAAATTCAATAGCATTACAGAGTACGACTAATGCAGCAGCAACTCTAGTTTTAGCCCAGATATAGAACTAGACAAACGTTAGTTTAGAATGTTATGGTAAAGCGGTCGCTAAAATTTAGCGGCTGTTTTTAAGAAAATTAAAAAAGATGAAACATAGATTTTTATTTACCCTTTTCAGTTTGATTATTTTCTTGGGCTGTTCTAAGGAAAATTCAGAAAATAACGATAATACCTTAAATAAAAATAACAATAGAGAAACTGTTGGTTTTTCTGCAAACGACTTATTGTCTGATGCGCTATTTAAAAGTATGGTTATTGAAGTGGTTTATGTAGAAGGCTATGAACCTTCACAAGCAACTATCACTAATTTTGTATCGTTCTTAACAGATAGAACTTTTAAACCAAATGGTATTCTTGTCGAAAAAAGAGCTATTCCCTCAAGAGGAAATGACGTTTATTCAATAGCCGCTATAGCAGATATTGAAAGGGAATTACGACAGAATTATAATTCTGAAGACCAGATTGCAGTTTGGGTCTTATTTACCGATGGTAGATCAGATCAAGATTCTAGTACTAATTCTGTACTTGGAACGGCGTATTGGAATACGTCTTTCGTTATTTTTGAAGAGACCATTCAAGAGCTAAGTAACAGTACTTTTGAACCCGATAGAACCTTGCTAGAAACCACAGTAATTAATCATGAATTTGGCCATATCTTAGGCTTAACAGATTTAGGATCCCCAATGGTTGAAGACCATGAAGACTTGGCTCATCCCAAACATTGCGATGTAGAAACCTGTCTTATGTTCTGGGCAATAGAATCTTCAGCAGGAATAGATGCTATGGTAAACATGTCTTCAGTACCACAATTAGATGTACAATGCATCGCAGATCTGCGAGCCAATGGCGGCAAATAAAAATAGTCATTATTAACTCAAACCTCAAACACAATGAAAACTAAAATTTTTACATTAATAACTACAGTTTGTATTTTTCTTGTTGCGAATGCGCAAGATACAGCCACTAACAAATCTAAGACCGGTATCAAATTTGGCTATAATTTAGCCGCTGTAAGTTTTGACGGTGATACCGAAACAGGTCAACGTCAAGGCTTTCATGTTGGATTTTATGGTGAATCTTTCTTAGCCGAACGTATCGCACTGCAAATAGAATTATTATACTCACAACAAGGTTACGAGATTGAAGATGACGGTGGCACATTCACACAGAAATTGAATTATATTAATTTACCTCTATCCTTAAGGCTCTACCCTACTCAGAATTTCTTTTTAGAAGCAGGCCCACAAATTGGATTAGCAATTTCTCATAAGGAAGAATTTGATAGTAACTTTAACCTATTTGATACCGAACAAGAATTTGATCCTAATAATTTTGACTATGGTGTCAATTTTGGAGTTGGATTTAAAACAGATTCTGGTATTAGCCTGGGTGTAAGGTACCATTTAGGTTTAGGCGATATTTACGATGAAGGGAGTCCTAAGAATAGAGTCTTACAATTATCTTTAGGTTTTGACTTTTAAAATCACCCACATTCAAATAGCTGTTTTTTTTTAGGAATCCAGCCTTTGAAATTATGATATCCTTTTTATTGAATAAAAAGGACATGCTATTAATCAGGAAAAAGCTGTCTAAATTTTAGATGGCTTTTTTGCTTTTAAGACTTTGCCAACTGTAACTATTATTTTAAAATTAAAGTTAAAAAGCTATAGGGTAAATAACTCTTTAGGTGTCTTATTACTGTAACCACTTATTAAGTGAATTAATAAGATTAAAACAAAACGTTATGAACGCATTAAAAATTTTAGCGCTTATTATAGTGATAGGCTTTTCGTCAAAAACCTACGCTCAAAAAACTGACCCAAAAAAAGAAAAAGAAGTAGATAAGAAATCGTATTATCAAAAAAGAGCTGTTGAAGATGCTAAATATGAACAAGAATTTAGCACAGAAACTAAAGCGGAAGACAAAGCTTTTTGGGACGAACAAAAGGCATATGAAAAGCATCTAAAGCAAAAAGACAAAAAAGCTTATAAAGCCTATATTAGAATGAAGAAAGAGGCTTATGCTAGTCATTACCAACACTGCAACCATCAATGTCATCATAGTGATTACTACTACCACCATGCTTCTTATTACCATTATGAATATCGCACCTATTATTATGAAAGATACCCAAATAGAAATAACTTTAAAACGCGTGTTCGCATAAATACTCCAAGTGTAAGGTTGGGCTTGTTTTAATAATAAAAAATGAAAATCAATTCTAGATAACAAAAAAGAGGCTGTTTAAAATGAATTAAACAGCCTTTTTTTAGTTGATAAAACTAATTATGCATCAATATTAGCATAAATAGCATTCTTCTCAATAAATGCTCTACGTGGTGGCACTTCATCACCCATTAACATTGAGAATACACGATCTGCCTCTACTCCATTATCAATAACTATTTGGCGTAATGTTCTAAACTCAGGATTCATAGTTGTATCCCAAAGCTGTACAGCATTCATTTCACCAAGACCTTTATAACGTTGAATCTTTGCTCCATCACCAAATTGCTGTTGTAATGCCATACGCTCCTCGTCATTCCAAGCATATTCTTTTTTCGCTCCTTTTTTAACTAAAAATAAAGGTGGTGTTGCTATATAAATATGACCATTTTCTATTAACTCCTTCATATATCTAAAAAAGAATGTTAGAATTAATGTTTCAATGTGAGAACCATCTATATCGGCATCACACATAATTACAATTTTATGGTATCTTAATTTAGAAAGATTCAAAGCTTTACTATCTTCTTCAGTTCCGATAGTTACACCTAGAGCTGTAAATATATTTTTTATTTCTTCGTTCTCAAAGACCTTATGAGTCATTGCCTTTTCTACATTAAGAATCTTACCTCTTAATGGTAAAATAGCTTGAAACGCTCTATCACGTCCCATTTTTGCTGTTCCACCTGCCGAATCTCCCTCGACTAGATAAATTTCGCATTTTGCAGGATCTTGTTCTGAGCAATCAGATAATTTACCAGGTAAACCACCAATGCTCATTACCGTTTTACGCTGAACCATTTCACGTGCTTTCTGTGCTGCATGACGTGCTTGAGCTGCTAATATTACTTTCTGAACGATTATCTTCGCATCGTCCGGGTGCTCTTCTAAATAGTCAGTAAGCATTTCAGAAACCGCTTGAGAAACAGATGCTGAAACTTCACGGTTTCCTAATTTAGTTTTTGTTTGCCCTTCAAACTGTGGTTCTTGAACTTTTACCGAAATAATAGCAGTAAGTCCTTCACGGAAATCATCACCGGCAATATCAAACTTTAATTTGTCTAACATCCCAGAGCCATCTGCAAACTTCTTAAGCGTATGTGTTAAACCACGACGAAAACCAGATAAATGTGTCCCACCTTCATGTGTATTAATATTGTTTACATATGAATGTAAGTTTTCAGCATACGATGTATTATAAATCATAGCAACCTCAACAGGGACTCCATTCTTTTCACCTTCAAAAGCAATAACCTCTTTTATTAAAGGCTCTCTAGTTGCATCTAAGAATTGGATAAATTCCTTAAGACCTTCAGTAGAATGGAATGTTTCACCTTCAAACTCACCATCGTCTTTTTTATGACGTTGATCAACTAAATGAATTGTAATGCCTTTATTAAGATAAGCCAACTCACGCAAACGACTCGCTAAGGTATCGTAGTTATATTCTAAAGTCTGGGTAAAAATTGTTGCATCTGGTCTAAAAGTAACAATCGTTCCTCTCTTGTCAGTTGTACCAACCTTCTTCACAGGATACATTGGCTTCCCCTTTTCGTATTCTTGCTCCCAGATTTCACCTTTTCTAAAGACTGTAGCTGTTAAATGATCTGATAATGCGTTAACACAACTTACACCAACACCGTGTAATCCACCAGAAACTTTATAAGAATCTTTATCGAATTTACCACCTGCACCAATTTTAGTCATTACAACCTCTAATGCAGAAACGCCTTCTTTTTTATGTAAATCTACAGGAATACCACGACCATCATCCTCAGTAGTAATAGAATTATCTTCGTTAATAATCACTGTAATATTATTACAATGACCTGCTAACGCTTCATCAATTGAGTTATCTACAACCTCATAAACTAAATGATGCAGACCTCTTGTCCCAGTATCTCCAATATACATAGATGGACGCATACGCACATGCTCCATGCCTTCTAAAGCCTGGATACTATCTGCTGAATAATTATCCTTATTAAATTCTTCTTTTTTCTCTTCGCTCATTATTTTGAATAAATTTTAAGTCCTAATTTTATTATCATAAAAAAAGACGCAAGCGCGTCCCTTATGAGTACTATCAAAGATAAGAAAATTTAAAAGTTTCTGAAAGATTTTCACCCATTGAATCCGATAATTATCAACATTTGTTAATTATTTTAAAATGTCTTAAAACGGCTAAAAAGGACCTTAAAATAGATTTTGATGGTTTTCACTATAGCTGTGATTTCGAAAAAACACAAAGTTGATTATACGCTAAATTTTGAAAGGATTTTAGTTCTTATTTTGGTGCAATTTAGGCGAATTTAACTTAATTTTTATCTTTACGACTTTTCTAGGAAGCATCAAAAAAAGTATATTTATAAAACCAAAAGCTGTTTTTGTTAAAAACCCTAGATGAAAAAAAAATTAAGCTGTTTTATTTGTGTTTTTATTTTGATGAGTTTAAACGCCCAACAAGATTCTACATTTATAGAAAGCAGACCTACCTTTATAGGCTTAAATTTTGATTATGGCTTTCTTTTAAAGCATACCAAATCTTTAAGAAATATTGACGATGCTTATCCCTCTGCAGTTAGTGTCAATTGGAGCCAACTTTTACTCACACAAAAAGCATGGGATTTTTGTAATTGTTTCCCTAAAGTTGGTGTAAATATATCGTATTGGAATTGGGATAATCCTGATATTCTAGGCCAAGGTTTGCTAGCAATGGGCTATGTAGAACCTTACTTTAGAACTCAAAAGCGTACCAATTTGTTTTTAAGAATGGGTATAGGTGCCGCGTACCTGAACAACCCCTTTGATGAAGACACCAACCCAAATAATGAATCCTATAGTACCGACCTCAGTTTCGCACTTATGGTTGGGTTAGGTATTAATTACCGATTGACGAAGAAACTTAATTTAAATTTAACAGCAAAGTACAATCATACCTCTAATGGAGGTGTTAGAACTCCTAATAAAGGGCTTAACTTCCCTACTTTGAGCCTAGGAGTAAACACAAGTTTAACAGAAGTTGATTATCCCAACTTATCTAAGATTGGCGAGCGCCAACCACCTGAAGACAAAACGCGACTATCTTTGATTCATTTTTCTGGATGGAGTAATGCCGAAGTTGGCGATAAAGATAAGTTTTATGTATTTGGCTTTATGGCCAATTATAGCAGATGGATTGGAGGAAGAAGTGCATTAACGGCTGGTACGGAATGGATTTTTGATTACTCTATAAAAGAACAAATTAGTGTTGATGGTTCTAATGCTAATTTTGCTCAAGGTAGCGCTTTAATTGGCCACGAATTTTGGTTAGGAAAAGTGACTTTTAGTCAACAATTGGGTGTTTACTATTTTAATGATTACCGCATTAATACTGATGTTTATCAGCGTTATGGGCTCAGCTATAATTTCAATAAACATATTTTTTCTGGCTTTAATTTAAAAACACACGGCCATGTAGCTGATTTTATTGATCTCAGGATTGGATATACATTTTAGATATATGTTGAAGGCTACGCTTTGTAACGGTTAATAATTTGAAGTGTAATTAACATACCAAAACCACAAGTATAATTTCTCCAATAGCGTAAAGTAAGTACTTAGCTGTTCTGTTTTCTTTAATCATAGATTTACGGATGTGTCAAAAAAAATTAATCATGTCTTAATAAAGCATATTATCAATAATACGGTCTAGATATTCTTCCTTCATACTCATATATTTATCTGCAAAAAATACTGATTTCATATTAGTTTTAATTTCTGTAATTTCTTTTGGACTATAATCTTGTTGCTGCACGCTATCATCTATCTTTTCTAAGGCTTGATTTTCTGTGTCTTCTAAAAACTCTTTATAGATTTTATCAAAAGATGTGGTAACCACTTTAGACTTAATAAAGTTTAGTTCGACTTCAGTTACTTTTGCGTCTGCCTTAGCGCATAATAGCAGTATATAAATCTCAAGTTCTTTTTTTGTCCAGCTAGGTTGGTTTGTTTTCATAATTATCACTTTACTTAATTATTTCTTTATCGATGTACTCAATTAGGTATTCTAAATCTACTATAGTTTTTTTAACCATTTTAATCGTAATGCTCTAAAATTATATAATTCTACAAGCACATTTTTATAGCTTCATTTTGTTTTCTTTTAAGTCTAAGTTTAACTGACTAAGAATATTTGTTTCATTAATTTTTAAGATTCTGTTTTCGTGCCATACATTTATTTGCACTGCAATAAGAATCCCTATCACAACTAATAAAATTTCACCTATTGCATAGAGAAGATATCTAATGAATTTATTTTCAGTAAGTAATCGCTGACCCATACGTCGAAGTAATATAATCATTGGCTTACAGTTAGGTTGCAAGCAGGAAATAAAAAGTAGAGATGGCTGGTTATGCTTATAAGTTTATAAATGTAAGAAATTGTTACTTATTAAACACAAAAAAAAGCCAGCTTAAAAACTGACTTTCAATTATTTACTCAAAATTTATATTTACTTAGTATGCTTCGTCATGTATATTAGCAATTGCTCTACCAGACGGATCGTTCATGTTTTTAAAGGCTTCATCCCATTCTAAAGCTATTTTTGTACTACAAGCCACACTTGGTTCTTGCGGGACACTTAAAGCTGCTGCATCACTAGGAAAGTGCCCTTCAAAAATAGTTCTGTAGTAATACTCTTCTTTGTTTATTGGAGTCTGAATTGGGTAACGGAACTTTGCATTCGTCATTTGCTCATCGGTTACTTCTTTTTCAACCAGTTCTTTCAAGGTATCAATCCAACTGTAACCAACACCATCGCTAAATTGCTCTTTTTGTCTCCAAGCTACGCTTTCTGGAATCATATCTTCAAACGCTTTACGAACTACCCATTTTTCCATGCGTTCTCCGTTAATCATTTTATCTTGTGGATTGATGCGCATGGCAACATCTATAAACTCTTTGTCTAAAAATGGTACACGACCTTCAATTCCCCAAGCAGCTAAACTTTTGTTTGCTCTTAAGCAATCGTACATGTGCAACTTATCTAATTTACGAACCGTTTCTTCATGAAATTCTCTCGCGTTTGGTGCCTTATGAAAATACAAATAACCACCAAAAATCTCATCAGCTCCTTCACCAGATAACACCATTTTAATTCCCATAGATTTAATAACTCTTGCCATTAAATACATTGGTGTAGAGGAACGGATTGTAGTAATATCATAAGTTTCAATATTATAAATGACATCTTTTATAGCATCTAAACCTTCTTGAATTGTGAATTTAATTTCATGATGAACCGTACCTATATGGTCTGCCACTTTTTTAGCCGCAGCCAAATCTGGAGAGCCTTCTAATCCAACAGAAAATGAATGTAATTGTGGCCACCATGCTTTTTCTTTATTATCCGCTTCAATACGTCTTTTAGAATATTTTTTAGCAATAGCAGAAATAACTGAAGAGTCTAAACCACCAGATAATAACACACCATAAGGTACATCACTCATTAATTGTCTATAGACTGCATCTTCTAACGCTTGCTTTACTTCTGCAATACTAGTTTCGTTCTCTTTAACCGCATCATAATCTGTCCAATCGCGTTTATACCATTTTACAAATTCACCATCCTTACTAGACATGTAATGTCCTGGAGGAAACAATTCGATTTTTGTACAAATGCCTTCTAAAGCTTTCAATTCTGAAGCCACATAAAAAGTTCCGTGTTTATCCCAACCGATATATAAAGGAATGATGCCCATGTGATCTCTAGCGATAAAATATTCATCTTTTTCGACATCATAAATAGCGAAACCGAAGATCCCATTCATATCATCTAAAAAATTATGGCCTTTTTCTTTATATAAAGCCAAAATCACCTCACAATCACTTTCTGTTTGAAAGTCATAATCCGGAAATTGTGAACGCAGTTCTTTATGGTTATAGATTTCACCATTGGCCGCTAATATTAATTTTTTATCAGAGCTGAACAACGGCTGCTTCCCAGAAGCCGGATCTACAATTGCCAAACGCTCATGGGCCATTATCACTTTATCATCACTATAAATACCGCTCCAGTCTGGACCACGATGACGTATTTTTTTTGCCATTTCTAAGACCTGAGGTCTTAAATCGTCAATCTTTTGTTTTATATCGAACGCACATACTATACCGCACATAATTTTTAGTTTTCTTATTAATTATAACACAAATATGATATTAAACTTTCAATTAACAAACACATATATCATAATTGATTATAATATATAACCATAAGTAACATTTTATATAACATATAGAACCAAGTGTATTAAAATCAGCACTTATAACTAACAATTTGTAAATTTTAATATTTAATTACGACATACAATACATATTATAATTTAATTTTAACGAAATAAAAATTTAAAACGTATTATGAAAACATCAAGACTACTAACAACTATTGCCTTTGCATTTATGATGCTTGTATCTTTTAATGTGGATGCTCAAAAATTTTCAGGCTTAGACAAAAGCCCAATGGACGCTGCTTCTTTTGGAAGAGGAAACGAGCAACTTATTAAAGTGTATTACGGAAGACCTCAACTTAACGGAAGAGATGCCAAAAAGCTGACTCAAAAAGACAAGGTATGGAGAACAGGAGCTAATGAAGCTACTGAACTCATCCTTTTTACAGACATGAAGTTGGGAGGTACAACAGTTAAGGCTGGTACGTATTCTTTATTTACAATGCCTGGTGATAAAGAATGGACTGTGGCTATCAGTTCTGACGTTAACAATTGGGGAGCTTCTGGTTTTAGCAAGGAAAATACTGTTGCTAGTATTACAGTACCCGCAACTGAAGGTAAAGACTCTTTAGAAGCGTTTTCTATTGCTTTCGAGAAATCAGACAACGGCGTTCATATGCATATGGGATGGGGAACTATTCGTGTTGCTGTGCCTTTTGTAAAATAATTCTATCTTTTATTATAAAAAAACGCCTTGAATTATCAAGGCGTTTTTTGTTTTACAGCTTTCTTAATTACCAAATAATCACCTTCTGCGATTTGCGTTGGTATGCATTATTTAGTTCTACCACATAAACGCCATCTTGTAATCTATACAGGTCTATTTTATGGTTTAGTGTGTTCTCATTTAATTGTTCTGTTAACACTAAGCGTCCTCTTACGTCATATAATTTTAAGGTGGTGTCTTGAAATAACTGACCATTAACCGTGAGCAAACGAGGTGTTTGAGTTGTAAAAATCTTTATAGCGTCGAGTTCACTACCTACAGTATTTAGGGTCTCTACAGAAAATCTTAGATAAAAGCGACCTATGGCATCTAAGGTTGTGCCTGGAGTGATTACAAAATCGCTAGCTGTGAGCAACGTAAATGTATTATTTTGGCGATCCTCTAAATAGACATCTATGGCTGTTGGTAAACCAGATTCTGCAATACTTACTGTAATCTGCTCGTTGGCATTACTATGAATCCCTAATGGAATCACCATGGTTTCTAAATTCTCAAAAGGCAAAGATTGTATCGCCATATCTAAGCCTGTATTAGCATCGACCAATTCTGAGTATATTGAAAAGCTTCCTGCTGTATCGCCCCAAATACCTGCATCATATCCTGGATCTAAAGCTAATGTGGAATTCTCATTAAAATAAAAGTCAGTGGTATAAACCTCAGCAGTTGTGCTTAACTGTAATTTTAATTGCTTGTTTTCAAACGTAGCGTTACGTCCTGAAATAAAATCATCACTATTACCTGTGCGCCTCATACTTGTGGTAAAGGCAACTGAACCATTGGTATCTGTAGCTAC
>NZ_DEXW01000027.1:0-159 GCF_002364335.1 Winogradskyella sp. UBA3174 | reverse complement strand
TGCATTGGTTGCATTATTTAAAAAATCTTGAACATTTAAATACGATGGATATGGATTCCCAATTAAATTCCATTCCTGAAACGCAGGTCCAGAATTAGAAATCGGAATATTTATAGGTCCTTTATTTGCTGTCCCTTTAAAACTTAAACTTTCATTGTC
>NZ_DEXW01000089.1 GCF_002364335.1 Winogradskyella sp. UBA3174 | reverse complement strand
CGTTGTGCAAAGTTTTTAATACTTTTTTATTTAGTTTGATCTATTCCATAATTTTTATTTTAAAGGACTACAGATATAGTTAAAAGGAATCTTTATTCTTTTACAATTGTTTAAAATATATTCATTGTTTTATTCAGTACTATAGTACTTAGGTATAAACCAATACCAAATACACTGTGTGTTATAAGGCTCATAAGTCTAGCTTTATTCGGGTCTGGTAAATTTGAACCTGCAATTCCAAAACCAAAAGCAGGTTGCATTAGTAAAAATGGGCCAACAATAGTAATTACACCAATAATTAAAGCTGGTATTAGTCTAGGATTTTCTAACCATTTCTTTCCAAAAACAAAAACTAATAAAAAAGCGAATGTTATTCCAATTAAATAATGAGCTATCCAACCTAAGAGTACTTCGTAGGGAACAGATGGTGATTCCATTATTTTATTATGAAAAAATTTTCCTTTTGGAAAATGCCCTATCCAGCGACCTACAAATCTATAATCAAGGGAATTGATATTGAAAAATTTTAAGATTATGGCATACAAATCCATAAAAAGTGTAGCTCCTGTACCAATTAAAATTGTTTGTAAAATTGAATTCATATTTGTGTTTTTTAATTTCCAACAAAGATAGTTTTAGGAAAACGTTTTGAAATAGCACAAATATTAAGTACAATAGGATTATTCGAAACTTTGTCTAAAATTTTCAGGTGTTAATCCAGTCTTATTTTTAAAAAATCTAATAAAATATGAAGTGTCATCATAACCTAAATGAAAGGAAATTTCATTTATTTGATTAGATGTAGCTGTTAAATTTCTCTTAGCTTCAAGTATTATACGTTCGTTGATTAATTGAGAACAGCTTTTTCCTAATGTTTTTTTAGTAATCGAATTTAGTTGGTAAATTGTTATATTTAATTCTTCGGCATAATAAGTAACTTGCTTGTTATTATAAAAATGAATATCTATTAGCTCTAATAGTTTTTCAAGTAATTTGATAGAATAAGAGTTGTTTTTAGTTTGAATATCAGAGTTTTTAGTTTGTCTAAATAACTCTATAAAAAATAAATCTAGATTTGCTTTAATGTTTTCTCTAAACAATACTTTTTTGTTAGAATATTCTGAGAAAATATAATTTAAAACAGGAATTAACTTTTTATAAGTTTCCGTTTTCAGTTTGTAATAATTATTTCTACTTACGGTTAAGAATATTTCTTTTTTTAGTTTTTCATTTGGGGAATAAAAATTGCTATCAAATGCTATTAAGTAACCTTTGCTTCCTTTTTTTAATAATAGTTGATGTACTTGACTTGGACGAAGAATAAAAACAGAATAATTATCAATTGAATAGTTTTCAAAATCAATTTGATGCTCTCCATTTCCTTTTTCTATTGCGAGTATAAAAAAGAAATCGTGACGATGTGTCTTTTCTATCATATCTTTTTCAGAAAGCAAAGTGTTTAGATTACTTATTGAAAAACTTCCTGATAGATTTGGTTCTTTTATTGTTCTTATCTGAATCTTTTGCATTTTAACATCTAGAATGTCGAAAATTACTGGCAACGGTCTCGGCTATGGTTTCGTTGACTGATTACTAATTTAGTAAATAAAACTAAGCCAAACGGATTGACACATGATTTTCCGAAAGGAAAATCAGTAGCAATGAATTATAGCCATTGTTGTAAGCAGTTTTCTCGGGATTTATTTTCTTTTAATTTCTTGCAAATTCCATTAGTGGTCCGTCTGATTCTGGTTGGTCCCCCAAAAAGAGTTTGTTTTGCTCAAAATAAAAGTCATACTCTACAGATAAAATTGTTATAATATTGTTGCTAATTACAAAAGAATAATTTCCTGAATCCAAAATTTGTAAGTCTTCATTTGGATTGTTCGAAACTGTTAATTCATTCGTTTGAGTATTAAAATTCCAAACATGTTCCCCAACTTCAAAATCAACAGGTCCACATTCGCAGGTAACATCAACTAAATTCCAAGTTCCTGAAAGTTCAGGTGAAATTACATCATCGTCATCGTTTGAACACGAGGATAATAAACCGACTACTAATAAGAGTAAAATTACATTTTTCATAACTTTTTTATTTTTTTTGTTAAAATTTTTAATGGTTGCTCTTAAATTGCTTACAACGGGATTGTACAAGATTAGTTGCTATGTTTAAGCACTAAAGTTGATAAATAGTTATTGAATAGAGAGTCCGCGAGGACTTTCCTAAATAAGCCAGAACTAAAGCAATTAATTTTATACTTTGTTGGCAAATCGTTTTATTCCACAAGAATTTTATATATTCCAGTTTGGTTATCTAATTCAGATTCAGATTCTCCTATTGTTATTTCGTTATATTCATAATAACTAAAACATTCTCTCATTATTATTTCGCCATCAGCATAAACGTCAAAGATATGATTATTCGAAATATCAATTTTCAGTGTAACAATTCCTGTTTCCCAATAAGCATAAGCATAAGATAAGTTGATTTCAATATGATTGATGTTATTTTCTGAAATGAATGTAAATTCTGTCAAAAAATTATTGTCAGTGTTTGTTATCTGTATTTGTTCAGGTTGATAAGTTCCGTTTGTGAATAAATTCTCTCCTGTTATTTTGTCAACAATTTCAAATGTGAAAATTTGAGGCGGAATAATGGGAGAGGAGCACTCGTCTTTAGAACAACTTAATAAAGTAGTAATGGTAATAAATAAAATTAATATTTTTTTCATGTAGAGTATTTTATTTAATAGATGCAATTTTTACTAAATGGTTGCGTAGAAATGTTTGCCAACGGTTTGTATAAGAAACGTAGAGCAATAGACAAACACTATCGTTTCGGTTTATGTTTAGCCGATTTTGTGAAAACACATAATTTTGGAGTTAATACAAAAGCCCTATGTTTTTTATACCTTGTTGGCAGTAGTTTTAAAGATTCCATTTTAAAATTTCCAAATCGGTTTTCTTTTAAAAAGTTCTTGTGATTCCTGTAAATAGGCATTCATTAATCTAGGTTTTTTATTTAAGATTTTTTCTGTAGAATCTTCGGTTGGTTCAGGTATTATTATAGCAAGTTCGTCTAGTTCTACAATATGATTTGCTAACCATTCAGGTAACTTAGCTCTGTTTTTGAGTGTTTTAAATAATTCAGCAGAAGAAACATTTATATATTCAATATCTGTATTAGTTACCCTTGTAAGTCGTTCTGCCATATCATAATTTGTAATAGCTTCAGGTCCAGAAATAGAAATGTAATTAAGTTCTAAAGGTGTGTTTTGTAACAATAGTTTTACTGCAATCTCAGCTACATCTCTAGCATCTACATAGTTTCTAGGTGCATTTTCTATTGCACCGTAAATTTTTCCAAATCTTCGAATTGTAAAAGTATTTCTTTCCCAATTTTGCATAAATGC
>NZ_DEXW01000063.1 GCF_002364335.1 Winogradskyella sp. UBA3174 | reverse complement strand
AAGAATTCTTCAATCTTAGAGGGTTCAAAACTCATTTTTACAATTCTTACTAACAAAGCTTTAAGTTTTAGTGAAGTTAACCGTTACGGTATCCATAGTTTTTAATCCCATTAAAGTAGAAGCACTACCAACTGTGCTACAATTACTCTTATACACTGCTATTTCTAAATAGCTAGAAGAATTAAATACAACTAAGCCTTTACCTTCATCATTTCGTTTAGATTCTTCTAACTCAAAATTTATTATATCACTATATTTATTATGCACTTTCTTAAATTTATGATTTCTAGCAGATACTTCATAGTCTCTAGTTTTTTGAATAGTTTCAAAAAACTTACGCTTTATATTGGTTACTACATTTCCATAATTATCTACATAAATAACACTACCTATAATTTGATTCTGTTCATCATTTACAAACGGAATTAAATTTTTAATCGGTTTAATGGTGTTAATAACTTTTCCAATCACCTCCAGTGTTCCACCTCTCGCAATGTGGCAGGCAACTTTTACAAAAACATCTAAAACAGGAAAGCTAGTCTCAATCTTATCATGTATATTAATTTCAACAATCTTCATTGGTGCTATTTCAGCACAAATCATACTCATAATACCATTGTTTGCACATATAAAGTAATGGTCATCTAATTTTACTGCAATATGCTTATTTTCAGCATTTAACTCGGAGTCGATTCCTATAATATGAATCGTTCCTTTAGGGAAACTGCTGTAAGCATTTAGAATAATATATGCGGCTTCAGAAATATTAAAAGGTGAGATTGAGTGCGAAACATCTACAATTCTTATATCCGAAAGCTCACTATAAATAGCACCTTTTATGGCACCAGCGAAGTGATCCTTTTCTCCAAAATCAGTCGTTAAAGTGATTATAGCCATGGATTAATTGTTGATATTTTTTTAAGAATTATAATTGTAAAATTGCTAGCTTTGTTTTTAACCAGTTGTTACACAAAACTAATAAAAGAAAATAGATTAACACATTAAATAAAGCACGCTTTTGAACGAACTTATCATAGAACTCGAAGAAATTACTCCAAAAGAATTCTTCGGTGCGCAAAATGCCAATATAGTACTTCTAAAAAAATACTTTCCAAAGCTTAAAATTGTTGCCAGAGGTAATAAAATTAAAGCCTACGGTGACGATGAACTTTTAGAAGAATTTAATCTTAGAATAACCATGCTCTTAAAGCATTTTGCCAAGTATAATAAACTCGACGAAAATGTAATTGAGCGAGTACTAACTAGCAACAGTAGTGAGGACTATAAAACATCTTCTAAAAGTGGAGAAGTTATAGTGCATGGTGTTGGCGGAAAGTTAATTAAAGCGCAAACTGCAAATCAGCGAAAATTTGTTGAGCTTGTTCGTAAAAACGATATGGTTTTTGCTATTGGTCCTGCAGGTACGGGTAAGACCTATGTTGGTGTTGCACTAGCTGTACAGGCTTTAAAAAATAAAGAAGTTAAGCGAATTATTTTAACGCGTCCTGCGGTTGAAGCTGGTGAGAATTTAGGATTCTTACCAGGCGATTTAAAAGAGAAATTAGATCCTTACATGCAACCTTTGTATGACGCATTGCGTGATATGATTCCTGCAGAAAAATTAGGAAGTTATATAGAAAAAGGAGTGATTCAGATTGCACCATTGGCCTTTATGCGAGGACGTACATTAGATAATGCTTTTGTGATTTTAGACGAAGGTCAGAATACCACCCACGCACAAATGAAGATGTTCTTAACCCGTATGGGTAAAAATGCTAAGTTTTTACTAACGGGAGATCCTGGTCAGGTAGATTTACCAAGACGTTCAATTTCTGGACTAAAAGAAGCACTTTTAGTTCTTAAAAATGTAGAAGGTATTGGAATGATATATCTCGATGATAAAGATGTGGTTCGTCATAAATTAGTAAAGAAAGTCATAGAGGCTTATAAGAGTATTGAGAATAGGGATTAGTTCTCGATACATTTCGACAAATAAATCGAAACACTCGAATTGATAAACTAATAAACGTTTAAACAAATAAACTTTATGAGTAAAACCATAATAGATACCAATTTTATTTTTCCGAATCAGAAAAGTCTTTACAAAGGAAAAGTAAGAGAAGTTTATAATATTAACGATGAGCAATTAGTAATGGTTGCTACAGATCGGTTGAGTGCTTTTGATGTGGTAATGCCAAAAGGAATTCCGTACAAAGGGCAAATCCTAAATCAGATTGCTACTAAGATGATGGCTGAAACCGAAGACCTAGTACCTAATTGGTTGGTTGCAACACCAGATCCTAATGTGGCAGTTGGTTATTTATGCGACCCGTTTAAAGTAGAAATGGTTATAAGAGGGTATATGTCTGGTCATGCAGCTCGCGAATATAAAGCAGGTAAACGTATGCTTTGCGGTGTCGTAATGCCAGAAGGTATGACAGAAAATGACAAGTTCCCAAGGCCAATAATTACACCAGCGACAAAAGCCGAAATGGGTGACCACGATGAAGATATTTCTCGCGAAGACATTTTAGCAAAAGGTATTGTTTCTGAAGAAGACTATGTTGTTCTTGAAGATTACACTAGAAAATTATTTCAACGCGGAACAGAAATCGCGGCAGAACGCGGTTTAATTTTAGTTGACACCAAATACGAATTTGGGAAAACTAAAGACGGAAAAATTGTTTTGATAGACGAAATTCACACTCCAGATTCTTCGCGTTATTTTTATGCAGATGGTTACCAAGAACGTCAAGATAGCGGAGAAGCGCAGAGGCAATTGTCTAAAGAGTTTGTAAGACAATGGTTAATAGCCAACGATTTTCAAGGTTTAGAGGGACAAACCGTTCCTTTTATGAGTGATGAATACATTGAGACAGTTAGCGAGCGTTACATTGAGCTTTATGAAAATATTACAGGAGATACTTTTGTGAAAGGTGATGTTAGTGATATACAGAATAGGATAGAGGCTAATGTTTTGAGCTATTTGGGATAGATTATTTTTAAGCAAATATTAATGACTTTTTAATAAAAATTCATTTATCAATAATATTATTCATTGTAACATAAACTAAAATATATGGAATTTCTCTTGGATGATAATTTGTCGATGGGTCTATGTTTTTATCTATAAATTGTAATTTTTATTGGGAGTAAATTATTCACTTGTTTTAAGAAATCTAATACATTAATAATTGCTTTTCAAAGTATCAGTATGATGCTCAACATGATGCGCTGTCCACATAATAATCTCACGAACTGGCATTTTGCCCATTAGTGGATGCGGTAACACTACAGTATCTAAATTTTCATCACTAATCTTTCTGGTTTTGTATTGTAGTTTTTTATGCTCAGTTTGTAATCTATTAAGAATGTATTCTTTTTCGTTGAGAGTCGGTACTTTCATGTTTTGTGAACCTTTAAAAGTTTTGCCTTTTATGTCTTCTAATCGTTCTTGGTAACGTTTTACTACAGCATCAAAATCTCTAACAGACCTATTTGCTTTACCAAATTTAAAACGCAATAAGAATTTTGGCATACTCAATGCATTGTTAAGTGTTATAATACTTTGAAGTAGATGTTGTGCTTGCTGTCCTGTAGTCCATTTTCCTTCAGGACCTTCAGTCCAAGAGTCATTAGGTTGTTGCTCTAGCCAAGTTATTAAATTAGAATGTTTGGCTTCAAGTAAATTTGCAATTGTCTCTTTATCCATAAGAATTAATTTGATAAAGAAAAGGTAGTGAATTATTTCATCAGAATCGCGATGATCTTACTATTAAAAGCAAGGTGGTTCCTTTTCGAAAATAGATTGGGATTTAGTTGTTATAATTTCTGATTTGGATTATTTATTCCTCAACCTCTTTTTCTTGAATCACAATTTTATCTTTTTTAAAGATTGGTACTAAGTAGGATACATTAAAGCCAAAACCTACACCAAATCTACCACTGTCAAATGTTCGGTTAAAACCTGGTATATATAAATTTTCGTAATCGTCAAGTTCAGTTTCAGATGCTAATACTTTTAATTGAATGTTTAAGCCAGCGAAAAGGTTATTTAAAACTTCAGCTTTAAAACCAAATTGAACTTCACCCCAAACTGCTGCTAAGCCTTTAAATTCCTGACTTTCTTCAACTGATATTTGTTCGTTCCAATACTGGTTATTAACATTATAGACGTTGTAATTATTTCTAGTCTGACTAAATGTACTTGCACCAACACGGAAACCAACATAAATTAAGTTTTCCATATCTAGCCAGTTTTTAAACATATTAATGTCTATACCACCTTTAAAATAACTTCCTTTAGTCGTATTACTTAAAACGTCATTGCTTAAAGTACGCTCTTCATTCCCAATTTCGCCAGCTAAGTACATTTTTTGAGTCAAGCGATAGTCACCCATAATTTCAAAACCAGTGTAATTATCATCTAAAAAAGTCCTACCTAATTTACTTATATCAGTACCTAATCGTAGTCCGTATTTTTGCTTGTAAACCAAAGTATCTTTAGCTTTTTCTGTTTTTTCCTGTGCAAATGCCATTGTAGAAAACAATAACAAAATCAGAGCACTTCTAATGTTCGATGCGTACATGTACTGTGTTTTCGTTTTCAACTACTAAATTTAAAACTTCGACTATGCTAATCCAGTTATCATTATCGGTTTCACGAGTAACAATAAGATTCGTAAAAATGCTTTTATAACCACATGCTCTAGATACGTAATCAAATTCTGGTATATAAGAGATTTCTAGAATGTCTATGTTAGAGTCTGTAGATGTATTTTCATCAAGTCTTAAATTTGTGTTTCTCTCTAAAATAAAACGAGATGTTACCGTTGAGTTTTCAGATTCTATTTTTAATGGTAACTCTATAGTATTACTATTTCTATTGAATAAATAATTGGTGCTATTGAATGTGCCGCTTATGCCATTTGGGGCTAATACTATTTTATCAGAAGGTTCTATTGGTTCTGTTGTAACACCATTCTCATCTGTAAATAAGCCTTCACCATAAACAGTTAATCGTGGGACAGTTTTTAAATCATCTGTACTTGTAGCATCGTAAAATTCTATTATTAAACGCGGAGTGGTAGACGTTGTGTCTGCACAAATATCATCGCGTTCGCAATTAATTAGAGCAATAGCTAAGATAAGAATTAAGAATTTTATGTTTTTCATTTACTTTTTCTCAAATAACACAACAGTTTCAATATGAGCAGTATGCGGAAATTGATCTACTAAACTTAGTTTTTTAATGTCATAGCCAGCTTGCATTAGTTGCTCTGTATCTCTGGCTTGTGTTGCCGGATTACAAGATACATAAACCAAACGCTCTGCATTTAGGTTTATTATTTTATTAAGAGTTTTTGGCGCAATACCAGCTCTAGCAGGATCTAAAATAATGGTTCTTATTTTATTGGTGTATTCAGGATGTTCGGTTAAAAATTTACCAACATCAGCAGCATAAAACTCTAAACCCTCTATGTTGTTTCGTTTGGCGTTTTCTTTAGCATCAGCTATTGCAGCAGCAACAATATCTACACCTACAATTTTTGTATTAGAAGATTTACTTGCAATAATTTGACCTATAGTCCCAGTACCACAAAATAAATCTAAGACTACCGTATTATCAATAGCATCTTTATTTTCTAAGGCATAATCTACTACTTTAGAATAGAGTTTCTCAGCACATTTGGGATTGGTTTGAAAAAAGCTTTTCATGCTAATTTCAAAGTTTAAGCCTAAAAGTTCTTCAACAATTTTATCCTTGCCGTAAATAAGGTTAATACTTCCAGTTGTAGCAATAGTTCGGTCTCCAACTTCGTCATTAATTGTGTGTAGTAATCCTGCAACACGCTCTCCAAATAATTTCACTAGATAGTTAGCGAATTTGTTTAAATCGAATTTTGGTAAATCATAAGAAGTAGTTACCAAATTAAATAAAAGTTTATCAGTCTTATAAGATTTACGAACTACAAAATAACGAAAGAACCCTTCTTTTTTAGGTGCATGCCAAGGTGCTAAACCCGTAGCTTCGCAATATTCTTTTATGTCTTTAATGTGATTTTCAAAATTTGCATCAAATAAACCAGAATCTCTTTTTAGATTATCACCACACCACCAAGTACCGCGTCTTTTAAAGCCAAGCGTAAATTCATCGACATCGGTTTTTAATTCCCTATTGTAGCCAATAGCAGAAAAACCATATTCCATTTTGTTACGATAATGGAAAGTGTTTGGCGAAGTTACAAATTCATCAAACTTATCTTTTATATCTACAACTTTACCAATACGCTTAAATAACTCTAATGTACTTTGCTTTTTATACTCGTGTTGTTTTTCTATTGGTAATTGCATGTAGGGAGCACCAGGAATATCTTGATAAGGCATTTCTACTTCATCTTCCGAAGGTTTTAAAACATCGTATAGCTTACATTCAGCATATTTTTTGCTAGACTTTTTTACTTGTGCTTTCACAAGCTGACCAGGTAATGTATTCGGGACAAAAACTACAAATTCACCATGTTCGTTTCGAATACGAGCAATTCCTTTTCCGCCAAAAGCGTAATCTTCAATTAAGAGCTCTAAGACCTCTCCTCGTTTTACAAATTTATTGCGTTCTCTCTTTGGCATTTATACAAAATTAGAGTGCAAATATAACTGCAATTTAATAAATAGTTGCACCTAGGTGTAACAGTAAAATTAAACTATCTTTAATAAGATTCACATTTAATTTGAACCTTTTAAACTATTCTACGTCTTTAGGTTAGAAGTCACCATTTATGGAGTTAAACAATAAAGATACAGATGAGGATTTAGTAAAGAGACTTCAACATGGTGATAAAACTGCATTAGTAGAATTGGTAAAGAAATGGCATAAGCTATTTTGTGATAAATCGTATTGGTTAGTAAAGGATAAAGATGTTGCAAAAGATATAGCACAAGAAAGTTGGCTAGTCATAATCAATAAAATAGATAGACTCAAAAACCCAAAACAATTTAAGTATTGGTCTTATAGAATTGTATGTAACAAGTCTACAGATTGGTTACGGTTGCAATCAAAACAACAACAAATAAATATTAGAACTACAATCGATATTGAAGACCAAACAAAAGATTACAATGAGAATAAAAATTTGAAGCAGAAATTGCTGAAATCTATTAATGCATTGCCAACGCATCAAAATATAATAGTGAAGCTTTTCTATATTGAATCTTATAGTTTAAAACAGATTAGCGATTTATTGAACATATCTGTTGGGACAGCTAAATCTAGATTATTTTATGCTAGAGAAAAATTAAAAACAATTTTAAAAAAATATAAATATGAAAACTAATACAGAAGACATAGACCAATTAATTAAAGAAACACTAACGCAAGAAGAAGCTAAATTCTATGATGATTTAGAAGAACAAAACCTATTACAAATGGTGTCGGGTATTTTTTCAGGCAAGAACAGTTGGATTGTTATTGTAATGAGTATTGTCCAAGTCCTTCTTTTTGGACTCTTTATTTATTGTACAATTCAATTTTTTAAGGTTGAAGCGACAAATGATCTTATTAAATGGGGTTTTTTGGGAACATTATGCATCTTAGGTTCGAGTATGCTAAAGTTATTCTCCTGGATGCAAATGGATAAGAAAGCGATTATACGAGAAATGAAAAGATTAGAACTTCAGGTATTGTCGTTGTCATCAAAAGATTCAGACTAAGTTTTAAATCAGCAGTATTATTTGTATTTTGCAAACCTTCAGGGATGATTTCTTTCCCACGCTGAATTTTCGACGCTTCGAAAGGATAAAGGTAGATAAGGAATGGATATTTTTATTCATTTATTAAATTATTTTTAAAATGGCTGTTTTAGACCAATTAACATCGCAACAAGCGATAGATTTAGAAAACAAGTATGGAGCACACAATTACCATCCGTTACCTGTAGTATTAAGTAGAGGTGAAGGTGTATTTGTTTGGGATGTAGAAGGTAAGAAGTATTACGATTTTTTATCTGCATATTCTGCTGTAAACCAAGGACATTGTCACCCAAAAATTGTTGGAGCAATGACTAATCAAGCACAAACGCTAACCTTAACATCGAGAGCATTCTACAACGATATGTTAGGTAAGTTTGAGAAATACGCAACAGAAACGTTTAACTACGATAAACTTTTACCAATGAATACTGGTGCTGAAGCTGTTGAAACTGCTTTAAAACTTTGTAGAAAATGGGCTTATGAAGTTAAAGGTATTGCAGAGAATGAAGCAGAAATTATTGTTTGCGAAAACAACTTCCATGGAAGAACAACAACCATAATTTCATTTAGTAATGATCCTGTAGCGCGTAAAAACTTTGGACCTTATACTAAAGGATTTATTAAAATTGAATATGATAATCTAAACGCTTTAGAAGACGCTTTAGATACTAATAAGAATGTTGCTGGTTTTCTTGTAGAACCAATACAAGGTGAAGCTGGGGTTTATGTGCCAAGTGAAGGGTATTTAGCAGCAGCAAAAGCCTTATGTAAAAAGCACAATGTTTTATTTATCGCAGATGAAGTGCAAACAGGTATCGCTAGAACAGGTCGTTTATTAGCAACTTGTGGTAATTGTAGTTGTACAGACAAGCATTGTTCTAGTATTCCAGAGGTAAAAGCAGATATCTTAATATTAGGTAAGGCTTTGTCTGGTGGAGCATATCCAGTATCAGCAGTTTTAGCTAATGATGTTATAATGAATGTTATTAAGCCAGGAAATCACGGAAGCACGTTTGGTGGAAATCCTGTTGCAGCAGCAATTGGTATAGCTGCTTTAGAAGTTGTTAAAGATGAAGGGTTAGCAAATAATGCGCAAGAATTAGGCGAATTATTTAGAGCAGAATTATCAAAATTTATTCAAACAAGTTCTATCGTAAATGGGGTTAGAGGTAAAGGTCTTTTAAATGCTATTTTAATTAACGATACAGAAGACAGCGAAACCGCTTGGAATATCTGTATGCGTTTACGAGATAACGGTTTACTAGCAAAACCAACACATGGTAATATAATTCGTTTTGCACCACCATTGGTGATAACAAAAGACCAGTTGTTAGATTGTGTATCTATTATTACAAAGACTTTAATGGAATTTGAAAAATAATTTATCTAGAATTTTAGACTATAAAAAAAGCGATTTTCAATTAAGAAAATCGCTTTTTTATGATTTATAATACTTGTTATTGACCTTGAGCTTGTTGAGCTTCCTCAACAGCATTCATAATTTGCTCGGTCATTTCATCCCAACCAACAGTTGAAATAACGTAGATCATTCTAGCAATCATTAATACATTTATAACTACTGCTACCAATGCAACAATACGTGCTGTATTCATTCCCTTTACGCTAGTTATTTCATAGGCATCTATATCATTATTAGCTTTTTGTAAATTACTTTTTGCTATAAAATATGCGATAGCAGAAGGTATGATACCTGCTCCAAGAACGCAACAGCAAAGTATTCCTAAAACTGATAATACATAGACGATTGTGGGATTGAGTTTTTGTTGTTCCATAAAAAAATTATTTGAGATAAAGTTTAAGTAAAAAATTACTAATTATAATTACGACATTAACAATAGCCAATATAGTAATTATTTTAGTTCCATATTTAAAATGTTTAAAACTGTTTATGATAATAAACCCAAACATACCTATAAGTGTATATATAGCAGGATACATTAAAAAAGCGTCAACAAGCTGGCCTTTTGTTAGTAATGACACAGAGCGTTGTATACCACAACCCATGCATTCAAAACCTAAAAACTTCTTATTTAGGCAGGGTAACATATAATCTTCTAGACCTTTTGTGATTAAAAACATAAGAACAAATTTAAGGATTTACTAAATATATTTAGAATCATAAGTATAAATTATTGTAAACCGTATTTTTGTAGTCTAATTAGTATTTTGAATTATGAATATCTCAAGGCTTATTAACTTTATATGTATACTAGCAGGTGGCTTAGTTGCACTGTACGCTCAAGCACAAGAAAAACAAAATCTATATTTATTAATGGGAGGTATTGTTTTACTAATGTTTGGAATCTACAGAACATCTCGAAATATTCCGAGTAAATACGACAAGCAAGAAGAGGAAACTTTTATTGAAACTGAAGAAGAGCATGAAAATTAAAGTTGGTGATAGAGTAGAAACTATTGATGATAATATTATAGGGATTGTTATCAAAGTATCTCATAATGAAATTTCTATTGAAGACGAAGACGGTTTTGAGTTTCAGTTTGAAGCTAAAGAGCTTATGCTTTCTGCTAATGAGACTACCATTGAGAATTCTATTTACAATTCGGATATAGAAGCTGTAAAGCGAGAAAAGGAAGTTCAAAAACGAAGAACGGTACCAACTGTAAAACCAAAAGAGCGAAGTGCACCAAAGTTTGAGGTCGATTTGCATATTCATAATTTAACGGAATCTACAAAACGCATGACTAATTACGACATGCTAAATCTTCAAATGGATACTGCAAGACGGCAGTTAGAATTTGCTATAAAAAAACGCATTCCTAAAATTGTATTTATACATGGAGTAGGAGAAGGTGTTTTAAAACAAGAATTAGAAACGCTTTTTGGACGTTATGATAATATTAAATTCTATGACGCAGATTATAAAACTTATGGTGTTGGAGCTACCGAAGTTAGAGTTTTTCAGAATGCAGAGTATTAATCCACCAAAGAATTCGGATAATCTTCGATAACACTTTCGAAAGTCCCAAACTCAATTTCTGTAGCACCAACAGGTCCTAAGCTTACATTAAGTATTAGAAACCTCGTACGAACCGTTCTTCTGTATTCATTAGCAATAAAACCAGGATCAGAGAAAGGTTCAGTAGCACCATCATACAAATACCTTACTACATTTATACCATCTGCATTAACTACTGAATCATTTTGTGGTATTTTATCACCGTTTTCGTCCTCTAAACGTGTTGGTGTACCGTCACCGTCATCATCTGCATCTAAATAATTTGGATTTCCATTTCCATCAGTATCTAAAGGATTTGTTGTTGGGTTATTATCGCCATCTATATTCGTATTATCAATTTCATCAATAGTCTTTACGTTATCATTGTCATCGTCTTCATCTAAATAATCTGGTATGCCATCTAAATCAAAATCTTCTGCATTACTATATTCACCATTCTCATCTAACTCGCCTCTGCCTTCAAACTCTGTAGGTACACCATCGTTATCGTCATCTTCTATAGTGACAGTTACAATTACATCACCAGTTGGTGCTTCGTAATCAGCTTTAATATCTAAATCTGCAGGTGGTATTACAGTGCATAAATCTGAGTTAATTACAGCTCTGTTATAAATTCTATAGTTAAACCGTATGGTGTTTTCATTAATTGTGAACAAAGTGGGCTCATCAATTGGAGTAGGTTCCGTAAATAATAATTCGTTAGCATCATCTTTAGGAATAATCAGTGATAAGGATTCATTAGGATCTACCCTAGTATCAAAAATTAAATAAGAATCTTCAAAATTATCACATCTATCTAATTCTTGATCAAAATTTAAATCTGCAACTATAATATCACCGTCGTCGCAAGCTGTAAAAACTACTAAAAAAAGTATTATATATATACGACGTAACATAGATTCAATTTTAAACAAAAATAACAGATTTGTAAAATTATAACGCTCCATTATCTAAATAATTTTATTTGCGATATTTTTGCATCATAAAAATAAACGACACAATAGTATTAGTCTTAAAAAAAAAACTCTACATGAATGCAATATATCTTGATAATGCGGCAACTACAGCTTTACGACCAGAAGTTGTAGAGCGAATGATAAAAGTACTGCAAGAACAGTTTGGTAATCCGTCATCAACACATAGTTTTGGTAGGTCTTCTAAATCGCTTTTAGAGCAGTGTCGTAATAATATTGCTAGTTATTTTAATATTTCTGCTGCTGAGATTGTGTTTACATCGGGTGGGACTGAAGCAGATAATTTGGCTTTGCGCAGTTCAGTTAGAGATAAAGGAGTTACAGTAATTATAACTTCTAAAATAGAGCATCACGCTGTTTTACATACGGCAGAACAATTGCAAAAAGAATATAATGTCGAAATAAAATATGTAAATATAGATGCTTGTGGACACGTTGATTATGAGCATTTAAAACAATTACTTCAGTCTAGTGATAAAGCCTTGGTTAGCTTAATGCATATTAATAATGAAATTGGTAATATTTTAGATATTAAGCATGTTGGTGAACTTTGTAAAACTTATAATGCTTTGTTTCATACTGATACAGTTCAATCTGTGGGACACTACAAGTTAGATCTACAAGACATTAATATTGATTTTTTAGCCGCCAGTGCGCATAAATTCCATGGACCTAAAGGAGTGGGTTTTTGTTTTATTAGAAAAGAATCGGGTTTAAAACCTTTGATTTTTGGTGGTGAGCAGGAGAGAGGCTATAGGGCAGGTACAGAGTCTACTCACAATATTGCAGGTATGGATGAAGCACTTAAAATAGCTTATTCTAATTTAGAGATTGAGAAGAACTATGTAACAGATCTTAAAAGTTATTTTATTCAACAATTAAAAGTAGCCATGCCAACGGTTAGTTTTAATGGTGGTTGTGATGAGTTCTCTAGTAGTACATACACATTAGTAAATGTGTGCTTACCAATTGCACCAGAGAAAGCTCCAATGCTACAATTTCAACTAGATTTAAAAGGAATTGCTTGTTCTAAAGGTAGTGCCTGCCAAAGTGGTAGCAGTCAACAGTCTCATGTACTAACCGCTATCTTAAATGAAGATAAATTAAAACAACCTTCTGTTCGTTTTTCATTTAGTATTTATAATACCAAAGAAGAGTTAGATTATGTCGTTGGTGTTTTAAAAGAATTTATTAATTCTTAATGTTTAATTAAAACTGAGCCGACAACCTCAAATTAAAAACACGTGGTGTTAAAAAATTGGGTATCGCAAACTGACGTTTACTGTAAACATCTCTAACCCAAGTATTGGTTATTGTGTTTTGATTGTTAAACATATTGTAGATTTCAAAGCCAATAGATAAATCTTTGAATGCACTTTTCCATTTAGAACTGTATGTTTTTTCAGAATTTACAATAACATAAGAAATACCTAAATCTGCACGTCTGTAATCTCGTAATCTTACCTGAAAATCATAAGGATCCGCATAACTTGGAGATCCACCAGGAACTCCAGTGTTATAAACGAGATTTAAATACATTTTTAAATCAGGAATATTTGGTACATAATCCTGAAACAGGGCACCAAACTTTAAACGTTGATCGGTTGGTCTAGCTATAAAGCCACGATTATCTATATTTTCTTCAGTCTTTAAATAGCCAAAACTAAACCAAGATTCTGTGCCAGGCACAAATTCACCATTGATACGTACATCTAAGCCATAAGCATAAGCTTCAGCATTATTTCGGGCACGATAACGAATACGTACATTTTCTACCGTGTACGGATTTACGTCAGATAATCCTTTATAATAGGCTTCTGTAACGAGCTTAAAAGGTCTATCCCACATCTCAAAGCTATATTCGTTTCCTAAAACAATATGAAATGATTTTTGAGCTTTTACGTTTGGCTGAACTACTCCTGAAGAATCTCTTAATTCTCTATAAAATGGTGGTTGATAATAGAGTCCACCAGCAACTCTAAAAAGCATGTCTTTATCCCAATTTGGCTTAATAGCAAATTGTGCTCTTGGGCTAAATACAGTTTGATTAGAACCATTAATATTTTCTCCACCTACTGTCCAACTATGAACACGTGCGCCAATATTATAAAACACCTCATTATCTCCCCAAGATGTGCGTTTGCTATATTGAGCAAATGCTTGTAAACGATTTATATTTACTCGGTTTAATGCTCTGATATTTTCGAAAGCGGTTAACGGACCAAAAAACGGTTCGTAAGGTTGTGGATTAGAAATACTGACGTTTGGCGGTCTAATTGAAAAACCAGCAGAATCAATAACTTCATATTCAACTAAACGATCTCTAATATCTTCATGTGTATATTTTACGGACCATTCTATAGTGCTTTCATCATCAATTTTATAATCTCCTCTATGTTCTGCATTAACAATAAAGGCATCTAGCTCGTTACGCGCATGTGTTAATTGCGAACCAATGCCTTCGCTAAACTCAACTTCACCTAAATCTTCATCACCTATGTTCGAATTTACTTCACCTAGACGGTATTGTGCAAAAATATCAAAGAACTCTTGTTCTGTTGCATGGTAAGCAGAAGCAATAAGCTTTAATGTTAAATCGTCACTAGCAAAGTAATTGGCTTTAAAAGCTCCAAAATAAGTTTGGTATTGCGTTTGTTCTTGTCCATCATAAACCACTAAGAGCGCCACAGGATCATCTAAAGTACCAAAATTAGTTTGTCTATTTTGAGGTTCAAAATTATACTTGTTAATTGAAATATTTCCTAAAAAACTAAGATGAAACTTACTCGAAAAACGATAGGTTAGAAAGGTTTGAGCATCAGCAAAAATAGGCTCCACGTTTCCTTCTGTTTCGAGATTGTTTAAGATTAAGCTATTATCTCTGTATCGCAAACCTGCAATACCAGAAAATTTACCATCTTTACTTACTGTTTCAGCAGCAATACTTCCTCCTAAAAGGCTTAAATCTGTTCTAATACCAAAATCATCAGGGTTTCTATATGTAATATCTAAAACAGATGAGAGCTTATCTCCATATTTAGCTTGAAAACCACCAGCTGAAAAACCTACATTCTGAACCAAATCTGTATTCACAAAACTTAAGCCTTCTTGATTACCAGAGCGAACCAAGAATGGTCTGTAAACTTCAATTTCATTAACATAAACTAAGTTTTCATCAAAGTTACCACCTCGTACTGAATATTGTGTACTTAATTCATTTGATATATTTACACCAGGTAATGTTTTTAAGATATTCTCTACACCAGGTTGTGCACCTTTAATAGTTCTTATTAACTCTGGCGAAATAGTTGTTACACCATCAACAGATTGTCTTGTATTTGTGTTTATAACGACCGTTGCTATTTGTATCACATCTGTTTTTAGTACAGGATTATACAAAAGCTCTTGTCCGTTTTTAAGATTAAACATCTGTTCTACACGCTTATGTGATACATGTGTAAATACAATAGTTATGTCTTTACCGTATGGTATTTTAAGCTCAAAAAAACCATTTTCATTAGTCGTAGTGCCTTCTCCTGAACTAGCCTTTATGTTAACATTGTAAATAGGATTGTTAGCTTCATCCAAAATAACACCTCTAATTGTTGCAGATTGCGAAAAAGAGAGGAAACTGAATAGTAAGCCTAATAAAACTGAAAGTTGTAAACGTCTCAAATAATTTTGTTTTATTTTCTAAAAAATACTGCTTCAAATGTAGAACTATTTCCTACATTATCTGTAACAATTATTTTTAATTCGTTTTTAGTATCCTTAATCATATTGTCATTAAAGTCGTGTATTAAGGTTTTAGTTTTGTAATCATATTCCATTAAAATCCAATTGCCATTTACAGAGGCTCTGTATTTACTGATGCCAGATAATTCATCTTCAATCTTAACTTTAAGGTAACGGTATTTACTCAACCATTTCTTGTCTTGAAAATTAATGGGCTTTATCTTAGGAGAAACCGTATCCATAGCGATTGTATAAGTTCCAAAGGTTTTACTACCAGCACTTAAAATATTGCCTTTACGTTTTGTACGCACATAACCGGGTCTTTTGTAATAACCATATAGCCTAGCAATAAAAATTTTATCTTGATGCTCGGTTTTGTAATTAGTAACGTCATAGTTAATATAAAAATTCTTCTGAAGCGGAATTTTATCTTCATGAAGGTGAAGTGTGTCCGATTTTACTTTAAAATCGATGAGTACGTCATCATAAACTGTATTTGCATAAAAACTCACACTAACGTTATCAGATTCTAGAATAGTTGTTTTGTCACTATAAATTAAAAACTTATCTGAATTTTCTGTAATCTCTTCTTTTTCAATATGTTCAAACTTTCCTTGTATGGGTATACTTACCCAAGTTTCATTCTGCTTGTAATCTCGTATCCTTATTTTATATACTGACGAGGTACTATCCTCAATTTTAATATAGCCATTGTCATAAGCATCCTTATAAAGACTTAAAGGGTTATTCTTTTGAATAAATAATTTTTGAATTTTAGATTTCTTAGTCTTGTAATATTCATAATCTACAAGACGTTTAATATGTTTTGACTCATCAAAACTAAAACGCTTAAAATCTATCTCTAAACTTTTATTACCATTAAAAAAGGTTTGAATATTACTTACACCATTGTTATTGGGTGCTAAATCTTGCTTGTCAAAGGAAACAACACCAAAACCGATACCTCCATAAGCAGTAATTTTTTCTACGTCATAGTTGCCATTTTTATTAGGAATAAGTCTCAGAGGAATACGTTTAGTTTCTCCATTAACGACTGAGTTTTCGTCTTTAGTATAAGCATATATACCAGAAATATAAGGTGGTTTTGTGTCCTTAACATCAAAGCCAAATAGCATAGGATTCATAGGACGTTCTTCGTTATCTCTAATCTCAAAATGTAAATGCGGACCGCTAGAACCACCTGTGTTACCAGAGTATGCAATAACCTCATTTTCTTCAATAAGTAGCTCTTGTGTATTAGGGAATACTTCGACCTCAAATGTTTCTTTATCGTATTGGCATTCTTTTATGTAAGCTTCTAATCGCTTAGAAAACTTTTGTAAATGCCCATAAACGGTGGTGTAACCATTAGGATGTGTTATATAAATAGCTTTACCATAACCAAAATGGGATATTTTAATTCGGCTTACATAACCTTTTGCAGATGCATATACCTTTAAGCCTTGCTTTTGTTGTGTTTTAATATCTAAGCCTCCATGAAAGTGCGTAGACCTTAACTCAGCAAAAGTTCCGGCAAGAACGGTTGGTATATCTAACGGATTTCTAAAATAATCTTGAGGGTATTCGGATTGCGCATATAATGAGCTAGAAATTAGAAATAGGTATAAAATTTTTTTCATACAATGAGCTATTGTAGCTAAAATATCAATTTGTAGAACATTAACAAGCAGTAAAGCTGTATTATTTTTAATAAGCCTAATCTGAGGGTTTGTTTTGCATCTTGAATTTTTGATGACATAAAGGAATCATTTCATACTTTGTTTAATCATTATTTTATTCATGTCGATTTGTTAACGCTATATTTCTTTTGATGTTATACTAAAATTAAAAATAATTGTAAAAGAATTGTGTTTTTTAATAAGGTATGTTAACTTTGTTATAACAGTATTGAATTGCTTTAATGAGTAAAATAGAAGACATTGTTGATACCTTAGAAAATAAAATCAGTAAGGTTTTACATAAGAAAGAGGTTTTAAAACAAGCCAACGTAAGATTAACTGAACAATTAGGTCAGCAAGAAAAAAAGCTTTTAGAACAACAAGCAGAAATTGGGTCTTGGTTAGAAAAGTACGAGACTCTAAAAATGGCAAATTCAATGCTTGGTAGTGACGAAAATAAACGAGAAACGAAGCTTAAAATAAATGCATTAATTAGGGATATTGACCACTGTATCGGTCAACTCTCATAATAATTTTGTAAATTTAAATGTCAGATCAATTAAAAATTAAGCTTTCCATTGCCAACAGAGTTTATCCATTAACGATAAATCCTAAGCAAGAAGAAGGTTTGCGAAAAGCCACTAAGAAGATTGAGGCTATGATTGGTCAATTTGAACAAAATTACTCTGTAAGAGACAAACAAGATGTATTAGCAATGTGTGCATTGCAATTTGCAGCTCAAGTAGAACAAAAATCTATTGATAAAGAATATGTAAATGAAGAAGTTCAGGAAAAGTTAGAAGCTTTAAATGATCTATTACAATCGCATATTTAACTCGTACGTTCTTTAAAATAAAAGGTTACTGCCTACATTAGTTACATTTTTTGATAAACTCAACGATCAATTCTTTAAAAAGGGTGAGTTTAAGTTGTAAAATCGTGCTGTTATTACTGAATTTATTTCAGTTTTTAGACAGATTTTTGATCAGCTTGTTAGCCCTAAACTTGTTTTTAAGGAGTTTATACAAAACCGATAACTGATGTAGGCTTTTTTTATATATTAAATTAAATAATAAACATGGACACTAACACAATTTTATATATTGTAGGAGGAGTGGTATTAGGAATAATACTGGGATATATTATAGCAAAATCCTTAGAGAAAGGCAATGCATCAAAACTAATCACAAATGCAGAAAGTGATTCTAAATCAATCTTAAAGCAAGCAAAATTGGATGCTGAATCTTTAAAAAAAGATAAAATGCTTCAAGCAAAAGAGAAATTTATAGAGCTAAAGGCAGAGCATGAAAAGGTTATTCTTTCGCGTGATAAGAAAATGGCAGAAGCTGAAAAGCGCATTAGAGATAAAGAGTCTCAAGCATCGAGCGAATTAGCCAAGTCTAAAAAAGCGAGTGAATCTTTAGAAGCTAAGATTAAAGACTACGATTTTAGATTAGAGTTTTTAGATAAGAAAAAAGAGGAAGTAGAAAAAGCTCATAAAAGCCAAATTAAACAATTAGAGGTAATTTCTTCTTTGTCGGCAGAGGAGGCTAAAGAGCAATTAGTAGAATCTTTGAAAGAAGAAGCTAAGACAGATGCAATGGGTTTTATTCAAAACCATATTGAAGAAGCGAAATTAACAGCACAACAAGAGGCTAAGAAAATTATTATAAATACAATTCAACGCATCGGAACAGAAGAAGCGGTAGACAACTGCGTCTCTGTATTTAATATAGAATCTGACGATGTTAAAGGGCGAATTATCGGTAGAGAAGGTCGTAACATTAGAGCAATTGAAGCTGCTACAGGTGTTGAGATTATAGTAGATGATACACCAGAAGCGATTATCTTATCTTGTTTTGATTCTGTTAGACGTGAAATTGCACGTTTATCATTACATAAATTAGTAACTGACGGTAGAATACATCCTGCAAGAATCGAAGAGATTGTAAGAAAAACAGAAAAACAGATCGAACAAGAAATTATTGAAGTAGGTAAACGTACTGTTATCGATTTAGGAATTCATGGATTAAATCCTGAGCTCATTAAGATGGTAGGTCGTATGAAATACCGTTCGTCCTATGGACAAAACTTGTTACAACACTCGAGAGAGGTTGCAAAGCTTTGTGGTGTTATGGCAGCAGAATTAGGCTTAAACCCTAAATTGGCTAAACGTGCCGGACTTTTACATGATATTGGTAAAGTACCATCATCTGAAGCAGATATAGAAACTCCACACGCTATTCTAGGGATGCAATGGGCAGAAAAACATGGTGAAAAGCCAGAAGTTTGCAATGCCATTGGTGCACACCACGATGAAATAGAAATGACAACATTACTATCTCCAATTATTCAGGTATGTGATGCTATTTCTGGTGCAAGGCCAGGAGCAAGAAGGCAAGTATTAGATTCTTATATACAACGTTTAAAAGATTTAGAAGACGTTGCTTTTGGTTTTCCAGGAGTTAACAAAGCTTATGCTATACAGGCAGGTCGAGAACTACGAGTTATGGTAGAAAGTGAAAAAGTATCTGATGAGGTAGCTGCGAGTTTATCTTTCGAAATCTCTCAGAAGATTCAAACAGATATGACTTATCCAGGTCAAGTTAAGGTTACTGTGATAAGAGAAACAAGAGCAGTTAATATTGCTAAATAAAATTTAGATTCAACATAATATTAAAAAGCACTTTCTTCTAAAGTGCTTTTTTTTAACGTTAAATTAAACGTAGAGCCCTCGTTTAATGTGCTATCTAATTTAAAAGCACTATTAAGGGCTTCTATTTGAGTTTTTGCTTTGTAAAGTCCAATGCCTCTAAAGTCTTTTCAATCTTTACGCATTCGTAAAGGTCTATACGCTAATTAAGCTGATGATTATTAGATTTAGATTTTATACTAATAATATCGTCTAAACCGACTATAGTTGATGTCAGTGATTCTGAATTTTTTTTACATGACTTATTAGTTCTTTTTTTTAGTTTCATTATCAGTATCTCCATAAAATTCTAAAATGTTTTTCAAATCACCAATATGTGTTTTTAAATTATGAGATACAATATGTGTGAAATTGTGTAGTCTTTTATTTTGGGGAATAATGAGCTGAAGATTCTTTTTAAGTTGACTTTCGTTTTTTCTACTTTTTGTTATATCCGTGTGCGTGCTTATAATGCATTTTGGCTTTCTATTATCATGTTTTTCAACAGTCTTTCCTTTATCTAAGATCCATTTGTAACTACCGTCTTTAAAATAAAACACAATACTCATTTTTGTAAATTTCTACAGCGCCATTTAGATGTAAATTAAATATCTCATAGTAGGCGTCTCTATCATCAGGGTGTACTTTTACATTCCAAAAACTTAGATGTGTTTTTTAATTCAATATTCTTATAACCAATAATTGCTTTTGATACTTCAGAATAAAAAACTTTATTAGAGGCAATATCACAACTCCAGAGACCTACATCAGAGATGTTAATAGTTGTCTTATATTTTTAATCATTCTTATACTTATCAAAAGTAGTAGTGTTGTTAGAAGGTTTTTAACTTAAATTATTTAGGTTAAATCTAGGAAGTTTCATTACATAGCCTTTTATTTGAGACACAAATAGAACGCTAATTGTCACTTTATTTCGGTAAAATTTATAATTATTTTCTAGGATGAAATTTATTTAACACCTCACTAAGGTGGGAGCGATCAACGTGCATGTAAATCTCAGTAGTTGTAATACTCTCATGTCCAAGCATCATTTGTATGGCTCGTAAATCTGCACCATTCTCTAGTAAGTGTGTTGCAAAAGAATGCCTAAAGGTATGTGGAGAGACATTTTTATTTAGTCCAGTTTTTTCTACCAATTGTTTTATTATGGTAAAGATCATAGCTCTTGTGAGTTTCTTTCCCATATAATTTAAGAACACAATATCTTTTGAGCCTGCATCAATATCTATATGTTTTCTAATGTCATTCCAAATAGATATGTAATTCTGAGTCGTTGGTCCAATAGGAACAAAACGTTCTTTGTCACCTTTACCAGTTACTTTTATAAAACCTTCTTTAAAAAATAAATCAGATATTTTTAGCTCTATCAATTCGCTTACTCGCAAACCGCAACTATAAAGTGTTTCTATAATAGCTTTGTTTCTATGACCTAAATTTACACCTCGATATTCATAACTAAGATCAATTTCTGAAATTAAAGCATCAATATCTTTAATAGATAATGTATCAGGTAGTTTTCTTCCTATTCTAGGAGATTCAATAAGTTCTAAAGGATTGTTTTCTCTGTAGTTTTCAAATATTAAATAATCAAAAAAGTTACGAAGACCAGAAATCAATCGTGCCTGAGATCTAGGATTTATAGATTTAGACACCGAATAGATAAAGTTCTTTATTGTGTCAGTATTAATAGAAATTGGTGATGTATTTATCTCATTAGCCTCAAGATATTTTATCAATTTTTTTATATCATAAGCGTAATTTTCAATTGAATTTTGAGACAAACCGCGTTCAATTTGCAAATAATGCTTATAATCAGTCAAAGCTTCTTGCCATTTCATAGGTTAAATTTAGTGATTTATTACCCGATAAAGAGGGAAATGACTACGTAGTTCATCGTATTTTAATAAAAATTTGTTAATAATTTTTTATTTAATTTACTGTAAATCAGGTTATTGAGTTATTATGTTAAAAAAAATGTTAATAACTATATTAATTTGTTTTTATATTTCAAAAAAAAGACTTTAGTTTGTAGTTATCAATTTTAAAACTTAAATATTATGAAAAAATTATTTATCGCTGCTTTTGCAGTAATTGCATTTACTAGTGTAAATGCTCAAGACATTACTTATGGTTTAACAGGAGGTTTGACTAACATGAACATCGGTTCTGGTGGAGATGATGAGTCAGAAACAGGTTTCCATCTTGGTGCTTTTGCTGATTTTGGAATTTCAGAAAAATTCCATGTACAACCTGAGCTTACATATTCAAATGCTGGTGATGTAACGTTTATTAGCCTTAATGCTATGGCGAAGTATTATGTTATGGATGGTCTTAATCTTCAAGCTGGACCAACTCTTGGTATTGCAGGAGGTGATAATGTTGACGCAGCAGATGAAAATTTTGGAGATGACTTTACAAAACTAAACATTGGATTAGCTTTCGGTGTTGGTTATGACATTTCAGAAAAATTCTTCGCACAAGCGCGCTATGGTGTTCAATTAAATGATCATGTTACAGATAGTGATGTAGGTGAACTTAAGATTAACAATTTCTTAGTAGGTGTAGGATACAGATTCTAATCACTAACAATTTATTATATAAAAAGAGAGACCTTATGGTCTCTTTTTTTTTGTTTCGATATTAAACTGTTTTAGAATCGATTAAATACAATTATAATGAACGTTAAGTGAAAAATATATTTGCCACTAGTAATTACTGTATTAGCCTTAACGCTTATTAGTGCTAAATACTATATCGTTTCGACATTTAAAATGACATTTGGAGTTAAATCAGTTTACAGCTCTATTATTTTAAAAGTGTCTGTTGATTGTAGTTCTGGTTCAGAAGATCTTTTTGGGTTTTATATTGGTGCCTTTGCAGAATTTAATCTATCAGAGAAATTTAGTATGCAGCCAGAATTGTAGTATTCTAGTTATAGTGGAGATGGAGAAAACTCTGATATATTATTAATTCCAATTTTAGCTAAATATAAGCTAGATACAAAGTTTAGTTTATTAGCAGGTTCACAATTCGATTACCTACTTAAACGAGGCAGATTCTGAAGGATTAAAACGTTTAGGAATTGGTATTGCTCTTGGTGCAGTGTATAATCTTATCATTGATGTGTGTTATACATTTGGCTTATCTAATAGACTAGAGGATGGAATAGAAGAATTTGACGATTTTGTAGATTTTGATATAAAAGCTAGATTTAACTACTTTCAAGTAGGTTAAGTTTATAGGCTTTAAAGTACAATAGTGTTATCTAAAGAGGCAATTTGCCTCTTTTTTTGTTTTTAAAGAGTAATGATAATTGATTTTTATCAGTTAAAGGGATGTTAAAATCAGTCAAAATACAATAATTTATAAGTTTTTTCTTGTTTATTAATATGTGAATATATATTTTTGCCGACCAAATTAATTTAAACAAAACTTATAATTATGAAAAAATTATTACTTATGGCTGCAGTTGCAGTTTTTGGATTTACAAATGTAAATGCTCAAGATGAAAAAAGTTATGGATTTAGTGAAGGTGATATCTTCTTAGAAGGTAATATTGGCTTTGGAAGCGAAAATGACAAAAATGTAGATGCTAAATCAAATAGCTTTAATATTAGTCCTAAACTTGGATTCTTTATTAGCGAAGATTTAGCAATTGGTGGTGTATTATCTTTTAGTTCTTTTAAAGAAGAAGTAGCTGGTACCGATGTATTTGACCAAACTGGTTTTGGCGTTGGTGCATTTGGTCGTTATTACTTTTTAGACTTAGGTGAGCGTTTTAAAACATTTACTGAGTTTGGTGTTGGTTACTCTAGTAATAAAGATCAGATTTCTGATGTATCTTTAAACACAATTGGTGCGGGTTTAGATTTAGGTATTAATTATTTTGTTACTGAGAAAATTGCATTAACTTTTGGTTTAAGAAATGTATTATCTTTTTCATCTACTAAGGCAGATTCTGATGGAGCGGAAGCTGTATCAAATTTTAACTTAGGTTTTGGTGATGTAGCAAATCCATTTGGTGGTAATGCTGCTTTTGGAATCCTATTCAAGTTCTAAGACATTCCTCTTAAATATTTTTAATATTAAAACCGAAGTAAATACTTCGGTTTTTTTATGTGCTTATTTTAATACCTTTACGTAATGAAGAAACTTATCATCATAAATGGACCTAATCTTAATCTATTAGGTAAACGTGAGCCAGAGATTTATGGTCATCAGACATTTGAAGATTATTTAGCTAGATTGAAATCTAAGTTTAGTGATGTTTTAATTGAATATTTTCAATCTAATATAGAAGGAGAGCTTATTAATAAGTTGCAAGACGTTGGCTTCTCTTATGACGGTATAATACTAAATGCTGCTGCATATACGCATACTTCAGTTGGTATTGGTGATGCTGTAAAAGCAATTAAAACCTCTGTTGTAGAGGTGCATATCTCAAACACCTTCTCTAGAGAAGACTTTAGGCATCAATCTTATATTTCACAAAATGCTATAGGTGTTATACTAGGGTTTGGTTTAAAGAGTTATGATTTAGCGGTAGAAAGCTTTTTGAATCCTTAAGATAGTTTTAGAATTAGCTTTAATGCTAGGACAATAACCTTTAGAATAGATATAATTTAATAGTTTTAATATGAGCAAGTTTTTAACTTTTATAATATTTTTTGGTTTTATAACCTGTAATCTAAATGCTCAAAAACAAGCTGAGTTTGGTGTTAAAGGCGGTTTAAACTTAACTTTTATTAAAGTTGTTGAAGGTGGTTTTGGCACAAACCCAGCAACTGAAGTAGGATATTACGGAGGTGTGTTTGTAGATTTTAAAATAGATAATGGGTTTCATATTCAACCAGAACTATTATATATAGGTATAAGTGATTTTAGATTTTTAAATGCACCTATCTATTTGAAATACGATATAGAAAATAATTTTCATATTCTCATAGGACCAAGTTTAAACTATTTCTTTGACTTTTTTGTGAATAAATTTAAAGTAAGAGCAGATTTAAGTATTGCTTATGACTTTACATCACAATTAAATATACACATGAAATATACGATTGGTTTTCAGGAGATTACTCCTAATGGCTTGTTTTTAGGACTAGGTTATAGATTATAAATCTATTTAAAATTAACCTTATTTTTTAGTTTCATTATAACTATTTAACAATTGATTGTTGAGGTTATGAAATATATAATAGTGCTTCTTTTTTCTTCATATTTAGTTACTGCTCAAACTACAAATACAACATCTCAATTTAAAACATTGCAAGAAAATCTTGTTACTCAAAACTGGGATTTAATAGTTAACGGTATCCTCTTATCTGAAAACATAGCATTAACAGTAAGGCAATTTGAATATACGAATTTTGAAATTGCTATAATTGAAGTCCCAATACTACTAAAAATAAAGCTTACAGATAAATTAAGCGTCTATAGGTGCGAAATTAGATTTTTATAGAATTCCTAGTGGCTTGTCAAATCAAGTTGGTATGTCTGCTGCTACAGGTTTGCAATACGACTTTAATAAAAACACATATATACAGTAGAATTTATAAATTTATTGTCTGTAATATATCTCATTTTGGACATATGATACTAAAAGACGAGTAAAGCAGTGATACCTTTTAAAGAGTCTAATACTTTAAATCGTCTAATCGATAGTTTTATACTATGAATTTAATAATAAAAAATGCGATTCAAATTTGAATCGCATTTTAAATATTTATATGGACTTATTACAAATGAATCACTTCTCCATAGGCATCTGCGACAGCTTCCATAACCGCTTCACTCATTGTTGGGTGAGGGTGGACTGTTTTTAATACTTCATGACCTGTTGTTTCTAGTTTACGACCTAAAACAGCTTCAGCAATCATATCTGTTACACCAGCACCAATCATATGGCAACCTAACCATTCACCATATTTAGCATCAAAAATTACTTTTACAAAGCCATCTTTAGCACCACTAGCACTTGCTTTCCCAGAAGCTGAGAACGGGAATTTACCTATCTTAACGTCTAAGCCTTGTTCTTTTGCTTGTGCTTCTGTTAAACCTACACTAGCTATTTCTGGTGAACAATACGTACAACCAGGTATATTTCCGTAATCTAAAGCTTCAACATGTTGACCAGCAATTTTTTCTACACAAAGAATACCTTCAGCAGAAGCAACGTGTGCTAAAGCTTGTCCTGGTGTCACATCACCAATAGCATAGTAACCAGGTATATTAGTTTGGTAATAATCGTTAACTAAGATTTTGTCTCTGTCAACAGCAATACCAACATCCTCTAATCCTATATTTTCTATATTAGATTTTATACCAACAGCAGATAACACTATATCAGCTTCTAAAACCTCTTCACCTTTTTTAGTTTTTACAGTAGCTTTAACTCCAGAGCCAGATGTATCTACAGAAGTTACTTCTGCAGAAGTCATTATCTTAATTCCAGATTTCTTAAAGCTACGTTCTAATTGTTTAGAAACGTCATTATCTTCTACTGGCACTATTTTATCTAAATATTCTACTATGGTAACATCAGTTCCCATTGAGTTGTAGAAATAAGCAAACTCAACACCAATAGCACCAGAACCAACAACAATCATTTTCTTTGGTTGTTTATCTAAAGTCATTGCTTTTCTGTAGCCAATTACTTTTTTACCATCTTGTGGTAAACTAGGTAGCTCCCTAGACCTTGCACCAGTAGCAATAATGATATGGTCAGCTGAATATTCTTTTCCATCTACTTCAACTTTTTTTCCTTTTTTAAGTGTTCCGAAACCTTCAATGACATCGATTTTGTTCTTTTTCATTAAGAACTTTACACCATTACTCATACCATCAGCAACACCACGACTACGTTTTACAACCGCATCAAAATCGTGAGCTGCGTCTTTAACTTTTAGTCCGTAATCTTCGGCATGCTTAAGATATTCAAAAACCTGAGCAGATTTCAAAAGGGCCTTTGTTGGTATACATCCCCAATTTAAGCATACACCACCAAGACTTTCTTTTTCTATAACTGCTGTTTTTAAACCCAATTGAGATGCTCTAATTGCAGTAACATAGCCACCAGGACCACTTCCTAAAACTATAATATCATATTTACTCATGCGTTAATTTTTTAGTTGAATTTTGAATATACGAATTTACGAAATCGAATTTGAATAATAAATTTTAATTAAGCGATACTAAAATGTTATTTCAAAAGTTATATTTTCATGCTGTATAATTTAAATTCAACTATGAAAACTAATGCACTATTTATATTTTTTATTGCCAATCTATTATTCTGTTGTAAAACTGAAAATGACACTAAAGAAATCGCAATTCCTTCAATATTAAAAGGTGAAGTCATAGATAGGGATAGTAAAACTATCTTGTTAGCGAAAGCGACTGAAGATATGAGGCAAGAAGATAAAGTAATGCTTATCCCTATTGAAAATGGGAAATTTGAGTTTGAATTTACTCCAGAAGACATGCAAGCGTATCAATTAGTTTTTGAGGATGAACATCTGGATGGTGGCTGGAGGTCAATTATGTTTTTTCCAGAAGAAGGTGTTACCACATTTAAATTGTATTCAATGGATAGATTTTCTGAAAATATAATATCTAACAATGGCTTAAATGCAGATCTCAATAAATTTAATACTGATGTCGCTGTGCAATTTGAACAGAAGAGTAGACTGTTTTTTAAGAGGAATGAAGAACTAGGATATGAAAACCTCAGATCTGAAGCGTCTAAAGCATTATCAGAAAAATTAAATAAAGCAAAAACTCAAGAAGAGAAAGTTGTTATGTATGATGCGATGGAAGATTTAGGAGAAAAAGGTTTAGATAGAAGTGAATTAGGTAAAAAAAGAGACGCGGAATATGACGTTATGATGGGTGAATATTTAGATTCTAGATATAATTATATAATAGATAACCCAACTATGGTATCTTATTCATTTTTAATTGAAGATTTAACGTATATAGATCTTAAAAATATTGGAGAAGAAAGAGTTTTAGTTGCCTTTAATAAATTAAAAGAAAAGTATCCTAACCATGCTTATACAAAATTAGGTGATAATTTATTCCGAGCATTAAAAGATTTAAATCCTGGTGGTGAGTACGTTAATTTTACGGCGCCAGATAGTAATGGAAACGTCGTTGAGTTTAAAACAGTTTTAAGCAATAATAAAATTGTGTTATTAGATTTGTGGGCAACTTGGTGCGGACCATGTATAGCAAAAACAAGATTAGTTAAACCAGTTTACGATAACTATAAGGATAAAGGATTTACTATTTTGGGTGTAGCAGGTGAACGTGAAAACCTAGAAGCTTACAATAAGTTTATAGCAAAAGAAGGGTGGCCTTGGCAACAATTAATAGAATTAGGAATGAAAAACAAAATTTGGGAAAAATATAATGTAATGAATGGGGGAGGTGGAATGTTCTTAGTAGATACTTCAGGTAAAATTCTGGCAATTAACCCGTCAGCAAAAGAAGTAGAGGACATATTAAAAGAGCGTTTATAAATCTTCTGTAAAATGTCTTAGACCTTTAGCTTTAGAAAACTTATCTTTATTATAATTCTTAGAATTTCCTTTAGCTATAGATAACGATTGCCAATCCTTACCTTTTACTAATTTACCTAAAAATACAATTTGCCCAATGTGGTAAGCATAATGCATCATTTGTCTGTTTATTGTTTCGGTAACAGTATGACCTTGGTTTCTTATAAAAATAACCTGTTCTAAATCATCTATAGATAAAGGGTTTAGTGCTTCAAAAAGGCAATTCCAGCCTTTGTTCCAAGCTTCAATTAAATCTTCTTTAGAGCGAAAGGTATCTTCAAATTCTTCATCACGCTTGCGCCATTCTTTTTCCCCATCTTCAGTTAAAAAGTTAGTCCAGCGGCTTAACATATTTCCGACAATATGCTTCACAATAATAGAAACTGAATTAGAATCTTCTGCAAACTCTTTTTTTAGCTCTTCAAAAGAAAGTTGAGATATAGTTTTATCTCCAAGACTTTTATAGTACTCGAATTGTTTAATAGAGCTATCGAGATAACTTTTCATTATTCAGCAGAAACAAATACTAAAGCATCTCCATTTATACAGTGGCGTTTGCCAGTTGTATTTTTAGGACCATCATTAAAAACATGACCTAAATGTCCGCCACAAGTTGCGCAATGTTCTTCATCTCTGGTATATCCAATCTTAGTATCCGAACCAAAAGCGACGTTTCCATTAATTTCTCTATCAAAACTTGGCCAACCTGTACCAGAATCAAATTTATACTCACTTTTAAAGAGTGCAGTGTTACAACCTGCGCAATGATAAGTTCCTTTTTTATAGGTCTTATTTAATGGGCTTGAGAAAGGGCGTTCAGTACCTGCATTTCTTAAAATATAGTACTGTTCGCTAGTTAATTCTGTTTTCCATTCAGCATCAGTTTTAGTGATTTTGAATGTTTCTTTTTCTTTTGACTCTTTTTTTTGAGCTGAACTATCACAGCTAAAAAACAAAGTAATTACAATTAGGAGTGCTATCTTTTTCATACTTTAAAATTACAAAATTTATGTTATTTTGTTTGACGTATTAACGTTTCATTAATTACATAAAGGTTAAGGTATTGTTTTATGTTACAAATTAATTTTTTTTCTAAATTCTTATGTATTGATTACTTGTTTAAAATATTTTAAGTGCGCTTATTCATTTGCAAGAATTTTCTTGACTAATATTTTATAGCGAATAATTCAATAAAGTAGTGACATCTGCCTTAATTTCGCACCTAATAATTAGGAACAGTTTTTGTGTATTAAAGTAACTTAAAACTATTGTATTATGAAATTTAAGAAAGGTATAGCCTTATTAACTATTGTAGCTGTTGCATTATCTTGCGCAACCAATCCTTTTACAGGAAAAAAAACTATGGCTTTTATGTCTAACGATAGCCTATTTCCATCTGCTTTTGCGCAATATAATCAAGTGTTAACAGAGAATAAAGTAGTTACTGGTACTGCTGATGCTAAAATGATTACACGTGTTGGACAACGTATAGCTGTCGCGGCAGAACGTTATTTAAATGCCAACGGTTTTCAAGGGTATTTAGATGATTATAAATGGGAATATACACTTATAGAATCAGAACAAGTTAACGCATGGTGTATGCCTGGAGGTAAAATAGCGTTTTACACAGGTATTTTGCCAATAGCGCTAAATGAAACTGGTGTAGCTGCCATAATGGGACATGAAGTAGCACACGCTTTAGCAAATCATGGACAACAACGTATGAGTGCCGGAATGTTGCAACAAGGTATTTCTCTAGTTGGTAATGTAGCATTGCAGAATGATGAAAATTTAGGTTTGTACAATCAGGCGTTTGGTATTGCTTCAAATGTTGGTGGAATGCTACCCTTTAGTAGAGGTCACGAAACTGAGGCTGATAAGATTGGATCATATCTTATGGCTATTGCTGGTTATAACCCAGATGAAGGGCCAGAACTTTGGAAACGTATGAAAGCAAATAATGGAGGTGAAGCACCACCAGAGTTTTTAAGTACACACCCAAGTAATGATTCTAGAATTCAGAATTTACGAGCACTAGCACCAAAGGCTAAGGCCGAAGCTAAGAAATATGGTGTAACTTCATTTAGGCCTATAAATTAACATAGAGTAATAAATATTAATTACTTTAGAAGCTGCTCATTATGAGCAGCTTTTTTATATTTAAATTTATGAGTGAACTTAAAAAAGGGAGTAAAAAACTTCTAAACGCTTGGGCATTTTACGATTGGGCAAATTCAGTATATACACTTACGATTGCATCCTCTATATTCCCCATATTTTACTCGGCCTTATTTTTGAGTGAAATTAAAAAAGTAACTGCTTTTAATTACGAGTTTAAGAGCACGGCTTTAATTACTTTCGTAACTGCTTTTACATTTATGGTTGTTGCTATTCTGTCTCCGATATTATCTGGTATTGCAGATTATGTAGGTAATAAGAAAAGCTTCATGAAGTTCTTTTGCTATTTAGGTTCTGCTGGCTGTATTGGCTTATATTGGTTTAGTTTAGAACACATCCATCTAAGTTTACTATTCTATTTTATGGGTTTAATAGGGTATTGGGGAAGCTTAGTCTTTTATAATTCATATTTACCAGATATTGCGTTTGAGGAACAACAAGACAAAATAAGTGCCAAAGGATTTTCTATGGGTTACATAGGGAGTGTACTACTTCTGGTTGCAAATTTGGCCATGGTAATGAGTCAAGATAATGGAGTAGATAAAATTCAAATGATGCGATATTCTTTTATTACCGTTGGTATTTGGTGGGTTTTATTTAGTCAATACTCATTTTACATTTTACCCAAAGGAGTGTCTAAAAGCCATAAAGTTACTAAATCTGTAATTTTTAATGGTTTTAAAGAATTATTGGGTGTATGGCAAGAGTTAAAATTGAACCTAAGATTAAAGCGCTACTTATATGCCTTTTTTGTATTCAGTATGGCTGTACAAACCATTATGTTAGTAGCTGTTTATTTTGGTGAGGAAGAAATTAATTGGGGAACGGATGAGGCCAAGACAACAGGTTTAATTGTAAGTATATTAGTTATACAAGTTGTAGCCATCTTAGGTGCCTTTTTAACCTCAAGCGCTTCCTCTAAATTTGGAAACATAAAAACACTTATTGTTATAAATATGATATGGATGTGTTTATGTTTTTATGGTTATTTTATTGAAACGCCAACACAATTTTACATAACGGCATCGCTTGTTGGTTTGGTAATGGGAGGCATACAATCGCTAGCCAGATCTACGTATTCTAAATTTTTGCCAGAAACTAAGGATACAACATCATATTTTAGTTTTTACGATGTCGCAGAAAAAATAGGTATTGTTATTGGTATGTTGATTTATGGTTTTATAGATCAAATAACAGGAAGTATGCGCAACTCAATCTTATTTTTATTTGTCTTTTTTTTAGTTGGTATTATACTTCTTTTTAGAGTGCCTAGATTAGAAACTAAGAATTAATGCTTAACTTTATCATGCTATGATAAAAAAAATGTTTGTACTATGTGCATTCATGGTACTTTTTATTGCCTATAATTGTGATAATGAGCCCTATGAAGGTGACTTAATAATTGTCGATAATTCTTGTGAGTTAGCAATTATTGCAACTGCTGAAGCCGCTAGTAATTTTAATGCTGTCTCAGAAGAGAATTTCAACCTGTTTTGCCAAGTTTACAAAGATGCTTTAGAAGATCAAATAGAAATTTGCGGTGATGCAGAAGGCCTTTTGCAACTCACTATTGATAGCTTAAATGATTGTGTTTTTGAAGGTAACGAGCTATGCGATATGGCAATCCAAAACACTGAAATTGCTAGAATTAATTACGATAATGCGTCAGACAGTGATTTAGAAGCTTTATGTAATAGTTATAAAGTTGCACTTCAAAACCAAATTGAAGTCTGTGGTGATGCAGATGGTTTGTTGCAAATTATTATCACTGGTTTAGGAGATTGTACAGCAGACCCAATACCAACAATAGGAACTTGGCAGCTAGTGTTTATGTTATCAAATAATATATTAGATATAGATAACGATGGTATAGCTACAACAAATTACTTAGGTGAAATAGATTGTTATGATAATGAAATTATAACATTTAATGCAGATGGTACAGGTGAATTTATCTATAATTCTTTTGCAACAATTACATACACTCCAATTTCTGATGATGATGTTGATTTTTTTGTAACCTGTACAGATTTTAACGAAAACACACCCTTTACTTGGACTCAGAATGATAATGAAATTACAATAACATTAACTGAAACAGGTGAAGTACTAGATTTCTTAAAAAGCACAAGTATCATAACAAATATTGTTGAAGATGGCTTTTTTGCAACGAGTACTGTTAATAGTTCAACAATCTCTGAGGATATGACGTTTACTTACTTGAAGATTTAATGTAATTAAATTATTTCTTAGATTATTTAGCGAAATGAAAAGTAGACTTTGATGCTGGAACGAAATAATAAAAAAATTATTAGTTTGAATAAAAAAATTCAAATAGCTATATTTTTGTTGGTTGTCTTCCTTTATAGGATGTTCTTCATATAAATACAAAACACAAAGAATTCAAATTATTTCGCTATTGAGATAAAAGATTTAACATTTGAATTTATCAATTATATGAGATTAAAACAGGATTATATTAGAATTAATGAAAATGGCTCACTTTCCTGGGATGGAAGAATATATACCAAAAACTAACCATAAAAAAGGACGAGCAAAGCTCATCCTTTTTAAAATTATCTTTTTTACAGCCGCTAATTACTCACGCTACCAGAACCTGTAATCTTAGTATCTTTCTTAGTAGGTTTGCCAGAATATTCTACATCACCAGAGCCTGTTATTCTAGCTGTTAATTCACCATTACACACAACGTTTACATTACCAGAACCTGTAATACTTGCATTAACATTTGTGCTTTTTAAGCTTCTACCATTAAAATCACCAGAACCAGCAATCTTTGTAGTTAAGTCTCTAGCAGAACCTTTTAATTCTATATCACCAGAACCAGCAATACTACTTTGTATGCTTTTGGCAGATACGTTTAAGTTAATATCGCCAGAGCCTGCTAAAGCTACTTTAAATTCGCCTGCTTTAATAGTACCAGAATTTTCTATATCACCAGAACCTGATAATGAAACAGAACTTATAGATTCGTAAGGCACAGTAATTAAGATGGTTTGGCTTGGTCTTAAGTTATAGCCATCTTCAACTTTAACAACGAGCTTATTATCTTTTACCTCAGTAATGATGTATTCCATAAGGTTTGCATCTCCTTTAATTGAAATTTCACCTTCATTTCCTTGTACTAATTTAAAATCCATTGGTCCAGCAGCTTTTAAGCCATCATAAGCACCTGTAGATCTTGTAGTGGTTGTAATATCTCCATTCCCTTTCATTTTTTTACCATTTCCCCATTGTGCACACGAAAGCGTAGTGCTTAAAAGAAAGACTAGTACTGTAATTGATTTAAATAGTTTCATAAGTTTGATTTTAATTGGTTGATTTTATTCGTTCTCGATTGTTATAATTTTTTAAAGGTAACACTTCCGTATTCAGACTTGATTTTTACTAGGTTGCCAGAATTTTGTGAACCATAATAGCCGTTATATTTCTTTTCAGTCATATCAACTTCTTTATTGGTAAAGTTGAAACCGTCTGATTCTCGTAATGAAGCGAATTCTAAATCGATATCGAAATCAAAATTATAATCAGCATCATGTCCAATTGTAATACCAGTAAAGTCAGACTTTATAGTTATGTTTTTAGCTTTAGAAGCTATTCGCTCAATTTTTATTGAACCGAAATTTGTTTTAAGGTCTACATTTTTAAATACATTACCTAATCGCAAAGATAAGTAGTCCCCTTGACCTTGTAAATTATTAATATTATCAATTTTTAATGAGCCATAATCACAAGTATAATTCACAATTTCTGAAGCTTCAATAATTGATTTTGTATAATCTGCTTTAAGTGTTAATTTGTTAGTTTTAGAAACTGTAAAACCACTATAGTCTGCTCTAATTGCACCACTCTTAATATATTCAAAATAACAATTATTACTATAATCAAATCTAATATCATTGTTATCTCCCATGAGTTCTTTGGTCGTGATTTTACCATAATCACAGCTAATTTTAGCAACACCTTCTAGCTTGTCTAAGTTAATAGCGCCATAGTCGTTACTGAGATCTATATTATTAGTTATTGGCATTTTTATAACATAGTTAATTTCTAATTTAAGGTTTATTTTCTTTCCCCAATTCCACCAATTTTTTTCGTTCTTCCCAATCATAGTGATGGCAGAAACTAAGTCGCGTGTTCCAGAGAATTCTATATTAATTCTATTGAGACGATCCTGTACTTTTTCTGCATTATTACCAGTTACTTTTATGGTAATATCAAATTCAATACGATTCTCATTCCATGTAACAATGTCTAAGTTTCCAAAACTATTTTTCACTTTTAATGTCGCATTAGAAGCTACATTAAATGATTTTTTAATAGTACGCTCTTTGGTTGATTTAATAGTTTCAACATCTGTATTTGCCAATGCAATAAGAGGCATTAACAAAAGTAATATTGCTAATCTAAATTGTATTTTTAGGTTCATTTGTGTTGATTTTTAGTTCTTTAATAATTTCTATTTGTTCTAAAACAGTATTTAAAATATCTATTCTATTCTGAAAGTTGGTAATCATCGCATAAATAACACGCTGATCTTGTCCGCTTTCATTTAAATCTGTTTTTAAATTTTGATAATTGGTTTCTAAAATTTGAATCTGCTTTAAAGCATCAGTAATAATAAGCTCTGTTAAAGGTGAGCGTTCTTTATTTAATTTCTTTAATTCATTTTCAATTGTAGCAGTAAAAAAATCTTGAGTTTCAGATAACTCTGGTGATACACTTGCTAAGTCTAAAGCTTCAGGCTTATTTTGTAGTGTCATAAACACACTTAAACATATCACCACAGAAGCAGCTATAGCTAAGAACGGTTTCCAATTAGAACCAGATGATTTTTTAGAATCATTAGATGTCACATCATTTGCTTTTAGCTTATCTAAAAATCGAAGCTCATGATTTTTGTTAGGTTCGCTTGTATCAAACTCACCTTTTAGGTTATCAAATAATTCGTCTACAGTATCTTTTTTCATAGCTCTTTGTTTTAAACTGTTTGCATTAACTTTTTCCTTAAACTCTCTTTTGCTCTCGAAATTAATGTCCTGCAATTCGCATAAGAAATTTCCATAATTTCACAGATTTCTTCATAATCGTAACCCTCAATGAGATGTAATGATAAGCCTATACTATAGTTAGGTTTTAAGGTTTTCATTACGCTCATTATTTGTTTTACTTTTTCGTTGTTATGATTACTTTCTTCAATACCATTATTATATTCAACTTTATATAATACAGTATCTAAAGGCACTTCATTTTGTTTAGACGTTTTGTTGTAATGTGCAATACTATTGTTAACTACAATTCGTTTTAACCATGAACCAAATACATTGGTATCTTTTAGAGTATTTAGCTTTGTAAAAGCTGTTAAAAATGACTCTTGCATAATGTCCTCAGCTTTAAAAGAATCTTTTACAATTCTAATTGCTGTGTTATACATTGCTTTATTATACCTGTTATAAATCTCCAACTGTGCACGTTGGTTGCCAGATTTGCATTGCAATAGTAACTCTTCGATATTTTGATTGGTTGATGTCAAAAAAACAATTGCTTTGGTATAAGGATTAAGACTTTCATGTACTGTTACAGTTTAGAGTAAAAAACTTTTGATTTATACCAAGTAAATTTTAAAATGTGGTATAAATAATTTGAATTATATTGGGTTTAGATAAATTTTAAAATCCAAACATAGCATTAGCTATGGTTTTATTTTATAATGAAATATAAGTGCAATAGAAACGAATTATATGACTTATTTTAATGTTTATTTGGTGTCATAAAGGTAATGGCATAACAATTGAAATTAGAAAAGTGTGAATAACTTTAAATATCTTATAACGTATTGATATTCAGTCTAAAGTTAATTATTAATACATTTAAACAAATGCACTTCTGTTAAAGTAAATGACAGAATGGCTTATATATACTATGGGAAAACAAAAATTTTTAGGACTAGACAGTTTGTCATTTCAAGATTTTGACGAGAATTCAGAATTAATTCCATTAATGACGCCTGAAGATGAAGAACTGATAAACAATGAAACTTTACCAGATTCATTACCAATTTTACCGTTACGAAACACCGTCTTATTTCCTGGTGTTGTTATACCTATTACAGCAGGTCGTGATGCGTCTATAAAACTAATAAACGATGCCAATAAAGGCGGTAAAGTTATTGGTGTAGTCTCTCAAAAAGATGAAGCAGTAGAAAATCCAACAGCTAAGGATATCTTTAAAACAGGTACTGTTGCACGGATTCTGAAAGTTTTAAAAATGCCTGACGGAAATACAACCGTAGTTATTCAAGGTAAAAAGCGTTTTGAAATCAAGGAAGTTATTTCAGAAAAACCATATTTAACAGCTACAATTTCTGATATACCAGAAGCGAAACCAGCACCAGATAACGAAGAGTTTAAAGCAATTATAGAATCTATAAAAGATTTATCTCTAGAGATTATAAAGGAAAGTCCAAATATTCCTAGTGAAGCTTCTTTTGCTATTAAGAATATTGAAAGTAGTTCGTTTTTAATCAATTTTGTGTCTTCTAACATGAACCTTAAGGTAGAAGAGAAGCAAGAATTGCTAAAGATTAATGATTTAAAAGAACGTGCGCTTCAAACCTTGAAGTTTATGAATATGGAATATCAAAAGCTAGAGCTTAAGAATGATATTCAGTCAAAGGTTCAAAGTGATATGAATCAGCAGCAACGTGAGTATTTCTTGCACCAACAAATGAAAACTATTCAAGAAGAATTGGGTGGTGGTGTCTCATCTGGTGAAGAAATAGAGGAAATGCGAACACGAGCTAAGGATAAAAAATGGGATAAAAAAGTTAAAGCCCATTTTGATAAAGAATTGTCTAAAATGCAACGTATGAATCCGCAAGTTGCTGAGTATTCTATACAGCGTAACTATTTAGATTTGTTTTTAGATTTACCTTGGAGTGAGTTTAGTAAGGATAAATTCGATTTAAAACGTGCTGTAAAAATCTTAGACCGCGATCATTTTGGATTAGAAGATGTAAAGAAAAGAATCATTGAATATTTAGCAGTATTGAAACTTCGAAATGACATGAAGTCTCCTATACTTTGCCTTTATGGACCTCCAGGTGTTGGTAAAACATCTTTAGGGAAATCTATTGCTGAAGCTTTAGGTAGAGAATACGTGCGTATATCTTTAGGTGGTTTACGTGACGAATCTGAAATAAGAGGTCACAGAAAAACTTATATTGGTGCAATGCCAGGACGAATTATTCAGAGTTTAAAGAAAGCAGGTACATCTAATCCTGTCTTTGTTTTAGATGAAATAGATAAATTGTCTACAGGTAATCAAGGAGATCCTTCTTCTGCAATGTTAGAAGTTTTAGACCCTGAGCAGAATAGCGAATTCTATGATAACTTTCTTGAAATGGGTTACGACTTGTCTAAAGTTATGTTTGTGGCAACTGCTAATAGTTTAAACACCATTCAACCAGCATTAAGAGATCGTATGGAAATCATTAATGTGACAGGTTACACCATTGAAGAAAAAGTAGAGATTGCAAAACGTCACTTATTACCAAAGCAGTTAAAAGAGCATGGTTTAGATAATACGCATTTAAAAATAGCAAAACCACAATTAGAAAAAATAGTTGAAGGTTACACACGAGAATCTGGAGTAAGAGGTTTAGAAAAGCAAATTGCAAAAATGGTGCGTTATGCAGCAAAGAATATTGCGATGGAAGAAATTTATAATATCAAAATTTCTAATAACGATGTTATAGAAATTTTAGGAAGCCCAAGATTAGAACGCGATAAATATGAAAACAATAATGTAGCAGGAGTTGTTACAGGGTTGGCATGGACTAGAGTAGGAGGCGATATTCTGTTTATAGAATCTATTTTATCTAAAGGTAAAGGAACACTTACCATTACGGGTAATTTAGGTAAAGTGATGAAGGAGTCTGCAACAATAGCTATGGAATATATAAAAGCAAATGCAGACGAATTTGGGATTAATCCAGAGGTTTTTGATAAGTATAATGTACACATTCATGTTCCAGAAGGGGCTACGCCTAAAGATGGCCCTAGTGCAGGTGTAACGATGTTAACATCTATAGTGTCTTTATTTACTCAACGTAAAGTTAAGAAGAGTTTAGCAATGACAGGTGAGATTACATTACGTGGCAAGGTATTACCAGTTGGAGGTATTAAAGAGAAAATCTTAGCGGCTAAACGTGCTCGTATTAAAGAGATTTTACTCTGTGAAGAGAACAAAAGAGATATAGAAGAAATAAAGCCAGAGTATCTTAAAGGCTTAACTTTTCATTACGTCACAGATATGAGTGATGTTTTAAAGTTGGCATTAACAAACCAAAAAGTAAAAAATGCAAAAAAATTATAAATTAATTATATCTATTGCTGCTTTAGTTATAGCAAGTTTGGGTTTAGGTGTTTTTGCACAGTCAGAGGTTGCGTATAAAGATGTTATTTTAGATGGTAAGCCTGCAAGATTAAATGTCGCTACAGGAGAAATAACTTTAGTTAATTTTAAGACTGAAAACAAAGTAAAAGTTTCTGAGCCTATTAAGCCTGAAACTATTGAGGATGTTTCAAATTATCATATTGTAAAAGAGAATGAAACATTACTTGATATTTCTAGAATATATAATGTCTCTTTAACAGATTTGAAAAAGGTAAATGGTCTACAAACGACACTAATTAGCGAAGGACAAAAACTTAGAGTTAAAAATTTAGATGCTAAGGTTGCTAAATTATTAACAGAAGAATCAAAACCAGAAGAGATTATTGCTTCAAATTTTCATACTGTAAAGAAAGGAGAAACACTCTACAGTTTATCTAAACGCTATAAGTTAGATTTAAAAAGACTAAAAAATCTTAATGATTTAGATTCTAACACAATTAAAATTGGTCAAAAGCTTCGTGTAATTAGTTTTGATACACATAAAGCTTCAGTAAATGCTTCTATTTGGACAGTATCAAAAGGTGATACATTATATAGTATTTCAAAGAAAAGTGGTGTTTCTGTTGCTCATATAAAGCAACTTAATAGTTTAACTAGCACTACTATTCTTGTTGGGCAAAAACTTCAAATAAAATAAAAAAATCATATCATCGTTTTACAATAGATTTAGTTATTTTGCAAAATCTATGACCAAGAGGATTCTAACCTTATTTTTAGTACTTCTAACATTACCATTGTTCGCACAATTGGGAGGAGGATCTACTTATCAATTTTTAAATTTGGTATCGTCTCCTAGACAAGCAGCTTTAGGTGGTAAAATTATCACCAATTTTGATAGCGATGTTACAGAAGCACTGTATAATCCGGCATCTATAAATTGGAAAATGCATAATCAAGCAGCATTTAACTATTCTAGTTACTTAGGTGGTATCAGTTATGGTACCGCAGCCTATGCTTATACTTGGGATCGGCATTTACAAACTTTTCACTTTGGTGTAACCTACATTAATTACGGATCCTTTGATGGTTATGATGTAAATGGAGTTTCGACAGGGACATTTAGTGGTAACGAAGCAGCTATTTCTGCTGGCTATAATTATAATATTCCATTTACAGATTTTTATATTGGCGCTAATGTAAAAATTATTACATCATTATTAGAGCAGTATAACTCAATAGGTGGAGCAGTTGATTTTGGTGCGATGTATATTAATGAAGATTTAGATTTTCATGCAGCATTAACGGTAAGAAATATAGGTACTCAATTTACAACATATGCTGGTCAAAATGAGCCTTTACCGTTAGAGGTAAATTTTGGTATGTCTCAAACATTACAATATGTACCTTTAAGATGGCATGTAACTCTAGAGAATCTTCAACAGTGGCCAATAGGTGTTTCTAATCCAGCAAGAGCGACAACAGATTTAGACGGCAATCAAACTCAAGAAAAAGTTGGTTTTTTAAATAATACATTACGTCATCTTATTCTTGGAGCAGAATTATTTCCAGAAGGTGGTTTTAACGTAAGATTAGGTTATAATTTTAGACGTGCTGAAGAATTAAGAATTGTAGATCAAAGAAATTTTTCAGGTTTATCTTTTGGTGTAGGTGTTAAATTAAACAAAATAAAATTTAGTTACACCCATGCGAGGTATACAAGTGCTTCTAATACTAGTTTCTTTGGACTACAAATAGATTTAGATAATTAAATATGAGAAAAATTATCATTGCAATAGATGGGTTTTCTTCTACAGGAAAAAGTACAATTGCTAAGCAATTAGCAAATAAGCTTAACTATATATATGTAGATACTGGTGCGATGTATCGTGCAGTTACCTATTTTGCTTTAGAGCATAACTTCATTGGAGTAGATTTTTTTCATTCAGAAAAATTAATAGAAAACTTAGATAAGATAATAATTACATTTAAATTTAATGATATTAAGGGCTTTGCAGAAGTTTATTTGAATGGTGAAAATATTGAAAATACGATAAGAACACTAAAAGTTTCTCAATATGTGAGTCCTGTAGCAACTTTGTCTGAAGTGAGACGAAAATTAGTCGAGCAACAACAGCTCATGGGAAAAGATAAAGGTATTGTTATGGATGGTCGTGATATTGGTACAGTTGTCTTTCCAGATGCTGAACTAAAAATTTATATGATTGCTTCAGCAGAAACAAGAGCCCAGCGTAGGTTTAAAGAATTAAAAGAGCGTGGAGATAATCTTACCTATGAAGATGTACTAGAGAATGTGACCACAAGAGACCGAATTGATTCTACAAGAAAGGATTCGCCCTTGGTAAAAGCAGAAGACGCTATAGAAATAGATAATTCTAAATTAACTATTGCAGATCAGCTAGATACTATTCTAAATTTAGCGAGTCATAATATTTCAAAATAAAAAAGCAACCCTAAAGTCGCTTTTTCTATAATTTACATTTAATCTTTCATTAAAGATTAGGAATGATTAACTCTTGCTTAGGATGAATCACATCTGGACTCTTTAAGATATCTGAATTCGCAGCAAAAATTTTCTTGTACTTCATTGCATCACTATAATAGTGCTTTGCAATTTTTCCTAAAGTGTCACCAGAAGCTACAGTATGTCTTGCATATATAGTTTCATCAGCAACTTTAATATTTGCTATTATATCAGCTGGATTATCACCACCTGCTTCTTTAATCTTATCCCAGATTAAATTTTTCTCGTATTGCGTTGCTGCAGTTCCTTCTACTTTTAATACGCCATTGTCTTCAGTAACATTTCCATTCTGAATGTTTAAAGACTCTCCCAAGTCTAATACATCTTGGTATTTTGCTCTAACCATAATTGTATGTGTTTTATAAGTATTAATAGTATTGTGAATATATCAATTAAAATACTTAATGTTAAATTTTGAAGCACCATTTTAACACCTTACTAGTAGGACATACAAAATATATTAAAGTCACATCATTTAGTGTTTGGTTTTCAGAATAATAAGTAGTATTTTTGCGCTTCTTTTAGCGGATTTGAGAAAGTAGAAAAGAGATAAAACAAATTTAATTAATAACTTCTGTAGATTTTCCGTTAGTCTTTCAAAATATACAGAATACAAATTTTTATTCAGCAAATGTCTGAAAAAGAAACAAAACAAGCTGAGGTTGAAGCAACTGAAGCAGTAACAGTAGAAACTCCTGTAGTATCTGAAGCTCAAGCAAACCCAGAAAAATTCTTAGCAGATTTCGATTGGCACAATTACGAAGAAGGAATTGAGCAAGTTGAAGACACTAAATTAATTGAATTTGAAAAATTAGTATCTGAGAATTTCGTTGACACTTTAGACGACGAAGTTGTAGAAGGTACAGTAATTACAATTAGTGATAGAGATGCTATTATTGATATCAATGCTAAATCTGAAGGCGTAATTTCTCTTAATGAGTTCCGTTACAATCCAGATCTTAAAGTTGGTGACAAAGTAGAAGTATTAATTGATGTACGTGAAGACGCAACAGGTCAATTAGTATTATCTCACAGAAAAGCTAGAGTAATTAAAGCATGGGAGCGTGTAAACAATGCACATGACACTGGTGAAATCGTAAATGGTTTTGTAAAATGCAGAACTAAAGGTGGTATGATCGTAGATGTATTTGGTATAGAAGCTTTCTTACCAGGTTCTCAAATCGATGTGAAGCCTATTAGAGATTACGATCAGTATGTAAATAAAACTATGGAATTTAAAGTTGTAAAAATCAACCACGAATTCAAAAACATAGTAGTTTCTCATAAAGCTCTTATTGAAGCTGATATTGAAGAACAAAAGAAAGAAATCATTGGTCAACTAGAAAAAGGACAAGTCTTAGAAGGTATTGTGAAAAACATTACGTCTTATGGTGTGTTTATTGATTTAGGTGGTGTAGATGGTTTAGTTCATATTACAGATCTATCGTGGTCTCGTATCAATCATCCAAATGAGATTGTTGAGTTAGATCAGAAGTTAAATGTTGTAATCCTTGATTTTGATGAAAACAAATCAAGAATACAATTAGGTCTTAAACAATTATCTAAGCATCCTTGGGAAGCTTTAGGTGAAGCTGTTAAGATTGGAGATAAAGTAAAAGGTAAAGTTGTTGTAATAGCAGATTACGGTGCGTTTATTGAGGTTGAAGAAGGAGTTGAAGGACTAGTTCACGTAAGTGAAATGTCTTGGTCAACACATTTACGTTCAGCTCAAGATTTTGTAACTGTAGGTGATGAAATCGATGCTGTTATCTTAACCTTAGATAGAGAAGATCGTAAAATGTCTCTTGGTATTAAGCAATTAACACCAGACCCATGGACAGATATTACAACTAAGTACCCTGTAGGTTCTAAGCACACAGGTATAGTACGTAACTTTACAAACTTTGGAGTTTTTGTTGAATTAGAAGAGGGTATCGACGGATTAATTTATATCTCAGATTTATCTTGGACTAAGAAAATTAAGCATCCATCTGAGTTCTGTAACGTAGGTGATACTTTAGATGTTGTTGTTTTAGAGTTAGATGTTGAAGGACGTAAATTATCTTTAGGTCATAAACAAACTACTGATAACCCTTGGGATAAGTATGAAACTGAGTTTGCTTTAGAATCTATTCATAAAGCAGCAATTACTGAAATGGTAGATAAAGGAGCAACAATAGATTTTAACGAAGATATCGTAGCTTTTATTCCAGCACGTCATTTAGAGAAAGAAGATGGTTCTAAACTTAAGAAAGGTGATGAAGCAGAATTCAAGATCATTGAATTTAATAAAGAATTCAAGCGTGTTGTTGCATCTCATACAGCAGTATTTAGAGCTGAAGAAGCAAAAATCGTTAAGCAAGCTGTTAGAAAACAGACTGCTCAAACGGCAGAAGCTAAGCCAACTCTTGGTGATGCAAATGAAGCTTTACAAGCACTTAAAGATAAATTAGACGGGAAAAAATAATTTCCCAAATTGCTGCGAAGGCAGGAATCTAAATAATACATATTATAAAGCCTCTCGTTATACGGGAGGTTTTTTTATATCTAAGTATTTAGTTATTGATATTTGTGATTTTAGAGCGTTGTGCCTTTGCAGTAAAAGATATTGCAAACCACAAATTTTATCCTAACTTTGCGCACCAATAACGCTTGGATACTATCATGAGTCAAAAAGTATTACTCAATTCTAAAGAAGTTAATATAGCACTGCACAGACTTGCTTGCCAACTTATTGAAAATCATGATGATTTTTCAGAGACCGTATTAATAGGTATTCAACCGAGAGGACGTTTTTTAGCTGATCGCTTAGCGCAGATGCTAGCTAAAGATTACAAAATTAAAAATGTTCAAGTTGGACATTTAGATATTACGTTTTTTAGAGATGACTTTAGAAGAGGTGAAAAACCATTAGAAGCAAATACAACAATTATTAACTTTATTGTAGAAGATAAAAACGTAGTTTTTATTGACGATGTTTTATATACAGGTCGTAGTATTCGTTCTGCACTAACAGCTATTCAATCTTTTGGCAGACCAAAAAATGTAGAATTACTTACATTAATAGATCGCAGATTTAGTCGTCATCTGCCAATACAACCAAATTATAGAGGACGCCAAGTAGATGCCATAGACAATCAGCGTGTTAAAGTAAATTGGGTTGAAAATGAAGGGGAAGATGCTGTGTATTTAATTGATAAATGAAATTAAGATAACTGTAAATTAAAACTATGAGCGAATTAAGTGTTAATCACTTATTAGGAATAAAATATCTTACTAAACAAGATATTAACCTTGTTTTCGAAACTGCAGATCAGTTTAAAGAGGTTATTAATAGACCTATTAAAAAAGTTCCTTCTCTTAGAGATATTACAATTGCCAATTTATTTTTCGAAAATTCTACAAGAACTAAGTTGTCATTTGAACTAGCGGAAAAACGTTTGTCAGCAGACGTCATAAATTTTTCAGCATCACAATCTTCAGTTAAAAAGGGAGAAACACTCATAGATACAGTTAATAACATCTTATCTATGAAAGTAGATATGGTCGTAATGCGTCACCCTAATCCTGGTGCATGTGTTTTCTTATCAAAACATGTTAATGCAAGTATTATTAATGCAGGTGATGGTGCGCACGAGCATCCTACACAAGCTTTATTAGATTCTTATTCTATAAGAGAAAAATTAGGTAGTGTTAAAGGTAAAAATGTAGTTATTGTTGGTGATATTTTACATAGTAGAGTAGCGCTTTCAAACATTTATGCACTTCAGTTACAAGGAGCCAATGTTATGGTTTGTGGACCAAAAACCTTATTGCCAAAGTATATAAAAGAGTTAGGTGTACAAGTAGAAACTAATCTTAAGAAAGCATTAGAATGGTGCGATGTTGCTAACATGTTGCGTGTTCAGAATGAACGTATGGATATTAGTTATTTCCCATCAACGCGAGAATATGCACAACAATTTGGCATCAATAAAGAACTTTTAGACAGCCTTAATAAAGAGATTGTAATCATGCATCCTGGTCCAATAAATCGTGGTGTTGAAATTACCAGTGATGTGGCAGATTCTAAACAAGCTATTATTTTAGATCAAGTTGAAAATGGAGTAGCGGTAAGAATGGCGGTAATTTACCTATTAGCTTCAAAAATAAAACAGTAGACTATGATTATAGATAGAAATGAGAATATTACTATAATTACTCAAGAAAGAGCCTCTATCAAAACTCTAGTTAATACTATTGAACAGGCTTATGATAATTATAAAGACTATCATCTGATAATCATTATATCTAGTTTAGATACAGTTTGTTTAGAAGATGTTATCGAATTTCTAAGGTTGAGTAATAATCATAGAGGTAATAAAAAATCATTTGTTATTGTGTCAGCCAAAGCCAATTTAGATCAAATGCCAGACGAGATCTTGGTAGTGCCTACTATACAAGAGGCATACGATATTATAGAGATGGAAGACATTGAAAGAGATTTAAGGTTTTAATAAATGAAACTAACTATCTTAGGTTGCCACAGTGCAACTCCACGTACAAACACCAATCCAACTTCGCAAGTATTAGAGATTAAAAATCACATGTTTTTAATTGATTGTGGTGAGGGAACTCAGGTAGAATTAAGACGTAATAAGGTTAAGTTTTCTAGGATTAAGCATATTTTTATTTCACACTTACATGGCGATCATTACTTTGGATTAGTTGGATTAATTAGCACTTTTCAGTTGTTAACTAGAGAAACAGAGCTTCATATTTATGCTCCTAAAGGTTTAAAGGAGGTAATTACACTTCAAATGAAATTATCTAACTCTTGGACTAAATATCTTTTAATTTTCCATGAGTTGACTTCTAAAAAGTCAGAATTAATTTATGAAGACGATAAAGTAGAAGTTTATACCATTCCTTTAGACCATCGTATTTATACAAATGGATTCCTTTTTAAGGAAAAAGAGAATGAACGTAAGCTAGACATTAATGCTGTTTTAAATGCAAATATTAATAAGGCCTATTTTAGAAAGTTAAAACAAGGCTCTGACGTAGAAAACGAAAATGGTATTATAATTAAAAATAATACCGTTACTAAAGATCCAATACCAGCTAAAAGTTATGCTTTTTGCAGTGATACGGTTTATAACGAAGCAGTTATTCCTATTATAAAAAACAGTACAGTTCTTTATCACGAATCTACTTTTTTAGACAAAAACGAAGCACTTTGTAAGCCAACCAAACATAGTACAGCAAAACACGCAGCTACTATAGCTAAAAAAGCTAATATAGAAACTTTAATACTTGGGCATTACTCTACACGTTACGATGGTTATGACGCGTTTAAATTTGAAGCACAGACCATTTTTGAGAACGTACTTTTATCTAAAGATGGAAAATCTTTTGAGTTTTAATTTCTTAAAGATTAAAAACCATATTAACTTTGTTAATACACCAATTCATTTACTTTAATTACTAATCTTAGTATAGAGTAACATATTATATATTTTTTATGGAAAAAGATTTAAGTAATTATAGAAAATCTTACGAAAAAGGCGAGTTGTTATTAGACAATGTGCCTGAGAATCCTATTGAATTATTTAGAGATTGGTTTCTCGAAGTAGATACCCATTTTAATGTTGGTGAAACTAACGCGATGACTTTGTCTACTATTGGTTTAGATGGCTTCCCTAAGAGTAGAGTAGTACTATTAAAAAAATACACATATGAAGGTTTTATTTTTTACACTAACTATGAAAGTGAAAAAGGGAAAGCTATTCATGCAAATCCTAATATATGTTTATCCTTTTTTTGGCCAGCTGCAGAACGACAAATTATTATTAAAGGTAAAGCAGAAAAAATCTCTGAGAATTTGAGTGATGGTTATTTTGAATCACGACCACGTGGAAGCCAATTAGGTGCTATAGTTTCTAATCAGAGTGAAATTGTTAGAGATAGAGCAGAATTAGAGGATACACTTAAAAATCTAGAAGAAGAGTTTGAAGGAAAACCTATTGAACGTCCTAAGTATTGGGGAGGGTTTATTGTAAAACCAGTAGAAATTGAGTTTTGGCAAGGAAGACCCAATAGACTCCACGACAGAATCCGTTATAAACTTTTAAAAGATTATAATTGGCAAATCGATAGGTTAGCACCATAATTAAGATTTTTATTATACCGATAAACGACACTTTAAAATCGTTAAAAAGCATAAAATTAAATAACAAACGTGTATTTCATCGATGTTTGACAGTTAAAACCGATGAAATACATGTATTTAATCGATTTTAACATTTATTTAACAGTTAAGTGTAAGTAGGCTTCTATTTTAGTATTCCCAAACCTAAATAACCTACTTATGAAAGTTAATAAACTGTTGCCATTATTGGCTATTGTCGCCCTCTTAGGCTTTACTTCTTGCTCTACTGATAATGCAGCAGAGGATCAAATTAATTCAATAGAGGTTCCGGTTACGCCTCAAGCTAAACTAATAGAGATTGAGATTATGGAGCTTATAAATGCACACAGAATTAATACGGGTTTAAGTGCATTGCAAAACCATAATACAGTTAAAGCAGTAGCCTCTACACATACAGAATATATGATACAGGTCGATGATGTATCTCACGATAATTTCTTTTTAAGAAAAGAAAGTTTACAGATAAATGCATCTGCAAATATTGTCTCAGAAAATGTAGCCTACGGTTTTAACTCGGCAGCATCGGTAGTTAACGCATGGTTAAATAGTCCTAATCATAAAGATAATATAGAAGGAGATTATACAGATTTTGATATCTCAGCAGAACAAAATAGTGAAGGTAAGTGGTATTTTACCAATATGTTCATTAAGCGATAAGTCGCTCAAAAGTTGATTAATAGCCATGAGAGCCACATTTATATGTGGCTTTTTTTAGTTTATATATCCTTTTTGATCAAAGTTATGCTGTCTCTATCTACTCTAAAAACCTGAGTGTCATTTAAGTTATCACCTTTTAAAACTCTGAATTACTTTATTGTATTTGGATCCACTTTAATTTCTTCTCCTGTTTTATGAGTTATTAAATACCCTATATTATCATTATTATAAATCTAATTTCTACTACTTTTATATATGCTGTTTAATAGAGATATAAAGTTTTGGAATCAGAAGTTGGTTAATTATTGCATTATTCGTTCTTCGATTAACAATCACGCCTTTAATATTTTCTTTTATCTAATTATAAATTTGATTTGAATCTAAAATAATTATCAGTTCATAAGAATATCTTTATTTGAAATCTTATTTCAGTCATAATTAATATTCCGAATACTACAATAGTATGTAAAGGACAGAAAAAGAAATATTGCTAATAATGCTCTCGATAGAATACAGCTTTGATCTAAAATTTAAATGAGTAAACCATACTTTTTAATTAGTTTTTGATCTTATAACAAAAAAAGCAAGCCTATTAGAGCTTGCTTTTTACTTAAGTTTAGCGTTAAAATTATTCGCTTACAATGTAGAAATAAGAACGTCTATTAAGTTGGTGTTCTTCTTCAGTACATTTTACTTTGTTAGCACATTTATTGAGTAATTGTGTCTCTCCAAAACCATCAGCACTTTCTATTCTTTTTACTTCGATACCTCTAGAGATTAGATACTCTTTAGTAGATTTTGCACGTCTGTCAGAAAGCTTAAGGTTGTATTTGCCTCGGCCTCTACTATCTGTATGAGATTCAATTTTAATAATCATTCTTGGGTGTTTGCGCAACACGTCTACAATATTTTCTAATTCATATTCTGCGTTTGTTCTAATATTTGATTTATTAAAATCAAAGAATATAGGGTTAATAACAATTTGATTATCTATGATTAAAGGCTCTAATGATAAATCTACATTTGTGAGTTTTTCATTTTCGTCAGAAGTTATCACTGTATTTTGATCATTCTTATAGTCTGGTTTAGTACCGCTAATTGTATACGTTTTGTTACAATCTACAGTGAAATTATACACGCCACTATCTCTAGAGATAATTTCATCAAGAACTTTTCCAGTATCATCGATTAATCTTATCGTAACACCTGATAATATAATATTAGTCTTACTATCTCTGGCAACACCTTTAAGTTGTTGTTTACACTCAAAAGTATTAAAGCTATAGATGTCATCACTCCCTTTACCGTTGGGTCTGTTAGAAGTAAAGAAACCTTTCTCAGTTTCTGAGTCTATGTAGTAACCAAAATCATCATAACCACTATTAAAAGGGGCTCCAATATTTTCTGGTTTAGATCTTTCTCCTTTTAAAATATCAGATTTAAAAATGTCTAATAGACCTAAATTTAAATAACCATCAGAAGAAAAATATAGTGTGTTATTCTTGCTAACAAAAGGGAACATTTCTCGTCCTTGTGTATTTATCAATTCACCTAAATTTTTAGGGTTTCCATAGCTACCATTATCGTTAATAGACACTGAATAGATATCTGTTTGTCCAATACCACCTTCGCGATCTGAAACAAAGTATAATATTTTATTGTCAGAGCTTAAAGCAGGATGACCTGTAGAGTATACGTTATCATTAAAAGGTAATTCTATAATGTTTGTCCATTGGTCTCCTTCTAAAGACGCTTTATATATTTTTAAATGTGTTGTACCTTTCTTATCGTATTTTAATCTATTTCGCTTATTGATGTTATCTCTAGTGAAATAAATAGTTTTACCATCGTTAGTAATAACAACTGATGCTTCGTGATAATCAGTATTTATATCACTAGCTGTAATTTCTGCTGGCTCACCGTAAGTTGACTTATTTTCATCTTCTGAAATTGAAACCTGGAATAATTCTAAAAAAGGTTCTTTATTCCAATTGTAAACCTTTTTACTGTCTCCTCTAGAGGATGCAAAGTATAATGTGTTATTATAAACAAATGATCCAAAATCTGAATTTTCAGAATTGAAAGGTAAATTCTCTATGTTTACTAATACTTTATTTTTAGATGTTAATTTATTATATAAATCAACTTCATCAGGATTATAGCCTTTTAATAATCTACTATCTCCTTTCTGCGCAGCACTAAGTTCTTTAAACCATTTGTCAGCTTCTTCATATTGCCCAATACTTCTGAGTGATTGAATGTATTTAAAAATATATTCCGCTTTAATGTCTTCATGCTCTTTTACGGCTTCTCCGTACCAATAAGCTGCTTTATCTAATTTTGCATTATTATAAAATGCATCTCCTAAGCGCGTAAGGACATGTGCACTTTTGTCACCTTTTTCAACAGCTTTTTCATATAATTCTATTGCTTTAATATAACCGAAATTTTCAAAAAATTTATCGGCTAATTTAACCTGAGCAAAGGAGAGTGAGCAACTTATTGTTAAGATGAGAACTAATAATCTTGTCTTCATAATTCGTTTCATTTTAGAAGTATCTAGGCGATTTTATACGTTTACTTTTAAAGACTTCGAACATTAATAATACTTCATGAGTACCACTTGTGTATGGTCTCAAATCAGAAATAGGATATTCGTAAGCGTAACCAATTCGCATTTGTTTTGAAATCTGAAAATCTGCTATTGCACCAAGAGCCGCAGCTGATTGATTAACTCTGTAGCTACCACCTATCCAAAACGTATTATTAAATAAGAAATTTGCAGAAATATCAAAAGATAAAGGTGCTCCATTAGTAGCTTTTAGTAAAACAGATGGTTTTAGTTTAGTAGTTTCACTTAAATCGAAAACATAACCACCAGTAAAATAATAACTAATACGCTCTAAGGCTACGTAATCTATTTGGCCTTGTCCACCATTATTATAATCTGTGTTTAATATTCTAGGTGCAGAAAGACCAACATACCAGCGTTCAGAATGCCAATATAAACCAGCACCTATGTTAGGACTCCAGCGGTTAGAGACATTATTAAAGAAAGGATCATTTACAACAGATGGGTCATTTAATAATTCTTCATCAAGATTGTAATGTGTAAAACCACCTTTAATACCAAAAGCAAGCTTTGAATTCAAGCCTGTTCGAATTGTGTATGAAAAATCTCCATAGATGTAAGAGAAGTTTTCATAGCCTAGTTCATCATTTATAAATGATAATCCTAAACCAATCTTTTCATTACGCAGTGGTGCGTGGATAGATAAAGTTTGAGTTTCTGGTCCACCTTCTAATCCAACCCATTGACTTCTATGTAAACCAACAGCACTGAATGTTTCTCGACTCCCAGCATAAGCCGGATTTATAGAGATGGTGTTAAACATGTATTGTGTAAATTGAGGTAACTGCTGCGAAAATGCAGTAGTAACGCACAATAAAAGTATTACAATACTTAAGAATTTAGATAACTTCATTGGTTAAGTTTATTTATTTGTTGCTACGTAGATAGGACCTGTAAATGGTTTCAATCCACTATCTCTTAAATTAATTATATAATAGTAAGTTCCGGTTGGGACTTTTCCTGAACGTCCTACTGATGACCCGTGAGAATCGCCATTCCAATTATTTTGGTAATTTTTAGATTCGTAAATCTTAGCTCCCCAACGGTTAAATATTTCTAATTCTACAGTGAAACCACAGAATTCAACACCAGTCAAAGTAAAGAATTCGTTAAAGTTATCACCGTTAGCAGTTACAGTTTTAGATATAATTACATTATTTGCATCACTACAAGGTAAAACAAGACATTCATCATCAATTACTACTGTAACTTCTGCTTCAGTAGGACATGCTCCTTCTGTGATAGAATACTTAAATGTGTAGTTTCCAACCTCTACTGTAGAAGGGGCAAATAAACTTCCGTCTAGTGTTGCATCACCAGAAACGACACTCCATGTTCCATCCATATCAAAATTACCAGATAATAAATCAAATAAATCAAATTCAATATCTAATACGCAACGCTCAGCATCGTTAGCTTCAATTATATTACTTATTTCCACAAATATAACTTGTGTGAAGTCGGCTTCATTACCACAGTCGTCAGTTACAATCCATATTCTAATGATTTCATAATCTTCAAAATCATTAATTTGTGTCGATGTTTCATTAAATACAACTTCTATAGCATTTGAACATGCGTCTTCGAATACTAAACCCGGTACTTGAGGGATAGCATCACAAGTTACATTTATTGTTTCATCTAAATCTGAAACTAGAGTAGGTGGGTCATTATCTTGTACTGTAATAATCTGTATATGAACAGCATCATTACCGCAGCTATCTGTTGCGGTCCAAGTTCTTGTCATAATATAATCGCTCGTACAAGCTCCATTTGTTATTTCTTCTTCAAATACGACTGTTGCAGTACCACAATTATCATTAGCAGTTAAAGTTTCTGCGTTAGGAACTGCGTCACATTCAACATCAGAATCTTCAGGTAAAGTTTCGTTAAATGTTGGTGCAGTTGAATCAATAACATTAATAGTTTGTGTGTGTGTGATTGTATTATCACAACTATCAGTTGCCGTCCATGTTCTCACTAAAGTATATTCGTTTTCGCAAGAACCATCAGTAATAACTTCTTCTAGAGTTACAGTGGCTTCACTACAATTATCACTAGCAGTAAGTGAGTTTCCATCAGGAATAGCATCACATTCTAAAGTTGTATCTGCAGGTAAAGTTTCGTTAAATGTTGGTGCAGTAGTATCTACTACGTTAATAGTTTGTGTGTGTGTGATTGTGTTATCACAACTATCAGTTGCCGT
>NZ_DEXW01000031.1:12251-73214 GCF_002364335.1 Winogradskyella sp. UBA3174 | reverse complement strand
ATTGCGTTTTTATTTTATTGATGTCGAAAAGATTGCGGATAATACTTAAAAGAGAACACAGCAGCTCAAATAGATTAAGTACAGGCGCTAAAAAGGTTATAATTTTTCTAATAAGTATGTCCCAGTAACCGAATTATTGTTTTTTACGATGGCTTCTGGTGTGCCAAAAGCAACGAGTTCGCCTCCATTTTTTCCGCCTTCAGGGCCAAGGTCAATAATATAGTCAGCACACTTAATTAAATCAATATTGTGTTCAACAACAATGATAGAATGTCCTTTTGAAATTAAGGCTTGAAACGACTTCAATAATTTCTTAATATCATGGAAATGTAAACCCGTAGTAGGTTCGTCAAAAATAAAAAGTACATTATTACTTTTACTTCCTTTTCCTAAGAATGTTGCTAGTTTAATACGCTGTGCTTCACCACCAGAAAGAGTAGAAGAGGATTGCCCCAAAGTTACATAGCCTAAACCAACATCTTGCAATGGCTGTAGCTTTCCTTGTATTTTGGTTTGGTTTTGTGTTGTAAAGAATTCAATAGCATCATCAATCGTCATATTAAGAATATCATCAATCGATTGGCCTTCAAACTTAACTTCTAAAACTTCTTTCTTAAAACGTTTGCCGTTACACGTATCGCAAATTAAATGCACATCTGCCATAAACTGCATTTCAATAGTAACTTCACCTTCACCTTTACAAGTTTCACAACGTCCACCATCAACATTAAAACTAAAATGCTTGGCTTGGTAATTTCTGATTTTACTAAGTTTCTGACCAGCATACAAAGCTCTTATATCATCATAAGCTTTTATATAAGTCACAGGGTTTGAACGAGACGAACGACCAATAGGATTCTGGTCTACAAATTCTACATGTTGAATATTACTATAATTTCCCTTTAATTCTGAAAACTGACCAGCTTTATCACTAAAACCAGTTAATTTTTTCTGAATTGCAGGAAAAAGAATTTTTTTAACCAGTGTGCTCTTTCCACTTCCAGAAACTCCAGTAATAACGGTTAGCATTTCTAAAGGAAACGTAACGTCAATATTTTTCAGGTTATTTTCACGAGCGCCAACAACTTCAATCTTATATTTTGATGTTCTTCGCTTTTTCGGAACTTCTATTTCTAGTTGTCCATTAAGGTATTTAGCTGTTAAAGTGTCTGAAGCTAAGATGGCTTTAAAATCACCAACGGCCACAACCTCACCACCAAAAGTTCCTGCTTCTGGTCCAATATCAATGATACTGTCTGCGGCTTTCATAATATCTTCATCATGTTCTACGACGATAACCGTATTGCCTAAATCACGTAAAGATTTTAAAACGTCTATTAAGAGCTCTGTGTCTTTTGGATGCAAACCAATACTTGGTTCATCTAAAATATACATGGAGCCTACAAGGCTACTCCCAAGTGATGTGGCTAAATTTATTCTTTGACTTTCTCCACCAGATAGGGTATTTGATTTTCTATTTAGTGTTAAATAATTTAAACCAACATTAGATAGAAATTCTAAACGTGTATTGATTTCTGTAAGAAGGCGCTTTGCTATTTTAGCGTCATATTCATTTAATACTAAGCTTTTAAAAAATGGTGCCAATTCATCTAATGGTAAATCTACTAAATCCGTAATTGTAGCATCTCCAATTTTAACGTAATTCGCTTCTTCTCGTAGACGTTTGCCTTTACAGATATTACACTTTGTTTTACCACGATAGCGCGATAACATGACGCGATTCTGAATTTTATAAGCTTTTGATTCAAGGTCAGCAAAGAAGCTATCCAAACCTTCAAAATGTTTGTTGCCTTTCCATATTAAAGTTTTGTGTGCATCAGTTAATTCAAAATAAGGCTTATGTATAGGAAAGTCGAATTTATGAGAATTGTTAACCAATTGGTCTCTATACCAACTCATAGTTTCACCTCTCCACGGAAAAATAGCATTTTCAAAAACAGATAAAGCTGTATTTGGAATGACTAAATCGTCATCGATACCTATGACATCACCATAACCTTCACATTTTGGGCAAGCACCATATGGATTATTAAAACTAAAAAGATGTGCATTCGGTTCTAAGAATAACATATCATCTAGTTCAAATTTATTGTTGAACGTTTTTTGCTTTTTATCTGATAATGATTCTATAATACATGTGCCAACTCCCTCAAAAAAAGAAGTTTCAATGGCATCTGCTAAACGATTAAGAAAATCTTCATCATCTTTAAAAACAATTCTATCGACTACTAAAAACAGGTTTTTATCAGATTTAATTTTTGTTTTAAGTGCATCATCAATTCTTAAAACATCATCTTTTACTTTAATACGTGCATAACCTTGTTGTTGTAAGGTTTGTAATTTATTTTCAATAGTGCGTCCCTCTTCAAGGATTATTGGAGAGAGTAGTAATAACTTTGTGCCTTCATCAACATTTGAAATGTGTTTTATAACATCAGAAACGGTATGCTTCTTAACCAAGTCTCCCGAAATAGGTGAGTAGGTCTTACCAACGCGAGCAAATAACAACTTTAGATAATCATAAACTTCTGTTGTGGTACCAACTGTAGATCTAGGATTTGTTGAGTTTACTTTTTGTTCTATAGCAATTGCTGGAGCAATCCCTTTTATATAATCTACTTTTGGTTTATTGAGCCTCCCTAAAAACTGACGTGCATAACTCGATAGACTTTCTACATAGCGTCTTTGCCCTTCTGCATAAAGGGTGTCGAAAGCTAAACTAGACTTACCTGAGCCCGATAAACCTGTAATAACCACTAATTTATTTCTTGGAATAACAACATCAATATTTTTAAGGTTATGCAGTTTTGCACCCTTTATGATAATATTTTCCTTAGGGTTAACGTCTAAATTCGTAGTATTCATAGGTAATTCAGATAAAATAATCGTGCAAAGATACTATAACTATTTCATCTATTAAAGTGACTTATTGTTCGGTAAAACATTAAATTTTGGTATAAATTCTTGTTTTTACGGAATGATTGTTGTTATATTGTTCACATAATAATATAAAAACATATTTGCGTATACTATAATATTACTTTAAAAAAATCTTAAACCCCAAGGTAAGAAGGTAACTTCTTGTCTACTAAGAAAGTAATATTATGAGAAAGAATCTTATCCAAGACGCAGAGTTGGTTAGCAACTACATTAAAGGAGATGAAGACGCATTATCTGTGCTCATCAAAAGACACAAACAGAAAATTTATAGCTTTATTTATTCTAAGGTTTATGATAGAGATATTACTGAAGATGTATTTCAGGATACCTTTATTAAGGTTATAAAAAATCTTAAACGAGGCAAGTATAACGAAGAAGGTAAATTTTTACCTTGGGTAATGCGTATTGCTCATAATTTGGTTATTGACCATTTTAGAAAGAACAGTCGTATGCCAAAATTTGATAATGCTGGTGAGTTTAGTATTTTTTCAGTATTAAGCGATTCTAGCTTAAATGCTGAAAAAAGCCTTATTAAAGACCAAGTAGAATCTGATGTACGACGTATAATAGAAGAACTTCCGGAAGATCAAAAACAAGTTTTAGTAATGCGTATGTACCAAGATATGAGCTTTAAAGAAATATCGGAGCGCACAGGTGTTAGTATTAATACTGCATTAGGAAGAATGCGTTATGCTCTTATTAATATGAGGAAGGTAATTGAGCAAAACAATATCATTTTAACAAATTGATACAATAAAGCATTTTAAGTTGCGTTTAAGTCATGTAATAAAACCTAAATTGTTAATATGGCAAAAATTTACTCTAACGCTTCCCCAAAAAATGTTAACCTAAATCCAAAAGAAGAAACCATTAGTTTCCTTTTGAATTATTCTAAGGCTTTAAGTGTTATAAATTATAATAAATTGAAGTTTGAAGCACTTCTAAATTAATTGAAATGTTTTAATATTTAAATCATTTCAATTAAAAGAGAAAATCCTGATGTGAAAGCATCAGGATTTTTTTGTAAATAATAGTTCTTCGTAATTCTGTGTTGTTAGATATTCTTTTCTCAAGGTCTCTAAGTATTTTATAACCTTACTTTTCATTGGATGCGTATCTAAAAGACTATTTTTAACCGTATCGTCGTAAACGGTTAATATAATATACCAATGGCCTTTTCTTTGGGTATATCCATCATTAAAAATAGGGTTAATTCCATTTTAATACAACCATCTGTCGCAAAACCTAATACATTTAACTTTTTGTCCTCAATATCAGTTTCGTTATACGTAAGATAAAAAGTTTCATTTTCAATTTGAAAAGTTGTATTTAGACAAACATTTACATGGTTAAGTTGATGTTTAGTATTTATATAATGATAAAAGTCTTCAGCATTTTTAGAGGTCCTTAAAGATAAATGATGTTTCGCGTGGTAGTTTTCGTTTAAATTTTTTGGCTTGTATTACTTTATGACCTTTAAATCGTGGAGCTACTTTGGTAGGAATACATGATGTGGTAGTGATAGCTAAAACAATTAAAAGTAATTTTTTCATGAGTTGGTATTTCCCATTCAATCATCAAGAATTATACAACTAAAACTATTTCTTCTTTTTATAATAAGCATCTAAAACCGATTTTCTACCAATAGTTTTAGTAATGCTATCTTTTTCTAAATCCCAAGCACGAGCAGGCGAATATTCTCTGCCATACCAAATAATTTGAAGGTGTAAATCATTCCAAAGTTCTTCTGGAAATAACCGTTTAGCATCTTTTTCCGTTTGCACTACGTTTTTACCGTTAGTTAGATTCCAACGGTACATTAAGCGATGGATGTGCGTATCTACAGGAAACGCAGGAATCCCAAAAGCTTGAGACATTACAACAGCAGCCGTTTTATGACCAACAGCAGGTAATTCTTCTAGATTTTCATAGGTTTTTGGCACTTCACCATTATGCTTATCTATTAATATGTGAGATAAGCCATGAATACCTTTACTTTTCATAGGAGATAAGCCAACGGGTTTTATGATTTCTCTGATTTCCTCCACACTGAGTTTAATCATATCATATGGGTTATCTGCACGTTCAAATAATAAAGGTGTAATTTTATTAACACGCACATCTGTGCTTTGTGCAGACATTAAAACTGCAATTAAAAGTGTGTAGGGATCTTTATGATCCAAGGGAATCGGGATTTCTGGGTAGAGTTGTTTTAACGTATTTATAACAAATTCTACCTTTTCTAGCTTAGTCATTCATCGTATTTTTACAGAAACACAAATTTAAGCAATATGACGCATTTAAAAACAGGTGATAAGGCACCAAATTTTTCAGCTAAAGATGAACAAGGAAATACAGTAGCATTAGAAGATTATAAAGGGAAAAAATTAGTTGTTTTCTTTTATCCAAAAGCAAGTACGCCAGGTTGTACTGTAGAAGCTTGTAATCTCAATGACAACTACGAGCGTTTTCAGTCTCAAGGTTATGATATATTAGGTGTTAGTGCAGATAGTGCTAAACGACAATCTAATTTTAAGACTAAGTACGGATTTAAATATCCATTATTAGCAGATGAAGATAAAGCAGTTATAGAAGCTTTTGGAGTTTGGGGGCCTAAGAAATTTATGGGAAAAGAATATGATGGAATCCACAGAACCACCTTTGTTATCGATGAAAATGGAATTTTAGAGGGTGTTATTACTAAGGTAAAAACTAAGGCTCATACAGATCAGATTTTACCTGAATAAAAGATTATTTAGAAATTAAAAAAAGCGACTTTAAGGTCGCTTTTTTTTATAACAATAGTTTGCAATTAATTTTTGTGCATTACCTCTTCAGATTCAAACCCAAACAAGCTTTTTTCTTTAATTAATTTTGCAACACCTTCAGGAAGCATTTCTTCCCATCCATTTTCATTATTCGAAATCATCTTAAGTACTGTGCGAGAGAATACAGATAATATAGATGTGTCATAATCATTAATATCTACGACCTTACCATTGTATTTAAAGAATTTATATAGCTCCTTCATTCTTGGGTGTACTTTAAGATTTTCACTTGTAGTAAGTGTACCATCTTTATTTTCCATAGGGTATAAATACACCCTTAAATCTTTGTAGAATAATTTTCCAAAAGCCTCTAATATGCCACCACTTAAATGACGGTAATATTTTTCATCAAAAATATCTACAAGGTTATTCACACCCATAGCTAATCCCATTCTAGCTCTAGAGTATTGCGAGAAGTATTCTACTAGTTTGTAATATTCTTGGAAGTTAGAAATCAATACTGTTTGGCCTAAAGAACATAGTAATTTAGCACGATCCATAAAATCTTGCTCATCAATCTCACCTTCAGCTCTTAAGTTAGATAAGGTAATTTCAAAAATCACTTGTGTTTTTTCTTTATCTACCTTGTTTTCTTTAATGAACATGTCATAAGATTTCTGAAACATATCCATATTTACTTTAGTTACAGGTCTAAAGCTACCTCTTAGCGTTAATATGTTCTTTTTGTAAAGTACACGAGCAGGCAGCACGTTATTACCATCTGGAGCGAACATTACAGCATCTGTCATTTCATTTTTAACAAGTTGCAAACTCATTAAGCGATTGTCTACATTTTCAAAAACTGGTCCTGAAAAGTTGATAGTATCAATCTCGAGTTGATCCTTGTCTAAATGATCATATAAATAACGTAAAAGTTTACGTGGCTGATTGTATTTGTAAAATGCACCATAAACAAGATTGGTTCCTAATTTACCTAATGTCTCTTGTTGTAAACGCGCATCAGTTTCTTTAAAACGAATATGAAGTACAATATCGTTGTATTCTTGGTCTGGTGCCACTTGATATTTTATACCTACCCAACCGTGACCTCTGTATTTCTTAGCAAAATCTATTGTAGCTACCGTATTGGCGTAAGAGAAAAATAATTTTTCAGGTTCTTTATCTCTTGTAATACGTTGCTCCATTAAACCAACTTCATGGTTTAACATCTTTCTAAGTCTAGCTTCAGTGACATAACGCTTATCATCTTCAATACCATAAATGGCATCACTAAAGTCTTTGTCGTATGCAGACATTGCTTTTGCAATGGTTCCTGAAGCTCCACCAGCTCTAAAGAACTGTCTTACAGTTTCTTGCCCTGCACCAATTTCGGCAAAGGTTCCATAAATATCTTTATTAAGATTAATACGCAAGGCTTTGTCTTTAAGAGACGGAATATTTTGAAATTCTGTGTCTCCTGTATACGTTATGTCCTTCATAGATTCTGGGATTATATCCTCTTGGTAAAGGTATCGATTTACTATTGCAAACAAAAAAATAACCTTATTTTTGTTATAAAATTAACAGGATTGAAAATTACATTTTTAGGTACAGGAACCTCTCAAGGAATTCCCATTATTGGAAGCACACATCCTGTATGTTTAAGTGCTAATCTAAAAGACAAGAGATTACGAGTTTCGGTCTTAATAGAATGGAATGATTATACTTATGTAATTGATTGTGGTCCAGACTTTAGGCAGCAGATGTTAACGGCTAATGTTTCAAAAATTGATGGTATTATTTTTACGCATGAGCATGCGGATCATACCATGGGGTTAGATGATATTAGACCCTTTTTCTTTAGGCAAGGTGATATTTCGCTTTATGCTCATCAGCGTGTTTTTAAATCTTTAGAAAAGCGTTTTGATTATATTTTTGAAACCGAAAATAAGTATCCAGGTGCTCCAAATGTTACCCAAATCGAAATAACTAATAATTCTTTTCCTTTAGGAGATATAGATGTGATGCCAATTGATGGATTGCATTATAAGTTACAAGTCTTTGGTTTTAGATTTGACCGTTTTGCTTACTTAACGGATATGAAAACCGTGTCGGATAAAGAGATTGATAAATTACAAAACCTCGATGTTTTAGTTATAAATGCTTTAAGGAAAAAAGAACATATTTCTCACTTTAACTTAAAAGAAGCTTTAGGATTTATTAAAAAAGTAAAGCCTAAACGTGCCTATCTTACTCATATAAGCCATCATTTAGGTTTTCATGATGATGTACAACAAAAATTACCTAATAACGTTTTTTTAGCATACGATAACTTACAAATTACCATTTAGATATGAAGAGTAGAATTTTTATGTATTTATTTATTTTTTCAGTGTTACTGATTCTTTTTCAATATGTCAATTCAAAAAATATTATAGATAAATACGAAAAAGATATTAAAACCTATAAAACTAAAATAGTTGATAGGGATTCAATTATTATAACTTTAGAAGACCAGAATTTTGAACTTAATTATTTTAATATTGATAGAAATCAAGGTGCGATAGAATATTTTGAATCACAAGGATACGATACGGATAAATTAGTCAATGCGATTACAGAAGGATTATATGATATGAATGATTATGAAGGTGAAGACCATCCAATAGTCCCATTCGTATCAATGACAAATACTAAACTACTAATTAATAAAGTTAGAATTTTAAACCACAAATGGATTGTTACTAATTTTACTGACGGCGAATATTGGGGTGAAATATTTTTGAAGTATGATATCAATGAAAAAGGTGAGTTAAACTATAAACTCGTGGAGTACTTTATGTACCCAAAGGTTAATTAGATGTAATTTTCTAACCAAGTTTTAAGATTATAAAAGTTTTGAGGATCTACTCCATGTCCAACAGGATATTCCGAATAAGTATTATTAATGCCTAATTCATCTAAGAAGTTAGGTGTTTTTCTTGCCCAATCTACTGGTATAACTTGGTCTGCTGAGCCATGAGAACAAAAAAAGTTTAAGTGAGTAACGTCACTTTTGTTTATAGTATCTGGTAAAATATCTTCGTAAATATAACCACTTAAAGCAATGATGTTTTTTACTTTTTTAGGATGATTTAGTGCAACAGCATAACTTAAAATTGTTCCTTGGCTAAATCCTAAAAGCGTTACATTTTCAGAATTTATAGCATACGTGTTACACGCATAGCTTATAAAATCCGATATGAGTTCTACAGAAGATTTAGCTTGTACTGCATCATTCCATTTCCCTTTGTCAGCATCAAAATTAATAGCATACCATGCATTTCCGTATGGTTGTATAGTGTAAGGTGCTCTTAAGGATATAATAAATAGTTCTTCTGGTAATTCTGAAGCAAATGAAAACAAATCATTTTCATCGCTACCGTAACCATGGCACATAATTAATAATGGAGCGTTTTCTTTTAAAGACGATGGTCTTGTAATGTAATGAAGTTGTGACATATTTATTGACCTATCGATTTAAATAACTTCTGAAAAAAATCACCTAATAAAGGTATTTTATTTTCTTTACCTGATGCCGCACCCAAAACGCCATAGATAAATAATGCTGAGAAAAATATCCAAAAAGAATACGTAATCATCCAGCTATCAAAGACTCCGATAATATAGCCTAATGCCAAGTAAAGTAACCAAATACCTAAACCTTGTCTAATATGAAATGACGTAAATGAATTACGTTTATCTTTGTTCATAAAAAAGGCAATCAATGTTCCTATAAAGGTTATGTAAGCAACAATAGCCATAGTTTTACCTTCTTCAATAGTAGTCTTATCCATTACGTAAAATAATTTTTTTGTTGGCAATGATGCCATAAGTTTCACCCTTCAAAGTTTTACCAAGGAAGGCACTATTTTTAGATTTAGAACTGATATGATTTTTGCTAAACTCATAACTCACATCAGGATTAAATAGACTTAAATCCGCTAGTTCACCTTCTTTAATACTTGTTTCAGAAATACCAAATCTAGATTTGCCTTGTGTTAGAAGTGCCACTGTTTTTTTAGTTGTAAAAATGGTTTGCAGCGCCCCAAAAGCAGATTCAAGACCGATAGTCCCGTATTTTGCAAAATCGAATTCTATTTTTTTAAACTCAATATCAATAGGGTTGTGGTCTGTGGTTACCATGTCAATGGTTCCATCTTTTAATCCTTCGATTAACGCATCACAATCGTTTTGAGTTCTTAATGGCGGCAATACTTTGTAATTCGTATCGAAATCAGTTAAAACAGCATCAGTTAAAACTAAATTATGTATTGCAACACTACAGGATACATTCAGGTTTTTTGTCTTAGCAGCTCTTATTAGTTCAACAGATTTTGCAGTTGAAATTGTAGGTATATGTAATTTACCTTCTGTATATTCTACTAAAAATAAGTCTCTAGCGACTTGTAGTTCTTCAGAAAGCGCAGGATTTCCTTTTAAACCCAACATTGTACTATTAATATGTTCGTTTACGACACCAGATCCCGAAATTCTATTTTCTTGTGGAAAAGAACACACTAAACCATCAAAGTTGCTTGCGTATTGCAATGCAATTTTCATTAGGTTAGGATTTGAAATAGGGTTTTGGTAATCGTAGAAAGCTACTGCACCTGCGTTGGTCATGTCAAATAATTCTGCTAAATCAATTCCGCTACTAGATTTTGTTAATGCACCAATCGGATACAATTTAACAGCATTATCGTTAGATTTAGCTTTTACAAGCGCAATGTCTGCATAACTATCTATAACAGGATTAGCGTTAGCATTTAAGGCCACAGATGTAAAACCGGAACGTGCAGCAGTTTTTAAACCGTTACTAATAGTCTCTCGTTCTTCGTAACCAGGCTCACCAAAAGAAACACTGCTATCAAACCAACCTTGAGAAACATGCAAGTTGTGTCGCTTTATTTCTTTGTACTTATTAGGATTGGAAATTTGTTTAGAAATTTTTGAAATTCGGCCTTTTTCAATTAAAATATCGACCTTTTCATTGTGAAAATCACTTTTAGAATCAACGATGGTTGCAGATTTTATGAGTGCGTTCATTTAAGAAATTTTAGAATCAGCATTTCAATAATTAGAAATACTAGTGCAAAAATAACAAACCATTTCCATAGCGCATTAACATTTGCATTACTTTTTATAGTCTCTATAGTATTTGCCAAGCTCGTGTCAAGAGTTACGTTACTTATTGTATTTAAATCATAATAGCTTAAGTTGCTCTCATTTCTGTTGTAGTTAAAGCTTAGGTTCTGTAATACGTTATTCTTATTCTTTACATTAAGAATGCCAGCTCTGTTTGGGTAATCTTCAGTCTGTAATACAACAGACTTACTATATGTCTTTTGTAACGGTATTACAGAGCTTTCTTCAGAACTTAGTGTTAAGATGTCATCTTGACCGATAGTTGTATTAATGGCTATTGAGTTTGGATTTCCAATCGTATAATATAATTTAGAAAGTTTTAAACTCTGTAAACCGATATTATATAAAACAGGTACTATAAGTTGAGAATTTTTAAAGTTTGAATTGCCTTTATTTAAGGCTGAAGAAAAAGCAAAAGCACTAGCGTTTCCAACTAAAAAGGGTGAGCCATCTTCATACGACAACACACTATTTGAATTGGAAGTAAAACGATATGAAGCATTCACTTTTGGATATTGAAAATTAGTGACTTTACTGTAAAAAGCATTCGCTAATAAAGGATGATTATAATTAATACTTGTAATTTGTTTTTTTGTAGTTTTATCAATATTATAATTAGAGATATTTAAATCTGTAAATATTTGATTATAAGAATCTAATGTAATTTTATCTGAAGGAATTATTAAAATGAATCCACCATCTTTTTTAAACACATTCAGTGCGGCTTTAAGCGCATTTGAGATGTTGTCAAGTTCATTTAAAACGATTAAGTTTTGATCAGGAATAAGATTAAAATTAAGTGCATTTAGTCTGAAAGAATTATACTCAAATTCATCTGTTGTATAAATACGTTTTAAGAATGAATCGTCTGAAGACTCGTTAATAGTTAAAACCTTAATTTTTGGTTTAGAGTTTAGGTTAAAATAGAAGACATTGTCATATTGTAAACCAGTATCATCTATAACAAGTTTTGCGTTTATAATGGTATTATTTGCTATCGTGAATACAGTTTCAGCAGTTTCATTAATTGTAACAGCACTTTTAGCTAATAGAGCGTCATCATTAAATAAGGATATTGAAACATTATCTGCAGGCTCTGCTTGATTGGTAAGTACAACATTTATATCTATAGTTTCTGCCGTTGTATTAGAAGTGTAAACACTATCAATACTAATATTAGATACTAAACCAGATTTTGGCTGAACTAGTTTTAGTTGCATTGAGCTATCGTTAGCAAACGTGATAGGATTTCCGTTTTGTTGAAAATCAGAAACTAAAATAAGATTTTTGGAAGTTGCTTTATCATCAGAGAATAATTGTTGCCCTTTTAGATGTGCGGCATCATAATTAAGTTGACTTGTTGAGTTAGATAATTGGATTAAATCATTTTTTAAAACTTTAACTGTTGTATTTCTAAATGTTTCATCATTAGTGAATAAACTAATCTGTTCATCTTCACCAAATGTGTTTATAAGGTCTTGAATAGAGGCGTTGAGTAAAGTACCGTTACTACCTTTTGCTTGCATACTAAACGAATTATCAATATAGATAACAGTTTCTTGTGCTTCATTAAAATCTTCAGTATTTGGTATAAAAGGCTGAGCAAAAGCTATTATAGTACATGCCAAAAGTAGCATTCGTGTAAATAGTATTAACCACTTTTTTAATTGCGAACTTTTTCGTGTTTGTAATTTTACAGACTTCAAGAATTTTACATTCGTAAATTCTACTTTCTGAAAACGGCGCAACTGAAATAAGTGAATAAGAATAGGAATAACCAGAAAAAATAAAGCGTATAATAATTCTGGGTGTTTAAACTGCATTCTTGTGTTTGGGCTTATTAATTAGTCAAATATAGAAAATGAAAAACGATAACAGTATTTTGCTTTTGAGAAATTTAACAGAAAAAGAAATAATCGCTCATAGATTGCATATTGTGGCTTTCAAAATAAAGCTTAATTTCCTTTTGAGCATCTGTATTGGCTACCGTTACAATACTTTGAGGATTTTTTAATTCAGCTAAATGGTTAAAGTTTAAAAGCTTTTGGTCATAGATGTGTTTGCCTATTTTTTTTGGGTTATCGCAAACCCAATAAAACGGAATTTTGTTCGCTATTAGTAATTTTGCAAGTGTTTTTCCTTTTGTGCCAGCTCCCCAAACGGCTAATGGTCGTTTGCTATCGTAATTCAAATCTAAAAAGTAATGGATTTTCAAATCTAAAAATGAGCTATCTGCATAATTTTCATGCGTTCTAGAGGTTCGTGTGCTATAATCTCGCCAATGCAGTAGTACTTGATTACATGGAATGCATGTGTAGTTTGCTTTATAAAACCGAAAAGCTAAATCATAATCTTCAGGATGGCGATTGGGTTCAAAACCATCGCAAGCTATAAAATCGTCGCGATGCAACATCCAACATGGAGAAGGAATAACGCATTCTTTATAAATTTCAGAATAATTGCTCCCGTTTACAGTGAGTCTATTTAACCACTGCTCATAACGTGCAAAACCATCACTGAGACCATCTGCTCTAAAATAGTGTACTTGTCCTACGGCAAGATGTTTCTTTCCATAAATTTTTAGACCATCTATCATGGTTTCTAGTCGCATGGTAGTCATTATATCATCACTATCCATTCGACTTATGTATTGACCAGAACTTTTACTAAAAGCTGTTTTTAGCGCATCAATAATACCATTACCTTTATTCTTAAAAAGCTTTATTCTAGCGTCTTTCTCAGTATAACGTTCAATAATTGAATAACTAGTATCATCTGATTGATCATCAACAAAAATAGCCTCCCAATCTTGGTGAGTTTGATTCAGAATAGAATCAACACATTCAGAAATGTATAACTCTGTATTCTTAAATGGGATGATAATGCTTACTAAATCGTGTTGCATGATGCGAATTTAACAAAACCTTTAGGTTTATAATGGTAACAGATTGTAGATTTGTGCGACTTGTTAAAAAATTAAAATTTTAAAAATGAAGAATTATATTGCCATACTTGGCTTAAGCTTAATTTTAGTAGGATGTGGATCTGCTAAACCAACAGTAAACGATTTAGCGGTGAGTAACCCAATCGAAACAGCATTAGACTTAACAGCTGTTGTAAATGATAAAGTGCCAGTGATTATTAATCCTGGTCGTTTTACTACAGAGAGTGTAACCTACAGATTACCAAGAGTAGTACAGGGAACCTATTCTGTAAGTGATTTTGGTAAGTATGTTGATGATCTTAAGGCGCTAGACTATAATGGTAACGCATTAGAAGTAACTAAAGTAGATACCAATACATGGACTATAAAGGATGCTACTAAATTAGATAAAATCACTTACTATGTTAACGATACGTTTGATATTGAAACTAGTGGTGGTATTGGAGGAGAACAACCTTTTTCGCCAGCTGGTACAAATATAGAGCCAACAAATTATGTATTAAACTTACATGGATTTATCGGTTATTTTGATTCGTTAAAAAACAGCCAATATGCTTTAGATGTTACAGCACCTATTGATTTTGTAAGAACGTCTGCTTTAGAAGATAAAGGAACTAAAACCAGTGCAGATGGTAAGTCTGCTACGACGAGTTATTTTGCACAGCGTTATTTTGACATTACAGATAATCCTATGATGTATGGAGATTTAGATGTTGAAGAATTTATGGTTGGTGATATTAAAATTGTATTGAGTGTGTATTCTCCAAATAAAGTACATACCGCAGCAAGCCAAAAAGAGACCGTATTTAAGATGATGCAAGCTCAAAAAGAATATTTAGGAGATGTGAATGCAACGCCTCGTTACGATATTTATTTGTATTTATCTGATGGTGCTGAAACGTCACCAAAAGGATTTGGAGCTTTAGAACACCATACATCAACAGTTGTAGTTCTTAGTGAATCTTCTAGTAAACAAGGCTTAGCAGCTTCTATAGTAGATGTTGTTGCTCATGAGTTTTTTCATATTGTAACTCCATTATCAGTGCACTCAGAAGATGTACATTATTTTGATTACAATGAACCAACATTTTCTAAGCACCTTTGGATGTATGAAGGTGTAACAGAATATTTTGCACAACATTTTCAGGTGTATAAAGGTTTAGTTGATACCGATGCATTTTACGCTACAATAATGCAAAAAATAGGGATCTCTAAGGGTATGGATGATGCTATGAGTTTTACTATTATGAGTGAAAACGTATTAGAAGAAAAATATGCACCTCAATATTCTAATGTTTATATGAAAGGTGCCTTAATTGGTATGTGTATAGACATCTTAATGCGCAAAGAAAGTGATGGTAACAGAAGTATGTTGTCATTAATGAAAGAATTATCTGCTAAATACGGAAAAGAAAAACCATTTGTAGATGATAATATTATTGCTGAAATTACAGCAATGTCTTATCCGAGTGTTGGTGAGTTCTTAAAGACACATGTAGAAGGTGATGTGCCAATTAATTATAATGACTTTTTTGCAATGACAGGTTTAACTTTAGGTGAATCTGAAGGTCCAACTAATTACATTTTTGCTGGCGGACAAAATATTATTTTTAGTGGTGAACCTGGTAAAGGAATTTTCTTTACAGAAGTGGCATTAAAGAATTCATTTTGGGCCTCACAAGGCATCCAAGCTGGTGATGTTATTAAAAAAGTGAATGGCGCAGATTTAACGCTTCAAAATGCACAACAAGTTATTGGTGGTATGTTTGGATGGCAAGAAGGACAAGACATTACAATGGACTTAGAACGCGACGGAAAGCCTGTAATGATAAAAACAGCATTAACAAAAGCAACTGCAAAAAGCGAAGGCTTAATTGAAGATGTAAATGCTACAGATGCTCAGAAAGCATTAAGAGCAGCTTGGTTAAAAGGATAATAAATCTTTATAGTAGTATAAAAAAGGCTTCCAATTCGGAAGCCTTTTTCGTTATATTAAAAATATCTAAGTTTATTAAATTTAAAGCAATGCGATTAGCTTAATGTAGTAGATTAAGCTGTTTACCTAATGTTTGTATTTATAACTAACATTACTGTTTTCTATTAGTAATCTCTTAGGTGAAAAAACCTAGTAAAAACAATAGTTTAAAAATACTGTTTAACCTTGCCCCAAAGTGTTTTTGGTTTAATTTTAAATTCTTCTTCTAGTTCTTCTAATGTTTTGTTAGCATCATTAATCGTGTTAAACATTTTTGCTCTGATTAAATAAATAGATGGCACTATAACAACTAAAATAGGTAGTAAGACAACAAATGTTCCTTCATCTATATGTCCAGCTTCTGAATTCCAGCTCGTAACAGCTTGAAAAGCATACATAATAATAGGTACTAATAAGGCATGATACCACCAATGTCTGCATGTAAAAAACCAAATAGTTAATAAAATAAGTGGTATGATTTTACTGGTATAAACCCACATGGCATATTTAGCTTCCTGCCAGACACCACTTTCATAGGTAAACAAAAAAGTCTTCCAAATTTTAGTTTCTGGTACATACTCATGCAAAGCATATAAAAGGGGAGTAGAAACGATTACAGTAGCGATTATAGAACCAACTATAGCCCTTCTACCTAGTCGCTCATAAATCCTTTTGAACGAGGTTTCTTTTTCCTTTTTTAATCTCTGTTGTGGTTTGTCCATCTACATCTAAGTCAATAATAGTAATTGATTTTACAGTGAATGAATAACATTCCTTAAGTACAATTAAAATAAATTAGCCTACAATGTTAGTCATAAAAAACTAATATACACAAATAAACGCGCGCTTCATCGAGTTTTCACGCTCTTTAAAGGGTTTTTTTACTCTAATTCTTTAGTACTTAGCTGATTTACCTTTGGGAAGTGAACTCTCTATAAAGTCTCGTAAATCAGCATTGGCTTTAATTAAATCTTCATTTCGTAAGTACATCATATGGCCACTTCTGTAACCTTTAAATGAAAAACGATCTTTCATTTTACCACTTGGGTCAATTTGCCATTGCGAATATTTAGCTGCAAAGTAAGTCGTTGCACCATCGTAATAGCCAGACTGTGTCATTACTTTTAGATATGGGTTTTGTGCCATAGCTTGGCGCAAATTTTCTCTAGTATTATCATTATCGCTATTCCAATTACCAACGTTGCCAAACACGTTGTATTTAACATCGGTTTCAAAGCCTAACTCGTTTTTGATGTAATAGTTAATAGCTGGCGCAAAAGAATGCAACCAAGACGTTAATTCTGCGCTGTAATCTGGACTTGCTCCAGTTTCAACTTTATCAATACCAATATACCTCGAATCTAAACGACCAATAGTTTCACCAGTTTTATCTCTAAGTAATTCTTTCCAGAAAAAACGGTTAGGCACATCTAAGTTTTGTTGTAAAATCACCTTTTCCGATAAGCCAGAATAATAACTCATCTGTTTTGCAATTGCTTTTTTCTCTAAATCTGAAATAAAACCACCTTTAGCCAAAGCAGGCATTAAATCATTAACCGCAAAATCTTCAACTTCTGGCAATAGGTCTAATAAATCTTTATTTTGAAGAACAGGAGGTAGCATTTTATGATACCATGCAGCAGCTGTGTAATATGGTAAATTTAAACTTGATGCTAATGGGCCACCAACACGCAGCACTTTATAATCTGCAGGTGATACTAAAATAACACCATTTAAGTACATCCATTGGCTATTTTGTAGCTCTAAGGATAAACCCATAACACGTGTACCACCATAACTTTCGCCAATAATATATTTTGGAGATTCCCAACGGTTGTGACGTGTGGTAAATGTATTCATCCAACTTGCTAAATACTTTACATCTGCATTAACACCAAAGAACAATTTATCGTCTGGCATCTTCCCATCTTTATTAGCTACTTTTCGAGAATAACCTGTATTTACAGGATTAATAAATACAATATCAGCCACATCTAAAATAGAATTAGGATTGTCCTTTACTCCATAAGGCTGTACAGGATAACCTTCATTATCTATTTTTAAGATTTTTGGACCTGTATAGGCAATGTGCATCCAAACAGAAGCAGAACCAGGACCACCATTAAAAGAATAAATAATAGGTCTCTTTTCACCATTACTATCATTAGTGCGTTTGTAATACGTGTAGTATAAAGAGGCGATTAAATGGCCTTCATTATCCCAAACCGGTTGAAAACCAGTTTCTGCTCTGTAATTAATTGGTTTCCCTTTTATTGTTACAGAACTATTGGTGATATAAGCTGTATCTACTGGGATTTTTAAATCTTGAGAAAAGCTAAAAGAAAAGCAGATAAGTAGTGCTAGTGATAATTGAAATTTCATATTTTGAATATTGCTTGTTTGGACTTATTTACTATTTTGTTGCTGCGTCAGTTCGAGTGAATTTTAAGATTATAAATCATAAAATTAGTATCGAGAATATGTGTTTTAAAAACGATCGGTTCTCTCTATTATTCCAATTCTAGTAATCACTCCAATTAATGTCGATAATTTATTTGAAAAAGATTTAAAGATAGGAATAACAAATCAATTTTAGAATCCTTCAAAAACACCTAAACCAAATAAAGCAAAATCGTATTTTACAGGATCTGTTGGGTCTAAACGACGTAGTGCTTTATCTAACTCAGCTAAAGCTTTGCCATCGTTTTGTTTACGTTTTAAAAGACCTAGTTTACGTGCTACGTTACCAGAATGTACATCTAAAGGGCAACTTAATTGCGATGCAGAAAGCGATGACCAAATTCCAAAATCTACACCATTGTTATCATTACGCACCATCCAACGTAAATACATGTTAATACGTTTGGCGGCTGAATTTTTAAGCGGATCACTAACATGTTTTTTAGTACGCGCTAAATGTGGTTGCTCAAAAAATGTGGTTTTAAATTGATGAATGCTATTCTGAAGCGACCCTTTCTTAGCATGTTTTGCAAAAACCGCTTCTAAACCATTATGTGTTTTATAGATATGCTGTAAACTTTTAATAAACTGCGTAAAATCATCTCCGTTAAAGGTGCGATGCACAAAACCTTGTAAACGTTCTAAATCGGTCTCTTGATGCTGCATTATAAACTCAAAAGGGGAGTGGTCTAATAACTCCATCATTTTATTGGCATTATTAATAATACTTTTACGATTTCCCCAAGCAATAGTTGCTGCTAAAAAACCAGCAATCTCAATATCTTCTTTTTTAGAAAATTGATGCGGAATTTGTATAGGATCGCTCTCAATAAAATTTGGGTGATTGTAAAGGGCTACTTTACTATCTAAAAAGTCTTTTAATTCTGCTTTTTTGAGTTTCAATAGAGATATATTTAAAAAACAAAAATAAGAGTAATACAGTAAAATGCGTAAAGTTACGTGGTGATAATACGTTTCAAAAAACAGACCTTCGCTTGTTTTTGATTAACTTGTTTCAATACTGTTAGATATAAGTAATTGTAATGGAGTTTTATAGAAAAGAATTACTACTAAAAGTTACCTATTAATAATGCGGTTGGAGAAATATATATAATTAAGTTGTAAATAATTATAATAAGTATGCTGAGTGTTGAAAATAGAAATCGAATTAAAGTAATTGTAAAAGACAAGAATAAAAAGTCTGTTTTTAAAATTATTAAAGAGATAAGCCATTTATATAAAGTCAAAAAGGAGATACCCTACTATTATTTTAAGTATTTATATAAAAAAGATGCTACAAATTACTTAGATTATTTGGGTGCTTCAGAAATGAATTTAATAAGGAAAAGTAAGCGCTTACATAATCCTTTGTATAAACTGCCTTTAACAAATAAACTTTCTTTCTCACAGATGTTTAGTGCAACAGAAGTTAGAACACCTAAATTAATAAGTCATAATTTAGAAAATAGCTTTTATTATAATACTATCGAAACAAAACTAAATAACGAACAGGATTTTTTCAACTTTTTTATAAATGTGTTTGATGAATGTAATATTGAAGATATTTTTCTAAGACCACATTCAGATTATGGAGGTAAAGGTTGCTTTAAATTAACAAGAGATGAATTAAAACAAAACTTAACTTCTATCTTCAATTTGCTTATTAATACTAACTATGTGCATAATATATGTATAAAACAACACGCTGCTATTAATGAAATTCATAAAAAATCAATTAATACATTAAGGTTAATTTCACTTATAGATTCTAATGAGAATATAAAGATAGTAAGTGCATTAATGAGGTTTGGTGTAGGAGATAGTGTTATAGATAATGCGAGTTCGGGTGGTTTTTGTATTGGGATAAATATGCAAGATGGCACTTTACATAAATCAGGAGTTTATTTGCAAGAATATGGAGGAAAAACAATTTATAAGCATCCTACTAGTGGTTTTAAATTAGAGGGTTTTAAAATACCATTTTTTAAAGAGTCTTGTGAAGAGGTAATTAAAGGAGTTCGTGCTTTACCAGACGGGTTTATAGGTTGGGATGTTGCAATTACCCCTGTAGGACCCGTAATAATAGAAGCGAATGATATGCCTCATTTGCATATGAGTGATGTAACTTTTGGTGGCTTATTAAGAAATAAGGATATTAAAAAATTAATTAAAGAATTAAAATAGTGATTTTTAGCTTTTGCTTTTAGAACAGAAAATTGTATTGATCTCACCGAATGTTCAGCAACTAATTTCACAAAATCTAAAGATCTAATCATACCTTTTATTTTTTTGTCATCCATCACAACGATTAGATGCACATTATGTTTTAGCATCATTTTGGCAGCTAACTAATCGCTTGAGTCTGCATAAACAACATTAACATTCTAAGAAGTCATTACATCTTCTAAAGTGGCATCGTCGGTCGCAGTGTATCATTAGAATATGTGATAAAGGGAATAGCATTAATTCCTTTTTCTTTAATAAGCGTTCTAATTTCTAGAACCTTATCTTTTCTCATTGCAGTTGTGACCAGAGCCCACATAAAATCTTTTACTTGTATTCGCATAAGTAATGTTTTAAGTTAATAATAATGCTATGGTAGTTTATATAAACAGAAACTGACAGCCTTCTTTATTTTGCGCTGCTATAAAACCATGTTATAACAATTCTAATTTTTAAAATTTTGTTTTATAAGATTAATAGTCATAAGTGTTTTTACAAACGGTTTAATGATAAGCAAATAAGCACTTTAAAAATACGTAAAGTTACGTATTGATAATGCAGTTGAAAAAATATACCTTCGCTTAACGTCTGATATAAGTCATTGAAACGGACTCATATCATTAAGTTAAGCGACCCAACCAAACCCTCACCCAAAATTAAAACACAATTTATTTCAAACTTTCCGTAAGAATTTTCAGGAGAATCATAATCGGTGTTGTTACATCTAAAAACGGAGCACTTATACTATTATGACAAGACTACTAAAACTTACCATTTTAACGCTTTCAGCTTTTGTATTTATGAATTGCTCTAGCAACGATGATACTAATACACAACAAGAACCAACAACTGTTACAGATGCAGATGGCAATGTGTACCAAACTATTGTTATTGGCAACCAAACATGGATGTTAGAAAACTTAAAAACCACAAAATACAATGATGGTACACCACTAACAGAATGGGTTTTTGGTATGGATTGGGGAAGTTTACCTAACCAAGAGGAGCTTTACCAATGGGCAAATACTACAGATTTAAACGCTATTGTTAACGCTGAATTACCTTTTGATTATTATGGCGCAATGTATAATCATTTTGCTATTGAGACTGGGAAATTAGCACCAGAGGGATGGCGTATTCCTTCTGAACAAGATTTTATTGTGTTAGAAAGTTATTTGAATGCTAATGGTTATTCTGGTAACGTGGCAACAGCACTAAAATCTGATTCTGGTTGGTCTGATTTTTCTGGTAATGGATCTGATGCTATTGGTTTTAAGGGTTTGCCTAATGGCTACATTGCTGCTGGCGGAACTGCTACAGCTTCAGAATCAGTTTGTACTTGGTTAACCTCAGATGTTGCTAGTGGTCCTATTAACTCATCTACAACAAGAAGATGGGTTCAGTTATTTGATGGACCAACGTTATTTTATTCAGATACATCTATAACACTTGGTGCAGCTATACGCTGTATAAAAAACAATTAAAGTTTTAGGATTGGTTAGTTAATTAAAGCGATTTGTTTAGGGCAAGTCGCTTTTTTTTATTAAATTAATATTTTTAAAAGAAATAGTATTGACAATAAAAAATATCATGAAAAAATTTTATATTATTTTAATTTTTGGGATTACATTAACATGCAGTAATGATCAAGAAATAGCCGAGACAGTAAACCCTTTAGAAGGAAATTGGCATATGATTAATTTAAGAACAGGTTTTCTAGCTCAGCCATTAGAACTAGGAGAAATAATATGGAAATTTGATATAGATAATGATAAACTATTAATCGAAAATACAACTAATCCAGAGGGAAACCCTTTATATCTTTTAGAAACAGGAGAGTATGATATGACCGTTGTAGATCAAACACTAACTATGTTATCTGTTTTTACAACTATTGCCTCAACTACTGGAGAAGAACTTTTTTACGAAATAGAATTAAATTTTGATTTTCGTTTTCAAGACGAAGGAGAAATTTTAGTATTAGATGGTGGTGCAGAGGGTGATGGTCCCTTAATAAGGTTTCAAAAAGTTGACTAAAAAAGTATCTTACTTTACAGCAATCATACTAATTTCAACATTTACAAACTTAGGTAAATTTGCCACTTCTACGGTTTCACGCGCTGGTGCAGTTGCTTCATCAAAATATAGGCTATAGACATCGTTAATTTGCGAGAAGTTGTGCATGTCGCTAATAAATATAGAGGACTTAATAACGTTCTCAAACGTCATATCAGCAGCATCTAAAACAGCACGCATATTTTCCATCACTTGTTTTGTTTCGGTCTTAATATCGTCTAAAACCAATTCCATAGTTTCAGGATGCAATGCTATTTGCCCAGATGTGTAAAGTGTATTGCCAGATAATACCGCTTGGTTATATGGACCAATTGGTGCTGGTGCTTTTGAGGTGTTTATTATTTTTTTCATGTTATGTTTAATTTGTTTCAGAATCTGTTTTCTACGTAAGCAGAAAACTTAGTACTAGTTTAGGCAATACGTCAAATTTAATAATACAAATTATACTTAAACAAGTTAGCTAGTAAATTATCGTTTTTAAAACAAAGCGGTTACGATGCTAAACTTTTAAAGACGTTAGTTTCCAAGATTTTGATCTGGCTGACGTCGCTGATCATACTTAATGTCTTTTAGTAAGTTAGATTTAATACCAATAAAGAAGTTCCAAGAGGTCTGATTACCAATAGGAACCCATGTAAAATTCATTCTCCAACTCAATAGATCACGTTCAAAACGCAGTTGTGTAAATGTCACTCCCTTATCTAGTATATCGTAACCAGAAGACACACCAAAGCTCCAACGAGGAGTTAATTCTACATCACCAGAAAACATTAAAGAATTAGACGAAACACGATTTTCGCGTCTTACATTTGTATAATTAAGGGCATAAACGAGCCTAAGACTCCAAGGCATTTTATAGTTGTAAAACGCATTATTTTCTTCGTTATTATCCTTGCTTTTATCCTTGTCTCCGAGGCGTTTGTCTGCGAAATCTTGTGTTTTACCAAAGAGGTCATCGGTTCTACCATTAGCCGTTGCTGCACGTCTTTTTGCTTCTTCATCTTCTTCGTCGTCTTTTCCTTTGCCAGAAAAGGTGTCGTTAGAAAGTGTGTAGTTAAGATTTAAGTTCGCAGAGGTCATACGAAACAAGCTACCTCCATTATCTGCATTATAAGTGTTAATCTTATTATTGTTACTATCTAAAGCATAAGGGTCTAAGGTCATCCCAAAGTTTATGGTCATTTTTTTGTTTAGGATCTGAGTTCCACCAGTAACTCTCAAAGGACTCCATCTTAGTGAATCTGCAGCCATATCATAGGATGTCGCAAAGTTTAAATTATTTAAAATAAACACCTTTTCACTTTCGGTTTTAGTGGAGTCTTTAGAGCGTACTTTAGCTTCAATATTATTACCAACGGCAATACCTACATTACTCGAAAAGTTATTACCAGGTCTTCCGAAAAGTGAATTTTCAAAACGCGTAAATTCTTCAGTTGTGGTGCCATCAGCATCAATAACTTCATAGGTTTCGTAATACTGATCAAAAGCTGGTGTTACCGAGTAGCTTAAAGACGGCCTTATAACATGGCGTATAGCTTGTATTTTTGGGTCTTTACCTTCTTTTTCAAAGTTATACATACCATATAAGGTTGTACCAACACTTGCGCCAACATTATAAGTTAAAAAACGGTCAAAGCCATTTTGGTCTACAGTAACAACTTCTTCTGTTCCTTCATCGAAAAATCGATTTATGGTATTTAGCGCCCAAGTTTCTTCAAAATTAGCATTAACGCCAAAGTTAAAATATTCAAACACTTTAAAATTTGTACTCACAGGAATACTGTGGCGCATACCAGCTAATGCGTCGTCAAACATTTCACTTTTACCAAATAAAGAATCGGTTGTATTGATGCGATATTCTCCTCTAGAATTTAGTTGAAAGTTAATATTCTGTATTATACCTTTTTTTACTCCGGCTTTTGGCTCAAACGGAAAGACTCTACCCATAGATGCTTGCACAGTAGGTAGCGTTAAGTTTACAGATTCTGTATTTGTATTTTGTGAATGTGATGCGGTTAAATTGACGTTAACTTGTGGTTCTCCTTGAAACGTTTTAGAGTACGATACAGAAGAGGCAAGGGTATTGGTTAAAATATTCGCCTGATTAATCTGATTAATAGATTGTTGAAAAAACTGGCTACTTCCTAAATTTACAGATGCAGTAAATCTAGAATTAGGATTGGCTTTTGCATCTTGGCTATGAGACCATCTGATGTTGTAGATCGTATTTTGTGCAAAATCAGGAAAACCACGTTCGCTGTTTAGTAAATTTTCATATCTAAAGGCCACATTACCTCTAAACTTGTAACGTGCTGCATAGGTGCTTTCTAGTCTAAGTCCATAACTTCCGTTAGTATAATAGTCACCTAACACGGCTAAATCTACATAATCGTTTATTGCAAAATAGTACCCACCATTTTGTAAAAAGTAACCTCTATCGTTACCTGTGTCTTCTCCAAATGATGGAAAAATAATACCAGAGGTTTGTTTTTTAGACATAGGGAAAAACGCAAAAGGCATAGCAATTGGTGTAGGCACGTCGTAAATAAACATCTGTGTAAAACCTGTAACGATCTTTTTATTAGGTACAATTTTAGCGCGATCCATTAAAAAGTAATATTCGGGATCTTCAATGTTTTCTGAAGTTGTAAATTTTCCTCTACCAATAAAAAACACAGAATCATTCTCTTTTTTGGTACGCTCAGAAATTATGGTACCTCCACTTTGCTCTGTGACAGAATTAAATATTATTGCTTTCTTGTTTTTAGAATTAAATATAATAGAATCTGGTTTTATAACATTAGAGCCTTGTGTGAATATTGGCTTTTGTGTATAACCTGTAGAATCCTTCATTCTACCAGCATAAATTAAGTTTTTACCATAATCTATAACCATAACACCTGCTGTAATCTCCATATCTTGGTAATTGATTTGAGATTCGTTATACAGAAATATTTTCTGTTTAATAATGTCTGTAATTACAGAGTCCTTAGCTTTATAGGTAACAATATCTTTTAAAAATTCGGTTTTCTTTACGGAATCTTGTTTTGTAGAGTCTATTTCTTTGGTGTTAAAGAGCGAATCTACTTTAATAGTTGTAGAATCTTTTATACGTTTAGGCGGAATATCTTTCTTCTTTGGAGGTAATTCTTGTGCGAAGCTAAACATGTTGATAAACACTGTAAAACTCAAGGTAAAAAGTATGTGTAGACTATTTGTACGCAATCCTTTTAGGTGTATTTTTGTAAAAGTATGGCTCGGTTTTTGACCCCTCAAAAGTAAAACTATTTTTTTGTCATTAATCCATTAACACCATAAACTTTAAAAATTAACATTAGTGTAATATTTAGAGTTTATAAACCGTTAAATTAAATATGCAAACGTACCGTAAATATATAATAGTATTCTTAGTTGTCACATTTATCAATTCTTTAACATCACAAGGTGGTTTAGAAGCTCAGAACGATAAGTTTGTCGTTGTTTTAGACGCAGGTCACGGTGGTCACGATCCAGGTAGGCCTACAAAAAACGGATATATAGAAAAAAATATTGCTTTAAAAATTGTTTTACAAGTAGGTAAGGCCTTAGAGAAAAACCCAAACTATAAAGTTATATATACACGAAAAACAGATGTATTTGTAACGTTAAGAAATCGTGCGAAGATTGCCAATAAAGCTGACGCAGATCTATTTGTATCTGTACATTGTAATGCACATCACACCCAAGCTTATGGAACGGAAACTTATGTTTTAGGTGCTAAAAATTCTGAGCGAAATATGGCTGTTGCTAAAGCAGAAAATGAGGTGATATTCTTAGAAGATAATTATGAAGAGCATTATGAGGGTTTTGATCCAAGTTCTCCAGAGTCTAGCATTGCCATTGGTATAGAGCAAGAAGTATACATAGAACAAAGTATACAGTTGGCTAGAAAAATCGAAGATAATTTTAGTGGACAGCTTAAAAGAAAGAGTAGAGGGATAAAGCAACTAAGCCTTTGGGTGTTGCATAATACTTATATGCCAAGTGTTTTAGTGGAGACTGGGTTTATTACAAATAAAAATGAAGGTGCTTACCTTAACTCAAAAAATGGACAAACAAAGATTGCAACTGCTTTAAAGGATGCTATTATAGCTTATAAAAAGGAGATTGATCAAAATGTTGGGAGTAGTATAATAGGTTTAAATCCAGAATTAGAAGACATACCATTGTTATATAAAGATGTTACCTTTAAAGTGCAGATTGCCGCAAGTTCTAAAGATTTAGCACCAAAGTCATATAATTTTAGTGGACTTTCGGGTATTACTAAAGATAAGGTTGGAAAACTTTACAAGTATTATTACGGTGTTACTTCAGATTATAACAAAGTTAAAAAAATGCAAGAAGAAGCTAAGTCTAAAGGTTATTCGTCTAGTTTTGTAGTAGCCTTTAAAAATGGTAAAAGAGTCCCAATAGATGAAGCCCTAAATACAGCTTCAAATTAAATAAGTATAACCTTCGGTCTTTTTTTAAATTTATTACTAATTTTGTTACTCATCAAAGCAAAGCCCATTGAAAATATCAAGAGAAGTTAAAACAGCAATATTAGTACTTTCTGGCATCGCTTTATTTATATATTTATTTTCGTATTTAAAAGGTGGTGATATTTTATCAAGCACAGATTCTTACTACACTGAATTTGATTATAATGCCTTAAGTATGTCATCTCCAGTGACTGTAAAAGGAAATAAAATTGGAAAAATTGAAGACATAATTTATGATTTTGAAACAGGTAAAACACGTGTTTTATTTTCAGTAAATCCACAATTAGAATTTTCTAAAAGTAGTCTTATACGCTTGTATGAGACCGGTTTAATGACTGGTAATGGATTAGCTATAATAGATTCTAATGATGGTGCTAAAGCAGAACCGGGAGATTTTATCAAATCAGAAGTTAAGTCAGGTTTAGTGTCGTCTTTAGAAAAGGACTTTACTAAAGTAAGTACAGATTTAGATATTACACTCCGTTCAGCAGATACACTAATGAGAAGTTTAAATACATTGGTGATAGACGAGTCAGATACTGGTATAAAAAGTGCAATAGCGGAATTAAATATGACATTAAAGTCTTTTAAAAATCTATCCTATTCAATACAAGGAGTTATTAAAGAAAACGATAAAAAAATAGCCTCTATCTTAAATAATTTTGATAAAACAAGTAAAGATTTAAGTGAGTTAGCTGAAGAATTAAAAGGAGCAGGACTTTCTAATACGGTTGCAGATTTAAATAAGACCTTAGTAAGTATGCAAAGTTTATTAACTAGCATAGATAATGGCGAAGGTACTATTGGTAAGCTTTTAAAGGATGATACGCTTTACAATAACTTAGAAGGAGCTTCTAAAGAAATGGAATTATTACTATTAGATATTAAGTTACATCCTGCAAGATACAGACGTATCCTATCTAAAAAAGAAATTCCTTACCAAGCACCAACCGAAGATCAAAAAAATTAGATTATTTCAAATATGGAATATATACCAAACATAATATTCGCTATTATCCTAATTTTAGGAGTTGGCTATTTTGCTAGAAACATTAATAAGCTTATTCGTAATATTAAATTAGGACAAGCAGTTGATGCTAGTGATAACAAATCAGAACGATGGACAAACGTCGTACGCATAGCACTTGGTCAAAGTAAAATGGTAAAGCGACCTGTTTCTGGGTTTTTACATGTTGTTGTGTATGTTGGTTTTGTAATTATAAATATTGAAGTTTTAGAAATTATTATAGATGGTATTTTTGGTACACATCGTATAGGTTTAGAAATTTTACCGACTTCTGTATATGGATTTCTAATTGGTTCTTTTGAAGTTTTAGCAGTATCTGTTTTGATAACCGTAGTTATTTTTTGGTTACGTAGAAATGTTATTAAAGTGAAACGTTTCTTAAGTTCAGAAATGAAGGGTTGGCCAAAGAGCGATGGTAATATTATTTTGTATTTCGAAGTTGTTTTAATGTGTTTATTCTTAGTAATGAACGCTACAGATACGGCTTTTCAAACAATGGATTCTGGTAATGTAATTTCTCAATTTATTGCACCTTGGTTTGAAGGGTTTTCTTTAGATGCACTTCATAATATAGAACGTGTTGCATGGTGGTTGCATATTACTGGGATATTAGTATTCTTAAATTATTTATACTTCTCTAAACATTTACACATTCTTTTAGCATTTCCAAATGTCTATTATGGAAGTGTTGAGCCAAAAGGAAAAGTTAATAATCTTGAAGCTGTTACAAATGAAGTCAAACTGATGATGGATCCTGATGCAGACCCATATGCCGCACCTGCAGAAACTGCTGAAGACGAAGTGCCAGCTAAATTTGGTGCGAGTGATGTTATGGATTTAAGTCAAGTTCAGCTCCTAAATGCGTACACATGTACTGAATGTGGACGTTGCACGTCAGCATGTCCTGCAAGTCTTACTGGTAAAAAATTATCACCACGTAAGATAATGATGGATACAAGAGATCGTTTAGAAGAAGTTGGTAAGAATATAGATGCTAATAACGGTGTGTTTAAAGACGATGGAAAGCAACTCTTAGGTGATTACATATTAAATGAAGAATTATGGGCATGTACCACATGTAACGCATGTGTAGAAGAATGCCCTGTTAGTATAAACCCATTATCAATTATTTTAGATATGCGTCGTTATTTAGTGATGGAGCAGAGTGCTGCGCCAATGGAACTAAATAATATGATGACTAACATTGAAAACAATGGTGCACCTTGGCCTTATAACCAAATGGACCGTTTAAATTGGGCAAAAGAAGAATAGAAGCATATGAGCGAGCAACTTAAAGTGCCAACCATGGCAGAGTTTATGGCAGAAGGAAAGCAACCAGAAATCTTATTTTGGGTTGGCTCTGCTGGTAGTTATGATGATAGAGCAAAGAAAATCACCAAGGCTTTTGTAAAAGTATTACACAAAGCTAATGTAGATTTTGCTGTTTTAGGTACAGAAGAAAGTAATACTGGTGATGTAGCTAAGCGTGCAGGAAATGAGTTTTTATTTCAGATGCAAGCCGTTATGAATATTGAGGTACTTAATGCTTACGAAGTTAAACGTATTGTAACTTGTGACCCACACTCGTTTAATTGTATAAAGAATGAATACCCTAGTCTTGGTGGTAATTATGACGTTATTCATCATACACAATATATACAAGAGTTAATGGAGGCTGGTCGCTTAACCATTGAAGGTAATACCTATAAAGGAAAACGTATTACGTTTCACGATCCTTGTTATTTGGGTCGTGCTAACAAAGTTTATGATGCACCAAGAAACGTCCTTAAAACGACCAATGCAACGTTAACTGAAATGAAACGTCACAAAGGTACTGCCTTATGTTGTGGTGCAGGAGGTGCACAAATGTTTAAAGATGCTGAGCCAGGGAATAAGGAAATTAATGTACTGAGAACTGAAGATGCATTAGAAACAAATCCAGATATTATTGCTACAGGTTGTCCATACTGTAACACAATGATGACAGATGGTATTAAAGCCAAAGAAAAAGAAGGCACTGTAACAGTCTTAGATGTTGCAGAGCTCATTGCTAACTCATAGTTTTATCTCATAAAATAATGTCGTTATTTTCTAACATTCAAATTGATATAGATATACTTCCTAAGTCAGAAGATTTAGACTTAATACCTATTTCTGCTAAATATTTTAAAATTATACTGATTAATATCTGCTTTATCTACGCAATATTTGTTGGTATTCTTTTAGCGTTGTATAGTTTTGCGGACGATAGTGGTATAAACGAAGTGTTCTGGTATCTCATAGGATTGATTTGCACTTTATGTATCATTTCAATTGTAATGTATTACATAGGTTTCAAAAAACGAATGTATGCCATGCGCGAAAAGGATATGACTTACAGTCATGGTTATTTGGTAAATAAAACAGTAACGCTTCCATATAATAGAATTCAACACATAGAAATAGCACGTTCCTTTTTAGCGCGTAAACTAGGACTGTCTACTTTAAAAATTTATTCAGCAGGTCAATCAGGTGGTGACATAGCTGTTAAAGGTCTGCCTAAGGACGTTGCAGATACTCAATATGCATTTTTAATTAAAATTATTAATGAGCGCTCATAATTTTGAAATCCCTTCAAGACAATCTGCTAAAGGGATTATTGTCATTTTTGGAGTTAGTATATTCAAAATATTTAAGGCGATGATAATTATCTTTGCAGCCTTAGTTCTTAAGTTTTTGCAAAGTGATAAATCACCAGACTTTACGAGTTTAAAGGTTGTTTTACCTGTTTTAGGTATCATTGTAGTTTTTCTTTTACTAGCTGTTTTTAGATATTTGAATTTTAAATTCTATGTAAAAGACGATTACTTCTTTTTAAGAAAAGGCATATTTAATAAAGAAGAGATTTCGGTTTCTACTTCAAAAATTCAGAATGTATATATAAAACAAAATGTGCTGCAACAGCTTATTAATGTCGTGTCACTATCAATAGAAACCGCAGGTGATGACAAAACTGAAATTGAAATCTCTGCGCTCTCAAGACCTAAAGCAGAAGCTTTAAAGTCAATCTTAATGTTATCATCTAGAGCTAATGACGTAGGCAAAAATGTTCAGGTAGAGGAGGTTATTTACTTTAAAGCTTCAATTAAAAAATTATTACTAGAAGGAGTTAGTGAAAATCATTTTAAAAGTTTTGCACTAATTTTCGCCTTTATCATTAGTATTTATCAGGATCTTAAGGAGTTTGTGAATCAATTAAATTTAACATCAAGGTTTGGTTCTTGGTTTGAGTTAGACGGTGAGTCGTTTATGGCATTGCTACTTTTTAATGTAACGATAGTAGTCGCATTATTAATTTCATCATTCTTTTTGTCTATGATTAGAATGTTTGTTCAAAACTTTAATTTAACCGTAAAGCGTAAAACTGAAGGCTTAGAAATATCAAAAGGCTTATTAAATAAGATAAATTTGAGTTTATCTGCTAGTCGTATTCAAAATTCAACAATATCTACCAATAGATTAAAGCGTGCTTTTGGCTTGTATAAATTAGCTTTTACCCAAGCTATGGCTAATAAAAAGCAACAAATTAATTTTAATATTGTTGGTTTAGGGAAGTTGCAAATCAATGAGTTATTAGATCAATTTTATCCAGATGTCCAAAAACGATTACTAAAGAATAAGCCAAATAAATATTTAATGCACAGATTGTTATTTACAAGTGCTTTAGTTGTTGTTTTACTTAATGCTGGACTCTATTTTGGACCAAAGACGTTATTGTTTATAAATATACCATTGGTTGTATATATTATAGCTAACGCGCTTTATGCCTACAAAAAAGCCTATTACCATTTAGATGATGATTATATTGTTGTTGGAGGTGGAAAGCTTATAGATACCAGTACTGATTTTTTAGAAATTAAAAAAGTGCAAGCAGTGACTTTAAATCAATCTATTTTTCAGAAAAGTAGAGGATTAGCATCTGTTGTAATTTTCTCGGCTTCAAAACCATTAACGATTCCACATATAGAGTTGTCTATGGCATTTAATATTAAGAATTATTTACTTTTTAAAGTAGAGTCTGAGAATAAAGATTGGATGTAAAGCTTTATTTTTGTAACTGAAATTAAAAAACTTATGCTAGTAGATTTTGATACATTGCCAGAAGAATCTCGTGTTTGGATATACCAAGCTAACCGTTCATTTTCTGATGTAGAACTCACACAATTAGAATGTCAACTTGAGACTTTTATTGAAGTTTGGACTGCTCACGGAAAAGATTTACAATCTGGCTATAAGATTGTATATAAACGTTTTATCGTTATTTCATTAAACCAAAGCATAAACAATGCTACTGGGTGTTCTATCGATGCTTCTGTTCATTTCATACAAGAATTAGAGAAGCAATATAATGTAGATTTAATGGATAAAATGAATGTTTCTTACAAACAAGGAGAATTTATTGCCTACAAGACATTACTCGACTTTAAGGCTATGGCAAAAAATAAATCTGTCTCTAAAAATACGATTGTGTTTAATAACTTAGTTCATAATATTGCCGAATTTAATGAGAATTGGGAAGTGCCAGCTAGTGAAAGCTGGCATAGTCGATTTTTAAAATAAGCCTAACTATAAATCTAAAATATATACTAAGTTTTGGCAACTGATATTTTCTTAATTAATATTTCTGGACAAGACAAACCAGGATTAACCTCTAATTTAACTGGTGTTTTAGCTCAATATGGTGCTAAAGTATTAGATATCGGTCAGGCTAATATACATGATACACTGTCATTAGGTATAATGTTTGAAATTGCTTCTGGTGAACAGTCTTCTGCTATTCAGAAAGATTTATTGTTTAAAGCTTATGAGTTAGGTATCACTGCAAAGTTTTCAACAATAACCTTAGAAAATTATGAAAAATGGGTCAATCTTCAAGGTAAGGATCGTTTTATAATTACCATTTTAGGCGAAAAATTAGACGCAGCGCAAATTTCTGAAGTCACTAAAGTAATTTCAGAAAAAAACCTAAATATAGATTCTATTAAACGGCTAACAGGAAGAACATCGCTTGTTAGAACAGAGACTTATCCTAGAGCATCTATTCAATTATCTATAAGAGGAAAAATAGAGAATAAAACTGAGTTGACAGAAAAATTCATGCAACTTTCTAGAGATTTAGATGTTGATATTGCATTTCAGGAAGATAATATCTTTAGAAGAAATAGGCGTTTGGTTTGTTTTGATATGGATTCTACCTTAATACAAACCGAAGTTATCGATGAGTTAGCGGAACTTGCTGGTGTTGGTGAGGAAGTTAGAACCATTACAGAATCTGCAATGCAAGGTGAGATAGACTTTAATGAAAGTTTTAAAAGACGTATGAAACTTTTAGAAGGGTTAAGTGAGGACGTTCTTAACGAAGTCGCTATTAATTTACCAATAACTAAAGGTGCAAAACGATTAATAGATACATTACATAGCTATGGTTTTAAGACGGCTATTTTATCTGGTGGTTTCACATATTTTGGTCACTATTTGCAAGAAAAATTAGATATAGATTATGTCTATGCGAATGAGTTAGAAATTAAGGATGGTAGGTTAACTGGTGGTTATATTGGTGATATTGTTGATGGCAATAAAAAAGCTGAATATCTTCAATTAATAGCGGATGAAATGGGTATTAATATAAGTCAAACTATCGCTGTTGGTGATGGTGCAAATGACTTACAAATGCTTAATCTTGCTGGTTTAGGTATTGCTTTTCATGCCAAACCAAAAGTAAAAGATAATGCGCAAAGTTCTATCTCTAGCATAGGGTTAGATGGTGTATTGTATTTGTTAGGTTATCATGATCGTCATATTGATTTATTGGAATAATCAACAGTATAAGTTTATTCAATTTTTAGCTGATGATAAAGCAGTTTATAATTCTCTCCTAAAGTCTTTTAACTTACTAATTAATTATGCTATTTTGGCATAGTATTCGTTATTACTAAATGAAGTTGAAAATGATTGACAGTCAATTTGCATTATTTTTTAAAGTTTATTTAGTAAAAAAACCTTCAAACGAAATAAGATTGCCCATGCGTTACGTTGCCCTCATTTATTTATGTACTTGCTTTCAAATCAGCCTTGCGCAAGACCTTGTCAATAATCCGTTACTTTCAGAAGACCCGATTGCCCAGCAAAAATGGGTAGATAGCATATATGGTTCATTGTCAACTAAAGAAAAGATTGGGCAATTATTTATGGTTCAGATTTTTTCTAATGGTGATGGCTTAAAAAAACAGGAAATTATAAATCTTATTAAAAACGATAAAATTGGTGGTTTAATATATTCTAAAGGAGGACCAATTAGACAAGCAAGACTTAATAACGAACTACAAGCAACTACTAATATTCCACTTTTAGTGGGTATGGACGCAGAATGGGGTTTGAGTATGCGATTAGATTCTACTTATGCTTTTCCTTGGAATATGACACTTGGTGCTATTTCAGACACTAAATTAGTTGAGCAGACTGGTCGACAAATTGGTGAACATTGTAAGCGTTTAGGTGTGCATTTTAATTTTGCGCCAGTTGTAGATATTAATACAAATCCTAAAAATCCTATTATTGGTAATCGTTCTTTTGGTGAAGATAGAGATAACGTCACTGAAAAAGGCTTAGCTTTTATGAAAGGCATACAAAGTGCTGGTGTTTTAGCCAATGCAAAGCATTTCCCTGGTCATGGTGATACAGAAGCAGATTCTCATAAAACACTTCCTACTGTTTCTTTTAGTGAAAAGCGCATTGATTCAGTAGAATTATATCCATACAGAACATTAATAAAAGAAGGCTTATCTAGTGTTATGGTGGCGCATCTTAATGTCCCAAGTTTAGAATCTAGGAGAGGGTTTCCTTCATCGTTATCAAAACATATTGTTACAGATATACTCAAAGATGAGTTGGGTTTTAAGGGTCTCATTTTTACAGATGCATTGACTATGAAAGGTGCTGCAGATTATGTTTCAAAAGGAATAGATGGAGTTACGACTAAATCTATATCTATGGGTGGTGAAATAGATTTAATGGCTTTTCTTGCTGGCAATGATGTAATGCTTATGTCTGAAAATCCAGGAAAAGCAGTTGCCAAATTCATGGAGGCCTTTAGCGAAGGATTAATAACTGAAGAGCGTTTAGCACATTCTGTAAAAAAGGTATTGATGGCTAAATACAAGGTTGGTTTAAATAATTATAGTCCAATAGGATTGTACAATCTTCATGAAGATTTAAACAGATTAAAGGACGATGTGTTATACGAGGCTTTAATTGAGAATGCTATCACAGTTGTTAAGAATGAAAAATCCATATTACCACTGCGAGATTTAGAAACAAAAAAAGTAGCTTATATATCCTTAGGTGATGATAAAGGTTCTGTGTTTTTAGACGAATTAAAAAAATACACTAAAGTTCATCATATAAAAGCAGATAAGCTAGATGAACTAATAATCAAATTACAAAACTACAATACTGTAATTGTTGGTTTTCACAAATCAAATGCTAACCCGTGGAAAAACTTTGAGTTTTCTGATAAAGAACTTGTATGGCTTTATGAAATAGCGAGAACTAATACAGTGGTTCTAGATGTATTTGCAAGACCTTATGCTTTAAGCCAATTAGCTTCAGTTGATAATATAGAAGGGATTGTAATGAGCTATCAAAATAGCGTTATTGGACAACAAAAATCGGCACAACTCGTTTTTGGTGCAATAGCAGCTAAAGGTAAATTACCAGTAAGTACTGGTCCATTTTTTCCAGTAGGAACTGGTAAAATTTATAACGAGTTATCAAGTTTAAGCTATGGTTTGCCTGAGACTGTTGGTATGGATTCAAAATTACTAAGTAGAATTGATTCAGTTGCAAACCACGCTGTTAATAACAAAATGACTCCGGGTATTCAATTATTGGTGGCAAGAAAAGGTAAAGTGATTTACAATAAGAATTTTGGTTACCATACCTATTCTAAAAAAAACAAAGTAGATTTTGATGATGTTTATGATGTTGCATCGCTCACAAAAATATTAGCAACATTGCCAATTGTAATGGAGCTAGAAGAGAAAGGTTCTATATCTTTAAATTCAAAATTAGGAAAACTATTACCTGCATACAAAGGTTCTAACAAAGAAAACATAACACTTAAAAAAATGTTGTCTCATTACGCGCAACTAAAACCTTGGATTCCTTTTTATTATGCCACATTAGATAGTGTCACTAAAAAGCCAGACCCTAAATATTACAGATCAAAACGAAGTAAGGAGTTTAATGTAGAAGTCATTAATACGCTTTTTATGCGTAACGATTACCAAGATTCAATTCAAAAAATAATTATTGAAACAGACTTACTTTCTAGGTTACGTTATCGTTATAGTGACTTGCCTTATTACATTCTAAAATCATATTTAGAGGGGTTTTATGATAAATCTTTAAGTGAGATTACTCAAGATCGTTTTTATAAATCATTAGGTGCTAACTACACCACTTATAATCCGAGAGAAAAATTTAGTTTAAAGGATATTGTCCCAACAGAAGTCGATAATTATTACCGCTATAAAAAAGTACACGGTTATGTACACGATATGGGAGCAGCCATGCAAGGAGGTGTTGGAGGACATGCAGGTGTTTTTAGCAATGCAAATGATGTTGCCAAAATAATGCAAATGTACTTACAGAAAGGGTTTTATGGTGGCAAACGTTACTTTAAAAACGAAACTGTAGATAAATTTAATACCTGTTATTACTGCGATTCAGACAATAGAAGAGGGATAGGTTTTGATAAACCACAGTTAGGTGAAGAAGGACCTACTTGTGGATGTTTATCTATGACAAGTTTTGGGCATTCTGGCTTTACTGGAACATATGCATGGGCTGATCCTGAGGAAGATATTGTCTATATCTTTTTAGCGAATAGAACGTATCCAGAGGCTGGTAAAAATTTATTATTACGTGAAAATATTAGAACTGAAATTCAACGTTTAATTTATGAGGCGATTATTGAATAAATTAAGTGCTTAAAATTATAAAGTTAAAAAGCACTTAAAGTTGAAACCTAATTCTTTAAAATATATAACTTTATAATTTTAGATAAAACTGTAAGGATTTTAATAAAATTGAGACTTTATAGTTTATTAACTTTAAATATTTACAACTTTTACATGAAAATAGGAATTGTTTGTTATCCTACCTTTGGAGGTAGTGGAGTCGTGGCTACAGAACTTGGTTTAGAACTTTCAAAACGAGGTCATGAGATACACTTTATAACTTATAAGCAGCCAGTAAGGCTAGAATTACTAGGTAGTAATCTTCATTTTCATGAAGTACATGTGCCAGAATATCCATTATTTCATTATCAACCCTATGAGTTAGCTTTGTCTAGTAAGTTAGTTGATATGGTTAAGCTACACGGCATTGAGTTGTTACATGTACATTATGCTATACCACACGCATATGCCGCATATATGGCTCAGCAGATGCTAAAAGATGAAGGTATTTATATCCCAATAGTAACTACTTTACATGGTACTGATATTACACTAGTAGGAAGCCATGCATTTTATAAGCCGGCTGTAACATTTAGTATCAATAAGTCAGATGCAGTGACTTCTGTTTCAGAAAATTTAAAAAAAGATACGAATCGCTTATTTAATATTAAGAAAGATATTAGAGTTATCCCTAATTTTATTGATTTAGAAAAACATCAAAGTAATTTTACGGATTGCCAACGTGCTATGATGGCAGAGGATAATGAACGCATTGTAACACATATTAGTAACTTCAGAGAAGTAAAACAGATCCCAGATGTTATTAGGATTTTTAATAATATTCAAAATGAAATTCCTGCAAAACTTATGATGGTTGGTGAAGGACCTGAAAAAGAACCAGCAGAACGTTTAGCTGAAGAGTTAGGTATTTCTGACCGTATTGTGTTTTTAGGAAATAGTAATGAGATAGATCGTGTTTTATGTTTTAGTGATTTGTTTTTATTACCATCACAAACAGAAAGTTTTGGTTTAGCAGCTTTAGAAGCTATGGCAAGTAGTGTGCCAGTTATATCTACTAATACTGGTGGTTTACCAGAAGTTAATGAACATGGATATTCAGGATATTTAAGTGATGTAAATGACATTAAAGATATGACGGCAAACGCACTTAAAATCTTATCTGATCTAGATGTTTTAGATCAATTTAAAGCAAATGCAAAACAACAATCAAAGAAGTTTGATTTACACAATGTTGTACCTATGTATGAAAAAATTTATGAGGAAACACTAAAGAGTTTTTTAGTTGTTTAGTTAAACCAAACAGCGTAACGTTCTCTGCGCAATTCTAATGCAATTTGTTCTTCGGCTACAAGTGCTTCTTTTCTAGTGAAAAATGGATCAATATGATTATAGAGGCTTGGTCGCAAATACAAGCCATATTTTTCTACAATGTTAGACGATAGTTTATGTCCTTTTTTATTCCTGTAACCAGTTTTATGTTGAGAAAAACGTTCTTTAGGCATTTTGCTAGTCATACCAACGTATAAACATTCTAATACACCATTAAATTGAGGATTAGCATTTCTAAATTTTGTGTTTTCTGTATAGACACGTTTCGATAATTCTATAACATAAATACGATATAAAACTTTAGCCATCTTATTTAAACTGTTGTAAAAAAGTGTTTACTGTTTTCCAGTTGTCTACAGTACTACCTTCTACACGGCGAGCATCTAACATAGAAGACCCATGAGCGCCATTTTGAGCAATATAAGTTTGATGACCATACTGCTTTGCTAGATCAAACTGAGCTTGAGACTGTCTACTTTGCATTTCTGAGAAGGGTCTTAAAAGTAGTAACGGTAATTTTAAAGATTCAAAATAAGCATCTGGTTTACAAGCTTCCATTGGTCCACCAGAAGCAGGTGAAAAAGCTAAAACACCATTTATAATGTCTTGGTTTTCATTGGCTAGTTTTATCGCTAAAGATCCGCTATAACTACTTCCCCAAATTATTATTTTACCATTAAAACGGCTATTTTTCATATAAGCTAATGCTGCAACTAAATCTGGATAGACATCACAATAATTGTATTGCTTGTTCTTAATTTCGTTTACGGTTCTGTTTGTGCCTCCGTGAAAATGATTTCCACCAACACGCTGATCTATTGTTAGAATATTGAATCCTTGTTTTTCTAGCTCTGGTAAAATGCTATTATATTCTGCTTTAGCATTTGAACCAGCTTGATGAAAAATTAAAAGGGTAGGAGCTGTATTACTCTGTTTATATAAGTCACCATATATTTTAATGCTATCTGTAGTGAAAAAATGAATTTCGTTTAATCCTTCTTTAATTGAGATCTTATCTTTTGTTTCTTCGCTCTCTTTCCTGTTTACATCTTCTTTACAAGAACTCATTGTAGTTATAATAATTAAGGAAAGTAAGCGTATTTTTCTCATCGTTATTTTTTTTTCGTAATTAACTAGAACTAAATTTATAAAAGAAAATTAACCTCATCTAAATCTTTGCTTTATTGAGGTTAAGAATAGATGCAATTCTTATCTCTCTAAAAACTCTATGAGCTGACTAACAGCTTTACCACGATGACCAATTTTGTTTTTTTCTTCTAATGAGATTTCAGCAAAGGTCTTAATATTACCTTCAGCTTTAAAAATTGGGTCGTAGCCAAATCCGTCTTTACCATGTTTTTCCTTGGTGATTTCACCTTTGCAAATTCCAGTAAACGTTTTTAACTCACCGTTTAAATGTAGTGCTATTACGGTTTTAAACTGTGCGTTTCTATTGCTTTTAGTGTTTAACTCAGTTAATACCTTAGTCATGTTATCATTAGAATTTCGCTGTGAACCTGCATAACGGGCTGAATAAACACCAGGTTCACCATTTAGAGCTTTAACTTCTAAACCAGTATCATCCGCAAAACAATCATAACCATAGTTAGTTTTAACGTACTCGGCTTTTTGTATTGCGTTAGCTTCAATTGTAGGCTGTGTTTCTGGTATGTCTTCTATACACATTATGTCTGCTAGACTAAGTAGTTTAATATGCTTAGGCATTAAAGCTTGTACTTCCTTTATTTTGTTGAGATTGTTTGTGGCGAAGACTATTTCCATGTTTCAAATTTAATAGTTCAAAGATATCTTTAAAACTGAAATTATATATAAAAAAAGCCTCTCAAATTTGAGAGGCTTTTAATTAATTACCCAAGCGATAGGCACTAATTATATCCTTTAGTTTCAGTTTTAAATCTTCACCTGTATCATATACCATTTGTTCATCGGTAGGAAAGTTAATCTGTTGCAGCCTTATAAGATCTGCATCGTCTCTGTTTAGAGCACGTCTATCACCTTTAAAACGGGCAAAGATGTTTTCAAAAACATAGCCACTGTCTATGGTAAATGTGTCAATGATTTGATTTTTACTTAAATCGTTATAAACAACATCTGCAATAACTTGTGTAGATTTGGTTTGAATGACTTCTACTAATCGAGCACGTACATTTATAATTTTATCGACTTTAATATCGTTACCCAAGCTATCTTTAGCAACATTACCATTGGCATCTAATTCGTATTCCCATCCGTCAACAATGTCCCTTTCTCTTAATAATTGGCGCTCATTAATTCGTTCTGGTGAAATATTAATTTGTTTTAATTGTAATTCCATGGCAAAATCATAATTCAAAGAATCATCTGCTACAGCATGGTAGGTTGTCCAGAATTGATTTAGTCCATACGTGTTAAAATCTAATAATTCAGCCTCTAAACGTTCTGGTATAATTTGTTCAGTATTATTTTTTATTGAAACAAAAACATAATCGATTCCTTTATAATGTGCTTCTTCCATTAAATCTCTTACTTCTTCAAAATTTGGGTTAATAGATTCTACATACTCAAATAAGCCATGCGCTTTACGAGCATTTTGCTTTCCGTTAAGATCTAATATTTCTATACCTTTATCAATAATATAATCTGATGTTTTATAACGATAATCTACAATAGCATCACTATAATCATTAAACGTAAAGGTTACAGGCTTACCATTTATTTGTAATGGCATAATGCGTTTTATTGCATTTTGTCTGGTGTCTAAATCTATATAGCTCTCATAGATATCATCAAACAACTCAGGGTTGCCGTCTTTTTTTAATTGCTTAATTGTAGCCAAATCTTCTGCTAAGACTTTACCGTAAGCATCTTTAAGCATTTTTACATACTCTTGTTTACGCTTTTTGTCTTTATTGTTTTCTAGTCGCCTTAAAGCATCATTAATAGCCACATCATAGTTTCCTTGACTAATGGCCTGTTCAATTTGTTTCTTGGTACTACAAGATACCAGTACCGAAACTAGGACTGTTAAAAGTAAAAATCGTTTCATAATCTTGTGTTTAATTGTTAAGGTTATAGTTGTAATTTCAATTTTGATGCCAAACTCAAAAAGTACTATTTTGATTTATTATTTTGTTTCTTTGCAGCTTAAATAATACCAACTAATGTTTGCAAGCGACGGCAACTTTTTTCATTCTATAGATACTGAAAACACTGAGATTTTACCCAAAGCGTTTACCTATCCATTTTATTATACGCCACATCCTTTAACAGTAAAAGCATCTGAAGAACTTCAAGATTACTTAATGTCACAATCTGAATTTAATCATAATTTTGGTTTAGATGGAGCTAAATCTGGGCTAAAAATAGGTAAAATGTTTGGAGTTATGGTTGTAAAATGTAAATCTGGTAAAATAGGTTATTTAGCGGCATTTTCTGGTAAGCTAGCAGAGCATAATTTTTTAAACGGATTTGTGCCTCCTATTTATGATAATTTGAATCCTGATGGGTTTTACAAACTAGGCGAAGCTAAATTAAACGTATTTAATTCAGAAATTGAAGTTTTAGAAGCAAACAGTGATTATTTAGACGCAAAAGAAAATATTGATACTATAAAACTTAGTTATGAGAAAGCTTTAGAAAATTTTAAAGCCTTTATAAAGTTTGAAAAGAAAAAACGAAATGAGAAAAGGATAGAAGGCAAAGCTAATTTATCTATTGAAGCTTATGCGGATTTAATAGAAGATTTAAAAAAGCAAAGTATTTATTATCACTTTAGGCTAAGGGATTTAAAAAAAGATTGGAATGCTAAAATTAAAGCTACTGAAACCAACTTACTAACATTTCAACAACCAATAGATAGTTTAAAAGCGGAACGTAAAGTGAGGTCTGCAGTATTACAAAAGCAATTGCATGAGAAATATCGCTTTCTAAATCACAAGGGAACATCTAAAGATTTAATTGATATTTTCAATACAACTGATTTAGGACAACCACCTGCTGGTGCTGGTGAATGTGCCGCACCAAAACTATTTCAATTTGCTTATAAAAATGAGATGACTCCAATAGCTATGGCTGAATTTTGGTGGGGAAGTTCACCAAAATCTGAAGTAAGGAAGCATAAACAATACTATCCGTCTTGTCGTGGTAAATGTGAACCCATATTAGGTCATATGATGCAAGGTTTAAATGTAGAGCCTAATCCTATTTTAACATCAGGAACTTTTACGGGTGAAATAGAGATTGTTTATGAGGATGATTCTTTATTGGTCTTAAATAAACCTAATGAATTCTTATCTGTACCTGGTAAAACTATTAAGGATTCAGTTTTATCTCGAATGAAAGCTTATCTGCCAAATGCAACAGGGCCATTATTGGTGCATCGTTTAGATATGTCTACATCGGGTCTGTTAATAGTCGCTAAAAATGAAAGGATACATAAACATCTTCAAAAACAGTTTATAAAGCGAACCATTAAAAAACGCTATGTGGCTTTATTAGAAGGTGAATTAAAGACAGAAGAAGGTACAATAGATTTACCACTAAGAGTAGACCTAGATAATAGACCAAGACAATTGGTGTGTTACGAGTATGGTAAAGCGGCTCGAACCCAATATGAGGTTTTAAAAGTTGAAAACGGTAAAACTAGAATTCATTTTTATCCTATATCTGGTCGGACGCACCAGCTTAGAGTGCACGCTGCGCATTATAAAGGTTTAAATATGGCTATAGTCGGTGATGATTTATATGGAGTACTTTCAAATAGACTACATCTTCATGCAGAGTGGTTGAGTTTTGAGCATCCTATGAAAAAAGAGCAAATTAGTTTTACATGTAATGCGCCTTTTTAAAATAAAGAAGCTCGTAATTATGAATCACGAGCTTCTTTATTTCTAAATAGTAAAATATTATTATTTCTTCTTTTTAGGATTAAAAACAGGTAATAATTGTGTTTTAACAGAGCCAAAACCAATACGTGTTCCATCTCTCTCGCAATAGCCTCGCATAATTACCGTATCGTTATCATTAATAAATTTGCGTTCACTCCCATCTTTCATTTTTAGTGATTTAGTACCTTTCCAAGATAACTCTAGCATTGAACCATATGAGCCTTCCGTTGGACCAGAGATTGTTCCACTACCCATCATATCACCTGAATTAACAGGACATCCATTTACCGTATGATGTGCTAACTGCTGAGACATGTTCCAATACATATGCTTAAAGTTAGAGTTACAAACCGTCGTCTCTTTTGCTCCTTTTGGTTGTATGCCTACTTCTAAATTAATATCAAAACTCTTTTTTCCTTTGGTTTGAAGATACTTTAACGGTTTAGGAGTTTGCTTAGGACTCTCTGTTCTAAAAGGTTCTAAAGCATCTAATGTTACAATCCAAGGTGACATTGACGATGCAAAGCTTTTACCCAAGAAAGGACCTAATGGTACATATTCCCATTTCTGTATATCTCTCGCAGACCAATCGTTGAATAAAACCAAACCAAAAATATATTCTTCCGCTTCGTTAATAGGAATTGGTTCACCTAAATCATTAGCATCTGTTGTAATAAATGCCATTTCTAATTCAAAATCTACTAAGCGTGATGGTCCAAAAATTGGTTTATCTGCACCTTCTGGCATCGTTTGTCCCTGTGGACGATGTATAGGAATTCCTGATGAAATAATAGAAGAACTACGACCGTGATAACCTACAGGCATATGCACCCAATTAGGTAACAATGCATTTTCAGGATCTCTAAACATGGTACCTACGTTAGTAGCATGCTCTTTACTGGCATAAAAATCTGTATAATCACCAACTTGAATTGGTAATTTCATTTCAATCTCATCTAAACGAAATAGAATCGTTTCTTTATGAGGATTGTTGTTTTTTAATTTATCATTATCAATATCAAAAATCTGAGCAATTCTGTCTCTAACTAAACGCCATGTTTTTCTACCATCCGCGATAAAATCATTTAAAGTATCTTGTAAAAAGATATCATCAGTTAGTGGAATACCTTCAAAATAACCTAATTGATGTAATGCGCCAAGATCAATTGCAGTATCGCCTATTCTTGTACCAATAGTAATAATGTCGTCTCTAGTTAAGAAAACACCAAAAGGAATATTTTGAATAGGGAAATCTGAATCTTTGTTAACGTGTAACCATGAAATTCTGTCTGGATTATTAGCTGATAATGGCATATTATAATTGTTGATTAAATGTTCATTAATTTCTAATCAAATCTACACGTTTTTTAATATTTAAACTAATGTATTCACTATTTTTGTATTCATTTAACAAAGACTTTATTTATGCAACGCGACGAACAAATTTTTGAACTCATACAAGCTGAAAGAGAACGCCAAACTGATGGTATAGAACTTATAGCATCAGAAAATTTTGTAAGTGACCAAGTAATGGAAGCTACAGGTTCTGTATTGACTAATAAATATGCTGAAGGTTATCCTGGTAAGCGTTATTATGGAGGCTGTGAAGTTGTTGATGAAGTAGAGACTATTGCAATAGAGCGTGCTAAAACTTTATTCGGCGCAGCTTATGCTAATGTGCAACCACATTCTGGAAGCCAAGCAAATACAGCTGTTTACCATGCGTGTTTAAAACCTGGTGATACTATTCTTGGTTTTGATTTATCTCATGGAGGCCATTTAACTCATGGCTCTCCGGTTAATTTTTCTGGTAAGTTGTATAACCCTAAATTTTATGGTGTAAAAAAAGATACGGGTCTTATTGATTATGATATGCTGAATGATGTTGCGCAACAAGAAAAGCCAAAATTGATTATAGCTGGTGCTTCTGCTTACTCTAGAGATATGGATTTTGCTAAGTTTAGAGAAGTTGCTGATAGTGTTGGTGCTATTTTATTAGGTGATATTTCTCATCCTTCTGGATTAATCGCAAAAGGTATTTTAAATGACCCATTACCGCATTGCCATATTGTAACAACTACAACCCACAAAACACTACGTGGACCGCGTGGTGGAATGATAATGATGGGCGAAAACTTTGAAAACCCATTTGGTTTAAAACTAAAAAATGGAAACCTACGTAAAATGTCAGGGCTATTAGATTCTGGTATTTTTCCAGGAAACCAAGGTGGACCATTAATGCATGCTATTGGAGCTAAAGCCATTGCTTTTGGAGAAGCATTAACAGATGAGTTTATGCATTATATGTTACAAGTAAAGCATAATGCAGACGCCATGGCAAAAGCTTTTGTAATTAAAAATTACGATTTAATTTCTGGCGGAACAGATAATCACATGATGCTTATTGATCTTAGAAATAAGAACATAACAGGTAAAGATGCTGAAAATGCTTTAGTAAAAGCCGATATTACGGTTAATAAAAACATGGTACCGTTTGATACCGAATCACCATTTGTAACTTCAGGTATTAGAGTGGGCACACCTGCTATTACAACCAGAGGTTTAAAAGAAAATGATATGTCTTATGTTGTAGATTTAATTGATGAAGTTATTAATAACCACAATAACGAAACTGTTTTAGAAGGTGTTGCTAAAAAAGTGAATAACTTAATGGGAGGTAGACCATTGTTTACAGCTTAATACTATATTCTATTTATACAAAAAAAGCCTTTCAATTTAGTTTGAAAGGCTTTTTCTTAGTTTTAAAATCCATAAACGATTTAGAACTATTGACACTAATAAAATTATGCCAATTACGATGAGATAATCTGTTGGTAAATTATTGACTTCTGGACGACTTATTTTTGCGATTACTGCAATAAAATAGGGTAGTGCTACTAAGCCATTAAATATTGGCCATAAGTATTTGGCGATTTCAATTAAAAACTTTAAATAATTTAGTTTTTGTTTCAAAAACATGTGTTTTTTAATCTTCAAAAACAATACTCTCGTAAGCACCGCAATCTGGTTCTACACCATCACCTCTAATGTTGCCTAAAATATCAGTTCCTGCAGGTATTAAGGATAGAGCTCTGCCATTTGCGCCAGAATCGTCACTAATACGCATTAAGTTCTCAAAAGCGTCTTCAAAACTTGGGTTTTGGTTAAAGCGATTATTTTCATAGAATAGAATATCATCGAAATTGTAGTTCGTAGTTCCCTCTAAATTGTCACTATCAAATCGTAATAAGCAATTGGTAAATTTAAAATTAAAGTCATCTCCTTCTTGTTCTAAAATAAATTCAGGATTATCATTTCCATAGATAATACAATTTGTAAAATTAGCTTCCTCTAAACTATTAGTAACCACTGAACCATCTGACTGTAAGATAAAATCATTGAGTAGAAGGGAAGGGAATTGTCTAAAACTACTGTTCCAGTAATTTGCTATTGTAGAATGTGTAAAATTGTATCTTCCACCAGCTGTACCTGCAAAAGAGGATTGACCAGAGTTATTTATAACTACATTTTCTCCAGTAATAGAAGTTGCTCTTCCTAAAATACCAAAGCTACTAGAATTATATATCTGAGAATTTGAAATTGTGAGTTTAGGTTCAGTTGCGTCCTGGTTTCCTTCGCTTAAAATTCCTATAGTTGCATTTTTAATAGTTGCATAATTAATCGTGTTATTTTCGCTACCATTAAATAACCAAATAGTTCCCCATTGGCCAGGAACATCAGTGAATAAAGGCTCTAAACGGTCACCTTCTAAAATAACTTCGTTTTCTAAAAGATCTTGATCTGTACTTAGTGCTCCATTAATATTAAGGGTTCCACTGTTTGTAATTATAATACCAGACTCAGAATGAAAATATACACGTGTACCAGCTTCCATAGTTAATGTTTGACCTGCACCTACACCAGCATATCCATAAATAACATAAGGCTTTTCATTAGTAAATGTGAGTTCTGTGTCTTCTAAAAAACGGCCTTGCAATGTGGTTTCATCTGGTGAACCATCACCATCAACATCAAAAGTTAAGGTTTCTATAATTTCTGTTGTTGCATCTCTATTTGGATAGATAAAAACAGCATCTTTTACTAAGGTTACTAAATCTATACCTTGTTGATTGCTACCAGAATCAAATAATATACGATCTGTATACAAAAATTGCGTGTCTGAAGCAGAAAGTGATTCAATATCTATAGTGGTTTCAATAAAAATGAATAAACTATCGTTAGCTAATAATTCTATATCTTCAAAAAACTTACCTTCTTGTGCTCCTTCTAAACCAGTAGTGCCATCTACATTCATTCTGTAAAATGAATTAGTACCATTTTCTAATTGAATTGTAGGAATAACGATATCATCATCACTACGATTATAAACTTTTAGATTGTAGGTGCTCGAACCAATATTTGTAAAAACGGTATCTAAATAGACGGTATCTCTAGCAAATTCTAAATTACCAGTGCTTTGGGAAAATTCAAAATCATTACGACAAGAACTCCAAAATAGTAAGACTCCTAAACAAATAAAGAATGATAGCAATTGCTTCATAAGAGATAATTATAATTAGGGCTAAAAATATAACTTTTGAAGTTAGGATTTATTATGTATCAAGAGAATTATAGTCTAAAGCGTTAGTCTTTTATTTTCTTTTGATTACCGTATTGTTCTAAAAGAATTATAAACAGCTGACTATTTACTACTAATTTATCTAGTAGTTGCATCTTATTCTTTTCTAAAAGTAATTCTGAACTTATCTGCTTAGCTTCAATAAACTCAAAAAATAAATATTTATTTTGAAGTGGTATTTTTAAGTCTTTAGTGAAGAGATTATCATTAAAAAGGTAGCTTTTTATTGTTAAGGAATCTAGCTGCTCATAGGATATTGGCTTATAGTTTTTTCTGTATTTTGATTTTTTACTCTTAAAAAGTTTTCCTATTTGACCGATTAAATAGATAAAATCAACACCATAAGTAGCACCTGCAGACTGGTATTTTTCTGGATTTCGTTTAATGTCTTCAGCAATTATATTTTTAAGTTCTGTATTATAAGTTTCTACTTTAAATACAGGCTGTTTTGGTTCTGCTTTTATTTCAACTTCATCGAGTTCGTTAATTAGTTTTTTTAGCTCAAAAACAGCTATTTCATTAAAATGATAAGATCTTAAAACAACCGCTTTAGGATGATGAAATAAAGATTCGAAAACGATGGTATCATTTACTTTAGCAATAATATCAAAGTTTCCTTCTTTATCAGTTGCAGTGAGTCTCTTTTGTGTTTTATTGAAAATTTTTATGCCATTTACGGTGGTAGTGGCATCGTAAACTTTACCATTTAAGGTTTGTGCGCTTGTTGTAAAAGATAAGCTTAAGCATAGCACTAATATTAATAATAGTCGCATTGTTAGTTGATTGTTACTTTAAAGAAAGGTTTTTCTATCTAAGTAACATAAAACATTAAAAAAACTTTAACCTTATAGACCCTTTCTACTTTGAAATAGTATGAATTGTTACTTAAAGAGTTCTGCAATCTCATTTGTTATTCTACTAGGTCGTTGCGTTTGGGAATCTATTAAGCACCATTTTGCTTTAGAACTAACGATGAGTTGCTCTGTTTTGGCATTTGTAATTTCTACGTGTCTAATAGTACTCACTCCTTCAACTTTTGGAACAAATGTTTTTATAAGCAGTTTATCACCCAGTAATGCCTGACTTTTATATTCAATAAAATGATTTACCAAAAACCAAGAATAAGTATTTAAAATCTCTTTTGAAACATAGGTTAGCCAATGCTCTTTGGCAATATCTTGAACCCATTGTACATAACGCACATTATTAACGTGGTTAAGATCATCTAAGTCTTTTTTTGAAACGGTAATCGTTTTTTTGAATATTTGCATTAAATAAATGGAATGTTTAGATAGACATCTTAATTACACTTCGCCTATTGTTTCTTTATCGTAACTTCAAATAGTTTATCCCAATTTTTACCAGTTACAAAAATTGTTTGACGTTCTGGGTGATAAGCAATGCCGTTTAAAACATCGAGTTCATCGTGCTGTGTAACTAGTTTTTTAAGTGGTTCAAAATCTATAACACCTTCAACACCACCATTTTTTGGATTAATAATTACAACTCCGTTTCGTTGGTAGATATTCGCAAATATTTTGCCGTTAATCCATTCTAGCTCGTTAAGGCTTGGTATTTTTCCTTTTTCAGTGTAAACTTCTATATAACTTTCTTCAGTAAGGTTTTCTGGATTTAATAACCAGATTTTTTCTGTACCATCCGATTTGTAAAGCTTTTTCCTATCGTTACAAAACCCCCAACCCTCTTTACTTTTGCCGTATTTGAAGCTGCTTAATTTTTCAAAAGTATCTACATTATAAACAAAACCTGTTTTAGATTGCCAAGTAAGGTGGTAGATTTTATCATTAAGTATAGTAAGCCCTTCACCAAAGTACCTGTCTTCTAAATTTAGGTTTTTAAGAACTTCACCAGTCTCAAAATTTATGCGTCTTAATTTAGATTCTGTTTTTTGACCTGTGCTTTCATAAAGTTCACCGTTATAGAATTCTAAACCTTGGGTGTAAGAGGACATATCATGAGGATAGGTATTCACGACTTCATAAGTATATTTAGAAGGAATAACATTATTATAAACAGTAATTAGTTTAGAAATTGTTTCCGTTTTATCATCGTAACTTATAATTGCTGTGATTTCTTTAGCACCAAGTCGCACATTGTTAACTGCAGAGTTGTTTTTAAAAAGGTTATTGTCAAATTTATAGGTTACATTAATAATCTCAAGTTTATTGGGATTATTAATAGATAGACTTAATGTATCACCAAGCGTTATTGATTTTACATTCGTTTTTATTGAGAATCCTGTTTTTTTATGGTCGTCACAGTTAGTTAATAATAGGCATAAACAAGTGAAAATTATATATTTAGATAAGTGCATAATGATATTTCAATTTTACGGCAAGTTATTAAATAAAATTCAGTTTAAAAATGATTGTTAAATGATTGTAAAAGTATGAAAAGATTGTATCTTTGCAGCTGGCAAGTCCTACACAACTAGCTCCTGTTGAATCCTCCAGGGCGGGAACGCAGCAAAGGTAAATGGTCGTAGCAGTGTGATGTAGGTAGCTTGCCTTTTTTTTTGTAAAAAACTCAAATCTTGAAAGCCTTGGCGAATCGAGATTTTTTTGGTTTTATACATTTCAAAGAAGCGTGATATTTCATTACAAGTTCTACTAATTTTGGAATTTGTATTTTTCGATATTATAATTTATTAAGCATTATGTCTAAAGTCGTTTTAATAACAGGTGGATCTTCAGGAATTGGAAAATCAGTCGGTGAGTATCTTCAAACCAAAGGTTTTAAAGTCTATGGTACAAGTCGAAACCCAAATAATTATCCAAATAGTAAATTTCCTATCGTTGCGCTCGATGTAACAAAGATTAATACTATTTCTCTTTGTATTACTGAAGTTTTAAAGTTTGAATCTAGAATAGATGTACTTATAAATAACGCAGGATCAGGTATTACAGGACCTATAGAGGAAATTCCTGACGCAGAAATTAAACGCAATTTTGAAACCAATCTTTTTGGCCCGATTAACGTAATTAAAGCTGTATTACCCACCATGCGTGCTCAAAATTCTGGATTGATTATTAATGTAACCTCCATAGCTGGTTATATGGGTTTACCATTTAGAGGTATTTATAGTGCTAGCAAAGGCGCGTTAGAATTAGTTACAGAAGCTTTTAGAATGGAATTGAAAGATTTTAATATAAACATGTGTAATGTTGCTCCTGGTGATTTTGCAACTAATATTGCCGCAGGTCGTTACCATGCTCCAGTTAAGAAAGATTCACCTTATAAAGTAAAATATGGAAGTTCATTAAAAATGATGAATGAACATGTAGATGAAGGTAGTGATCCCAAACAAATGGCTGAAGCAATTTACACTATTATTAAAACTGAGAACCCCAAGACTCACTACAAAGTAGGTGCATTTATGCAAAAACTCTCTATTGTTTTAAAACGCATTCTTCCAGATAAGGTTTATGAGAAATTGCTGATGAATCATTATAAGCTATAGAGAGTATGGTACATTATTTGATGTATTAAATTTGAAATTAGCGCTTATGAAAACTTATAGATTTTTACTCGTTCCCATTTGTTTTACTTTATTTTTTAGTTGTAATGATTTTTTAGGTTGCATTTTTCCTAGAGAACCAGAATTGGATAATAGACAATTCCCTATTGGCTCAACAGAAAGCTATTATTATGTAGACCTAAATGCTCAGATAATTAATGAACCAAGAGATGAAGATTACGACTATTATTTTGAAGTCGAAGACTTACCTTTGGGCCTAGATTATTTTGTTAATTTTAGAACTATAAGTATTGAAGGCACACCAGAAGTTAAAGGTACTTTTGACATCACTATCTTTGTTACTGTAGATGGCCCCTTTAGACTTTTTACAGATGAAGAGCCAGAAATTTTATGTAAATATAGTACAAGCAAAACTTACACGGTTATACTAGAGTAGTACAATACCACCTTTTAGTAAGTTGTTAATATATTTTAATTAATATATTAAAATAGACCTCTTGTTTAGTTGTAAATTTGCACTAACTAAATAACACAACAATTCAAACTTATATTAGATGAAATTTTTTATTGATACAGCAAATCTAGAACAGATTAAAGAAGCTCAGGACATGGGTATTTTAGACGGTGTAACTACAAACCCGTCTTTAATGGCAAAGGAAGGTATTACAGGTACTGATAATATTATGAAGCATTATGTCGATATCTGCACTATTGTAGATGGAGATGTTTCTGCTGAAGTTATAGCAACAGATTTTGATGGTATGGTTAGAGAAGGTGAGGCCTTAGCTGAATTACACGATCAGATTGTAGTTAAATTACCAATGATTAAAGATGGTATTAAAGCTTGTAAATATTTTTCTGATAGAGGAATAAAAACCAATGTTACTTTAGTGTTTTCGGCAGGACAAGCCTTATTAGCAGCTAAAGCTGGTGCAACTTATGTATCTCCTTTTATTGGTCGTTTAGATGATATTTCTACAGATGGTTTAAATCTTATTGCAGAAATTCGTCATATATACGACAACTATGCTTTTGAAACAGAAATTTTAGCAGCTTCAGTACGTCACACAATGCATGTTATAGATTGTGCAAAACTTGGTGCAGATGTAATGACTGGTCCATTAAGTTCTATAACAGGATTATTAAAACATCCATTAACAGATATAGGGTTAGAAAAATTCTTAGCTGATTATAAAAAAGGAAACTAGGACAGTTTTAAATATAGATTAAAAAGCATCTTATTGAATAAGGTGCTTTTTTAGTAAAAGATTTTCAAGTGTTTCTTCAAATTCAGAGCTAAATATGTTAGCGTTTGGGTGCAGTATATTGCCAAGTTCATCAACTACAATACACTTGTTTAGATAATTAACAGCTAAGATTTTTCTAGCTGTATGCGTATCTTTAAATTTAAACTCATTAATAGTAGGGAAGTCGTATTGGTCTATTATATTTTTCCAGTATTTATCATCATTGTCATTAACATTAATAGATAAAAAATCCATTTGTGGGAACTTGCTTTTTAATTCATTTACCTTAAAATGACTATTTCTATACTGCATTTTTGAGTTAGATGACCAGAAAAATATAATTGTAGGTTTAGTAATTATAGAAGTTAAAAGATGTTCACTATCGTTGTAATTAACTACTGCTAATTTAGGTATGGGATTACCAAGTCGTAAGGATTTTAATGATGATACTAAATCAACCATATATTGCTTATCAATACTGTTAGTACTCTTTTCTAAATAATAGTCTAGTAATTCTTTTGCTTCTTCTTGTGTATGATTATAACTTATATAATCTCTTACTTTATATTTTAACAGGTTATTTTTTATGGTCTCGTCGCTAATTATAGAATCTATTAAATCTAATTTAGTTTTATTATAAGTCATAGCATGCCTGTCAAATTTACTATGAAATGGATTGTTTTTATAATATGACTCTATAGCTAGGTTATCTATATGAGAAAATAAAAAACGATTATATGCAAAAAAGTTACTCAAATGATTAGCGTTGTAATCTACTTCACTTCGATAAGAATAGAAATCTTCTGGTAAATCTTTAGTGTGAATAAGTTTGTTGTTTCCAAAATATGCAAAAGGATAAATTTCTTTATCTGCGTAGGTGTTATAGTTAATATTATCTTCTACTATAGATTTGAAAAATTCAGATTCATCGTTGTCTTTTAGAAAATTATTAAATTCATCTAGCTCATGCAAACGTCGTTCTTCTAAAAATTCATGGAATGTTTCAGGCACCATTTTAGAATACTTCACCAATTTCTTAGCTTCTTTTTCGTTGGATAAGTACGTTTTAATGAGATAATTGTTTTTCTTGGCTCCATGACCTGTAAAAACTAGTGATTCATCAAAATCATAAGTATTTAGCCTAAGCATAATACTGTCATTTGGCTCTAAAAGTATCATTTGGTATTCTCCACCATGCGTAATGGAATATAAACCAGATTGTAAATTAGTGATTTTGTAAATAAATCTATTATTGGCATCTAGGGTAATAGAATCTACGACTTTACCTTTGGTATTATAAAGTATAATATTTTTATTTTTCGGATTAATTATTTCTCCACCTATATAGGCATAATCAACATCTGTATTATTGTTAGGATTACAACCCACAGCAATAATAGACATTCCAAAACAAACAGATAAAAATCTTATTAGATTCAGCACACTTTTAAAGGTTAGATGAACAAAAATATGTGTTGCATGCTTTAACTGTTGTTAATGCCGCGTTAAATCTTGTTATACTGCGCATTAATTTCGTCTAATCGCATTAATTTTCTACTTTTGCACTCTTAAAAATTCATCTTAATCTTCAATAAGGTTAAGATATATAAATTACTAAGCATGTTATCAGTTTCTAATCTTTCAGTTCAATTCGGAAAACGCGTTCTTTTTGATGAAGTAAATACCACATTTAATAATGGTAATTGCTACGGAATTATAGGTGCCAACGGTGCAGGTAAGTCTACGTTATTAAATATTATCGCAGGGAAAATTGATGCAACCTCTGGTCATGTTCATTTAGAGCCTGGTAAGCGTATGTCTGTTTTAGAACAGAATCATAATAAGCACAACGAAGACACTGTTTTAGAGACGATTTTGAAGGGTAATAAACCGCTATTTAAATTAAAATCTCAAATCGATGCGCTTTATGCAGATTATACAGACGCTAATGCTGAAAAAATAGGTGAACTACAAGTTCAGTTTGAAGAAATGAATGGTTGGAATGCAGATAGCGATGCTGCTGCAATGCTATCTAATTTAGGCATTAAGGAAGATTATCATTATACCTTAATGAAAGATTTAGATGGTAAGCAAAAAGTACGTGTATTATTAGCTCAGGCATTATTTGGAAATCCAGATTTGTTAATCATGGATGAGCCAACCAATGATTTAGATTATGAAACTATATCTTGGTTAGAAAACTTTTTAGCTAATTACGACAACTGTGTCATCGTGGTATCTCACGATAGACACTTTTTAGATGCTGTTTGCACACATATTTCTGATATTGATTTCGGCAAAATAAATCATTTTTCTGGTAATTATACATTCTGGTATGAATCTTCTCAATTAGCAGCAAGACAGCATGCACAACAGAATAAAAAGGCTGAAGACAAAAAGAAAGAATTAGAAGAATTTATTCGTCGTTTCTCTGCTAACGTAGCTAAGTCTAAACAAGCTACGAGTAGAAAGAAAATGATTGAGAAATTAAATATTGGTGACATAAGACGCTCTAGTCGTCGTTATCCTGCAATTATTTTTGAACGCGATCGTGAAGCTGGTGACCAAATACTAAATATTAATGGTTTAACAGCTAGTTTAGATACTGAAGTTTTATTTAAAGGCATTGATATCAATTTAAACAAAGGCGAAAAAGTAGTTGTTTATTCTAAGGATTCTAGAGCAACAACAGCTTTTTATGAAATCATAAACGGTAAAGCTAAAGCTGATTCTGGCAATTTTGCTTGGGGAGTTACAACGACACAATCGTATTTGCCATTAGATAATAGCGAGTATTTTAATAATAAACTATCGCTTGTAGATTGGTTACGTCAGTGGGCAACCACAGAAGAAGAACGTGAAGAAGTTCATATTAGAGGTTTCTTAGGAAAGATGATTTTTAGTGGTGAAGAAGCTTTAAAAACGTCTGATGTTTTATCTGGTGGAGAAAAAGTGCGTTGTATGTTAAGCCGTATGATGATGATTAGAGCCAACGTTCTAATGTTAGACGAACCAACAAATCACTTAGATTTAGAAAGTATTACAGCGTTTAATAATTCGCTTAAAAACTTTAAGGGTACAGTAATGTTTACGACTCACGATCATGAGTTTGCACAAACTTTAGGAAACCGTATTATTGAGTTAACACCAAACGGAGTTATAGATCGTCACATGTCTTTTGATGAGTACATGAGTGATAAGAAGATAAAAGAAATGAGAGAGAAGATGTATGCTGTAACTGCCTAGGTTTTCTTTTTTCGTTTAAACTATAAATGTTGGTGTTTTTAACGCCAGCATTTTTTTGTTTAATCTTATTTGTTTTTAGGTAATACCTAATATTGTCAGTTATACAGAACTTATTTTAATATATAAAAGTAAGATTGTATAACTAATGTTTTTTATAAGGTATTTAAGGATAGACTTAACCTCAAACAGTAGTTTTTCTAAACTATCTAAACTATCTAAGCCTCCATCTCTCCCTTAACACGTTCAACAATAATCATAGCTTTATCCAACTCATCAATATGTACATATAGATCTTGGAAACCATTACCAATTGAACCTTGTCCACCTAAGCGTTGCGATTCACCTTCGTCCTTAATAATTGGAATAATCCCTACATTTTCTAACTCATTTTTAACGCGATTTACTAAAATAAAATTGCCGTAATAAACTTTTGTGTATTCTGTAGTGCTCATAATTCTATGTTTTAATGATACTATAAGTTACAAAAAATATAGATACGTTATACCAATATAATTATTCAAGACAACATTTGTTTTCTCAACAAACCATGTTAAAGTTTTCTAAAAGCATAAAATATTTTTAGCGATTTAATTTATTGATATACAGGTTTTTATATTCACTTACCTCCTTAAATTTATGATATCTATAAAAATTCTAAATGCAAATATTATTGCAGTATGAATTAACTTTGTAAAAAATATTGCTATGAAAATGAAAATATCACTTTTACTATTAGTTTTTTTAACAACGAGTTGTGCAGTTATAAGACCAGGAGAAGCAGGCGTTAGACAAAAATTAGGGAAATTAGAGGCAAAAGTTACAACCCAAGGCACCGTGTTTTTTAATCCTTTTACAACAAGAGTCATTAAAGAATCTATCCAAACTAACAATTTAAAATTAGCGCTTAGAATACCGAGTAAAGAAGGTTTAAGTGTGGATTCTGAGATTTCAATTCTTTACAGATTAGAGGTAGAAATGGTTCCAACGGTGTTAAAAAATATAGGCTCTAACTATCAAGACGTTATGTCGGCTGTATTCCGTTCTGCAAGTTCTGATGTTTGTTCACAGTTTTTTGCAAAAGATATGCATTCAGGAAAAAGAGCTGATATAGAAGAAGCGATTAAAACTAAAATGGAAGGAACACTTACTCCACAAGGAATTATTATAGAAGCTGTTTTAATGAAAAGTATTCAATTGCCATTAGGTTTATCTAGATCTATTGAGCAAAAGTTACAAGCGGAGCAAGATGCTATGCGAATGGAATTTACTTTACAACAAGAACGATTAGAGGCGCAACGTAAAATTATTGAAGCAGAAGGTATAAGAGATGCTCAAAAAATTCTTGCAGAAGGTCTTACACCTGCTATTATTAAAATAAAAAGTATTGAAGCATTCTTACAATTAGCAAAATCTGCAAATAGTAAAGTCATAATTACAGATGGAAAGACTCCTTATTTAATAAGTTCAGATGAAAAATAATTAGATTAATATTATAGGTTGTTAGTTTTTTATATTTAATAAATCCGTTAAACTTGTTTTTAACGGATTTATTGGTTTTAAAAAAAAGTTTGTTTTCAATTTTCACTTGTAAAAACTTATAACTGTTATGTTTTACAAACAGTATTAATATTAAATTTGGCTATAGAAGTAACTAATGCTATTAATTTTAGCTATTAAAAGATTAGTTAAAAAAATATGGCTTTTGTAATTAAAGTCTAATATTTCATAACTTTAATCAAAATTGAACTTAATTAAATATCAAATATGGATAATAAAGGTAATTACAACATTAATAGTAGCGATGCTGCTAGCTGCCCATTCTTAAGTGGAACACAAAAAAAATCAGCTGGTGGCGGAACAAGTAATCGCGATTGGTGGCCAAATGAATTAAAGCTTAATATTTTACGCCAAAATGCTACAAAAAATAACCCAATGGGTGAAAACTTTAATTATGCAGAAGCATTTAAGAGTGTAAATTTTGCAGCACTAAAGAAAGATGTTATTGATTTAATGACAGATTCTCAAGATTGGTGGCCAGCAGACTATGGACACTACGGTGGGTTTATGATTCGTATGGCTTGGCACAGTGCAGGAACTTACAGAGTAGGTGATGGTCGTGGTGGAGCAGCTTCGGGTACGCATCGTTTTGCACCTTTAAATAGTTGGCCAGATAATGGTAATTTAGATAAGGCACGTTTATTATTATGGCCAATAAAAAAGAAATATGGAAACAAAATTTCTTGGGCAGATTTAATGATTCTTGCAGGTAATTGCGCTTTAGAATCTATGGGATTCCCAACGTTTGGTTTTGCAGGTGGTCGTGAAGATGTTTGGGAACCAGAACAAGATATTTATTGGGGAAGTGAAACAGGTTGGTTGGATAATGATGAGCGTTACGATACAAGTGATGGTGATTTAGAAGGTCACTTAGGTGCAGTACACATGGGATTAATCTATGTAAACCCAGAAGGCCCAAACGGAGTACCAGACCCTTTAAAATCTGCACATGATATTAAGATTACATTTGGCCGTATGGCTATGAATGATGAAGAGACGGTTGCTTTAGTAGCTGGTGGACATACATTCGGAAAAGCACACGGTGCCGCAGATCCAGAAAAATATGTTGGAGTAGAGCCTCATGGAGCTTCAATTGAAGAAATGAGTACAGGTTGGAAAAACACATTTCAATCGGGTGTTTTAGACGATACAATTACGAGTGGTATAGAAGGCGCTTGGACACCAAATCCAATACAATGGGATGCAGATTATTTTGATGTACTACTAAATTACGATTGGGAATTAACAAAAAGTCCTGCAGGAGCACATCAATGGACACCAACTGAAGCTTCTAATGCTCGAAGAGCACCCAAAGCTGGTGGTAATGGAACACAAGCTTTAATGATGACGACAGCAGATATGGCTTTAAAAATGGATCCAGTTTACAAAGAAATATCTGAGCGTTTTTATAAAGACCACAAAGCATTCGAAGATGCTTTCGCTAGAGCTTGGTACAAGTTAACCCATAGAGATATGGGACCAATTTCTCGTTATTTAGGTCCTGAAGTACCAACTGAAGAATTAATCTGGCAAGATCCAGTTCCTGCAGTAAATTATACCTTGAGTGATTCTGATATTGAGTCTTTAAAGAAAATGATTTTAGCTTCTGGTTTATCAGTTTCGCAGTTAGTAACTACAGCTTGGGCTTCGGCTTCAACGTATAGAGGCTCAGATAAGCGCGGAGGAGCAAATGGTGGACGTTTACGTTTAGAGCCACAACGCAGTTGGGAAGTTAATAATTCAGAAGAATTGAATAGCGTACTGAATGTCTTAGAAGGTGTTCAAAATGAATTCAAAGGAACAGTGTCTATGGCAGATTTAATAGTCTTAGCTGGTACAGCTGGTGTTGAAGAGGCTGCTAGAAATGCTGGTCATTCTGTGAATGTTTCTTTCACTCAAGGTAGAGGAGATGCTTCACAAGAACAAACGGATTTAGAATCGTTTGGTTATTTAGAGCCATTAGCAGATGGCTTTAGAAATTACATGAGTTCTAAATTAGATGTAGCTGCTGAAGATTTACTAGTAGATCGTGCAAACTTAATGACGCTTTCAATTCCAGAAATGACTGCTTTGCTTGGTGGATTAAGAGTCCTAGGTGCAAATTACGATGGTTCTAAACATGGTGTATTTACAAATAAAGTTGGAAGTTTAACTAATGATTTCTTTACTAACGTACTCGATCTTTCTTTAACATGGAAAGCAGCAACATCTGATGATAAAGAGTTTATTGGTCGTGATCGTAAGACTAATGCAATGAAATTCTCAGGAACTCGTGCAGATTTAATTTTTGGATCTAATACAGAATTAAGAGCTGTAGCTGAAGTTTACGGAGCTAATGATGGTGAAACGCGTTTTGTTAATGATTTTGTAGCCGCATGGACTAAGGTAATGAACTTAGATCGTTTTGATTTATAGTAATAAATAGTGATTAATAGCAAATAAAAAGGTGACTCAGAAATGAGCCACCTTTTTTCTCTCTACTAATTCTCCTATTATTTATCAATAGAACCTAGTACGCGAGACATAAATGTGTTTAAGGCTTCCTTTTTAGCGGTTCCACCTTTAACCATTTTCTGGACTTCAAGTGCGCCATACATATTCGAAATTAGCTCACCAATTACATCTAATTCTTCATCTTTAAGAGATGGAACTTCCGTTAGGTTTTCTAAAGTTTCAATTGTTTCTAAAATATAGTCTTCATCGTTGTCTTCAATGAACTGCGTTAAATGTTTAATTACAGGTAATTTCATAATCCTATCTTTAATCTTCCCAAAGGGAAAAATTTTTATTACAATGCGCCTTCGACGAGTTCTTTAAGAACGTCGAATTTGTTAGTTTGAACTTGGCCTTTAAATTCACCTTTTTTAAACGTCGCAAATGTAGGAAGGTTATCTACAGTAGCTAATTTTCTGCTTTCAGGAAATTTTTCAGCATCAGCCATAATAAAAACAACATCTTCATTTTCTGTTGCTAATTTTTTAAACTTAGGTTTCATTATTCGGCAATTACCACACCAAGTCGCTGTATATTGTACAATAACAGTATCGTTTTCTGTAATTATGTCTTCTAAGTTATCTTTATCTAATTCTTGAATCATATTCTTATTAATATTCAAAATTTTTAAATTCCAAATTTAAAAACTCTTATTTAAGTTACTTTGGAATATGGATTTTTTTAATTTACCCTAAGGTCTTTTTAATTTAATTGAGATGCTAAATATTTAGCAGTTCCTTTAGCATTTGGTTGCATTGCTTCTTTGCCATCTTCCCAGTTTGCAGGACAAACTTCTCCTTTTTCTTGTACATGTGTTAACGCATCAACTAATCTTAAGTACTCATTAACATTTCTACCTAATGGCATGTTGTTTATACTTTCATGTTGTACTGTACCTTCTTCATC
>NZ_DEXW01000031.1:8860-12094 GCF_002364335.1 Winogradskyella sp. UBA3174 | reverse complement strand
TTTCTGTTGCTATCTGCAAGGATTGGGTAAGTTACACCTTCAATACCTCCATTGTCTTTTGCTGTGCTTAACCATGCAAAGTGCACTTCTGGAGTATCACAAGATGCACCAATGACCATTGTATTTCTTTTTTCAAATTCACCTAAAGCTGCCTGAAAAGCATGAAGCTCAGTTGGGCAAACGAAAGTAAAGTCTTTTGGGTACCAGAATAATACTACTTTTTTATTATTATTTTTTGCTTCTTCAAGTACGTTTATTTTGAACGTATCTCCCATATCATTCATCGCGTTAACGCTAATATTTGGGAATTTTTTTCCTACTAATGCCATTTATTTTGTTTTTAGTTTGTTAACTATTTTATACAAAAGTAGCTGTAAGAATTACGTCTTTGCATAGCTATTAATTATTAAAAAGCATGAAGTAATAGAATAAACTTATGACGTCAAAAAAGTGACCTGAATTTTATCAGAATGATAATTTAAGTCACTTTAAAATACGAACTCAATAATATTGTAGCGTTTTGTTTGAAAAATTATGTTTTACTTTTTTACTAGAAGTTTGATTTTAATTCTAAGGGCAGCAAACAATAAGGTTGTAAACGGACTTAACCAATTAAAAATTGCATATATAAAATAATCTGCAACACTAACACCTAAAACACCACTTTGGTATGCACCGCAAGTATTCCAAGGAATAAGTACAGATGTTACTGTCCCAGAATCTTCAAGTGTACGACTTAAATTTTCAGGAGCTAAACCTTTATCTTCGAATGCTTTCTTAAACATCTTTCCAGGAATCACTATTGCCAAATATTGATCTGATGCAATGGTATTTAAACCTAAGCAGCTAATCACTGTACTTGCAAATAATCCAAAAACAGTGGTTGCTACCGAAAGTAAAGCTTTCGTAATTCTAGCTAAGGCTCCAATGCCATCCATAATTCCACCAAACACCATCGCACAAATGATGAGATAAATCGTCCAAAGCATGCCATTCATTCCACCAGAAGAGAATAAATCATTTAATTTATCATTATCAGTAGCTATGGCAGTATCCGTTAATATAGAATTTGAAATAGCTGAAAAATTTGAATCAGATAATCCTTTAAGAACCTCTGGCTGAAAAATAACTGAAAAAATGATGGCAAGTATTACTCCAGAGGCTAAAGCGACTAAAGGTTTAGTTTTAAATAAAATGAGAACAATTACACCTGCTGGTACTAAAAACAACCATGGTGAGATATTAAAGGTATTATCTATTGAGGCCAATAGATTACTTATGTCTGCATCTCCAGTAGGCTCTATATTTACACTAATAATACCAAAGACAATTAAAGTTACTATAATAGTCGGTACTGTCGTGATTGCCATATATTTTATATGCGTAAATATATCTGTACCAGCCATTGCTGGAGCTAAATTTGTAGTGTCACTTAGCGGAGACATTTTATCACCAAAATAGGCGCCAGATATTACAGCACCAGCAATCATTCCAGGATTAATGCCAAGTGCAGTACCTATACCAACTAAGGCGATGCCAACGGTTGCAGAAGTCGTCCAAGAGCTTCCTGTTGCTATTGAAATAACAGCTGCAATAATTACAGAAGCCGGTAAGAATATTTCTGGGCTTAACACCTGTAATCCATAATAGACCATTGCAGGAATAACGCCACTTATTAACCAAGTGCCTGCAAGCGCTCCAACTAAAAATAGAATCATAATTGGTACAAAGACACTTTTAAGATTTTCCCAAACTTCTTTCGCCATTACCTTAGGAGTTACTTTATTAAGTAAACCACCTATAAAGGCAACGAAGCCACCTATTAGTAGAATATATTGATTGGTGTATGCTCCAAACCACTCTTGATCCTCAATAAAAAATATATTATAGGCTAACATACCCATTAAAATTACCACAGGTACTAGTGCTTCAAAAATATTTAGCTCTTTATTATCTATAATTTTTTGATCTTCAATTTTAATCTCGGATAAGTCGTCGTCTTGCATATTTAATTAGGTTTAGTTCTGTAATGTTACGATTTTGTAAAACCATTTGCAAATTCGAGATGTAGTTGAATTGTAAAGTTGTTGGGTTTTTGAGTTTTTGAATTTAGTATTTGAAATTTACTGGTATTTTGGTGATTCGCTTTTTACAGCTATGATTAGTCGTCATAATAGGAAATAAAAAAAGCCTGATTAAAAATCAGGCTTCTAAATATTTAATAGACTTTTATACCATTTCAGTTTTAAGGATACCTAGCTCAACCATGCAAGATTTCATCATCTCATAAGTGCGTTCTATATCAGCATCTAAGCCAATAGAAAAACGAATTAAACCATCGCTTAATCCCATTTCTGCTTGTTCGTCTTCCGGGATTTCAGAAGATGTAGAACTCCCTGGTGCACTGAATAACGTTTTGTAAAACCCTAAACTTACAGCTAAGTAACCAAGGTTACGTTCTTGCATTAATTCCATTAAAGCATTGGCTTTATCTAAAGAACCAACATCTATAGTCATCATACCTCCAAAGCCATACTTTTCATTCATCATAGACTTAAATAGGTTATGAGATGGGTGAGAGGCTAAACCTGGATATACTGTTTTGATGCCTGCATTTTCAAATTTTTCTGCTAAATAAGTTGCATTAAGGCTATGCTGTTGCATTCTTATATGTAACGTTCTTAAATTCTTTAAAATAGAAGCAGAACGCAAACTATCCATAGTAGAGCCTAATAACATCGCTGCACCGTCGTTTACATTTCTTAGTTCATCTATAAATTCTTGAGTACCACAAATAACGCCACCAACAGCATCTGAAGAGCCGTTAATAAACTTAGTTAAACTATGAATAACGATATCTGCACCAAGATTTATTGGTGAAATAGATAATGGTGAAAACGTATTATCTACAATTAATTTTAAGTTGTGCTTTTTGGCTAGTTCAGATAAACCCTTAATGTCTGCGACCTCTAATAGCGGATTACTAACAGATTCACAATACAATATTTTTGTTTTTGGTGTTATAGCAGCTTCAACTACGTCTAATTTAGTGATGTCAACAAAAGACGTATCAATACCTAAACGTGGGGCTAAGTTTTTTAAGAATGCATAAGTGCCTCCATAAATCGTTCTGCTGCTTACTATATGTTCACCTGTATCACATAATTGCAATAGAACTGGTGTAATAGCTCCCATGCCAGAAGCTGTAACTGTTGCTGTTTCTGTGCCTTCCAT
>NZ_DEXW01000031.1:0-8728 GCF_002364335.1 Winogradskyella sp. UBA3174 | reverse complement strand
GTATCGAACATGGTTTTTGCTGATATGAAGGTATAGGTTGAGGAATCTGAAATTGATGGATTAACACCTCCGAATTCACCGAAGTATTGTAAATCTTGAATATTGTTTGTAGGCTTAAATTTCATAATAATTTAATTTGATTAATACTTCAAAATTCAACAATTACAGATGTATTGTCAAGTATTATTTAATTATTTAGAAAATAAAGCTATGTATTATTAATATAATAGATTTATAATCTATATTTTTATCTGATATTGGTTTTAACATGAAAAATTACAACTATGAACTTCGATAATATTGATAAGAAATTGCTAAAGCTTTTACAAAACGATAGCAAGCAAACTAATAAAGTATTAGCATATGCCTTGGGTTTATCGGTTACTGCTGTTTACGAACGAATAAAAAAACTTGAAAATAAAGGTGTAATTAATAAATATGTAGCATTAGTTGATAAAAAGAAAGTCGATAAAGATTTCGTTGCTTTTTGTAATATAAAGTTAGTACAACATACACAGGATTATGTTGTTAAATTTGAACGGGAAGTTGCTAAGCTTAATGAAGTTTTAGAATGTTATCACATTAGTGGTGATTATGATTATCTTATAAAAGTTTTGGTAGAGGACATGGAGGAGTTCAGAGAATTTATGGTAAAAAAACTAACTAAAATTGATCATATTGGCAGTACTTATAGTATGTTTATGATTAATGAAGTAAAACACACAACAGCTATTACACTTTAATTTATGAAAACTAGAGATTATAGACTCTTAGAATTATTTCTTATATTTATAATTGCACCAATAAGTTTTGTCTTACAATTTCCTATTTGGATCAAAATAGCCATAGGTGTACTAGGATTTGGATATGTTATTTTTGTTTTGCTAAAGATTGAAGGCAACGTATTTAAGATTAAAAAGGGTATTAGTTGGAGACAATTTCGGAAACGAACATTATTAAAATTCGTTGGTGTTTTCGGAATTACAACAGCTTATGTTCTTGTTGTTGATGCTAATAATTTATTCTCAATGCCTTTGAATAAGCCTTTTGTGTGGGTTATTATTATATTTGTTTATTCAGCTTTTTCAGTCTATCCACAAGAATTAATTTATAGAACGTTTTTCTTTCAGCGTTACCAATCACTATTTAAAAATAAAACACTTTTTATTTTGTGTAATGCGGCTGTATTCTCTCTAGCTCATATTTTCTTTAAAAACACATTGGTTCTGTTTTTAACATTTATAGGTGGTATTATTTTTGCTTTGACTTATAAGAAGACTAAATCAACATTATTAGTATCAATAGAACATGCTATTTATGGCTGTTGGTTATTTACTGTAGGTATGGGAGAAATGTTAGGGTTTCCTAATTAAAGAAAAGTAGAGGCAACCTTTTATTAATTTTTTACGTCTATTAAAACACACCCTAGTATTACTAAAACAGAATTATTAAATGAAGAAATTTTTACTATTATTTAGTGTTGCAATGGTATTCGCATCATGTGCAAGCGTAGAAAAGTATAATACACAAGTTACAAAATTACATTCTGTTGAAGATATACATGAAGATATTGACAAAGTATATAATCAATTACAAAGATTACATCCACGATTATATCAATTCAACTCTAAAGAAACACTAGATTATAAGTTTGATAGCTTAAAAAAAGCAATAACTAAACCTATTACAAGTCGTACATTTTATAAAAAATTAGCTGCGGTTACTAAATATGTTGGTCAAGGCCACATGTCAGTTTCTCCACCATCTAAAAAACTAGAGAGAAAAGAACGAAGCGCGTTTAATTTAATGAAATTCGATATCAATAATCTTGATTTTGAATACGTTGATAACAAGCTTATAATTTCTAAGGCAAAGGGTGACGATTCATTATTAGTAAATGCAGAGGTGTTAAAAATAGGCGATAACACAACTCAATATTTAATGAATACTTATAAAAAAAGAGTTGCTTCAGATGGTTATAATACCACGTTTTATAACAGAGTAATTGGTAAACGTATTCTACGCTATTATAGTTATGATGTTGGCCGTTTTGATAGTCTTAAAATTACCTTTAGAAATTTAGATTCTACATTTGTTAAAAATTACAAACGTATAGCCAAGGTTAAAATCAAAGATTCACTGAGTGAAGACTCTATTAAAGTTATAAAGCCTAAAGTAAAATTAACAAAGGCAGAGCGAAAGGCTAAAAAATTAAAATGGAAAAAAGAACGTAAAGAAAGACGCAAGTACGGTTATGACTATGCTACAAAAGAAAATATAAGAGATTTAAGTTTTACAGGAAAGGATAGTACTGTAGCATTATTAAAAATTAAAGGATTTAAGAATGGTAAATTTGAAGCGTTTTATGACGAAACCTTTACAATATTAGATTCTTTAAAAACTAAAACACTAATTATTGACCTGAGGAATAACTTTGGTGGGCGTCTAAATGAAATCGACTATTTATATTCTTATCTCACAGATAAAAACTTTACGTTTATTAATAAAAGTGAAATCAATACAAGATTTCCAGTTTTAAAAAGTCTTATGAGTAATTCTAAAGGATTAGGAGTAAAACTTTTTGTAGGATTATTATCTCCTGGTTTTGCGGTTGTAGATATTCTACGTGTAAGTAAAAAAGATGGTCAGTTGTATTATAAATTTAAATCAGCGAAAGAACAAGAAGCGAATCCATTAAATTTTAAAGGAAAAATATATGTACTAATCAATGGCAATTCATTTTCGGCATCATCAATTTTAGCTACTCAATTAAAAGGTAGTAAACGTGCAACATTTGTTGGTGAAGAAACAGGAGGAGCATACAATGGTACAGTTGCTGGTTTATTTAAAGTCTATGAATTGCCAAATACTATGGTTCGCGCAAGGATAGGGTTAATGCATATAGATTCTAAATACAATATAGAACCAGATGGTTATGGTGTAAAGCCAGACATAGAAATTCTACCAACCTACCAAGATAGACTCAATAATGTTGACCCGGAATTAGAGTGGGTTTTAAAAGCTATTGAAAAGAAGAAATAAATCTGTTTTATTCGGAATTATAGGTTTTAAAAATTCGTAAATCTTTAATCTAAATCGTATTTTTGTATTTGTTTTAATCAGATAAAAAATACTTTATGAATTCATACGATGTAGCAATAATAGGATCAGGACCTGGTGGATATGTAGCAGCAATTCGTTGTGCACAATTAGGAATGAAAACTGCAATTATTGAAAAATATTCAACACTTGGTGGTACGTGTCTAAACGTTGGTTGTATTCCTAGTAAAGCTTTATTGAGTTCGTCTCATCATTATGAAGAAGCTACAAAACATTTTGAGGAGCATGGTATAGAAATTCCTGGTGAAATTAAAGTGAATCTTGAAAAGATGATTGGTCGTAAACAATCTGTAGTAGATCAAACTACAGGTGGAATCGATTTCTTAATGAAGAAAAACAAGATTGATGTTTATGAAGGTTTAGGGTCTTTTAAAGATGCAACTCATATAATTATTGAAGGAAAAGATGCTGGTGAGATTGAAGCAAAAAATATCATTATTGCTACAGGAAGTAAGCCAAGTAACTTACCTTTTATTGAGTTAGACAAAGAACGTATTATAACGTCTACAGAAGCTTTAAAGCTAAAAGAAATTCCGAAACACATGATTATCATTGGTGGTGGAGTAATTGGCTTAGAGTTAGGCCAAGTCTATTACAGATTAGGATCACAAGTTACTGTTGTAGAATATATGGATAGAATATTACCAACCATGGATGCTGGTTTATCTAAAGAACTTAATAAAGTTTTTAAGAAAGCAAAATGTAAAATGATGCTCTCTCATAAAGTACAATCTGTTGAGCGTATCGGTGACGAAGTCATCGTAAAAGCGGAAAATAAGAAGGGTGAACTTGTAGAATTTAAAGGAGATTATTGTTTAGTTTCTGTTGGTCGTAGACCTTATACCGATGGTTTAAATGCTGAAGCGGCAGGAGTAAATATTAATGATAAAGGACAAGTAGACGTTAATGACCATTTACAAACATCTGCATCTAATATTTATGCAATTGGTGATGTTATAAAAGGCGCTATGTTAGCACACAAAGCTGAAGAAGAAGGTGTATTTGTAGCAGAAACTATAGCAGGACAAAAACCACATATAGATTATAACTTAATTCCTGGAGTCGTTTACACGTGGCCAGAAGTTGCTGCTGTTGGTAAAACAGAAGAAGAATTAAAAGCCGATAACGTAGAATACAAAGTAGGTCAATTTCCTTTTAGAGCTTTAGGTCGTGCTAGGGCAAGTGGAGATATAGACGGTTTTGTAAAAATTTTAGCAGATAAAGTAACTGATGAAGTTTTAGGAGTACACATGATTGGTGCTCGTTGTGCCGATTTAATAGCAGAAGCAGTTACGGCAATGGAGTTTAGAGCATCTGCAGAAGATATTTCTCGTATGTCTCATGCACACCCAACGTTTGCAGAGGCAGTTAAAGAAGCGGCTCTAGCTGCAACTGAGGATAGAGCTTTGCATGTTTAAACAAATCCCTTTGGAAGTAGGAATCCCATATAGTAAAGGCGAACGTAATGCGTTCGCTTTTTTCATTAAATATATAACTAAATGAAAAAAATCACAGCTAGTCTTCTATTCGCTATACTTATATCATGTTCACCAAAATTAAGGAGTAACATTGACAAAGTGCTAGCTCCTCTGTCTGATAAGGCACTCGTAGTTGTATTAGACGCTGCGGATGATCAAATAATTAATGGTACAAAGATTGGAGATTTAAAAGCAGTTGATGGTGGGTTCGCTGAAAACTGTACGTATTATGAAAACGTACAGAACCTTAAAAGTATGGCGCGTCAAAATGGAGCAAACTTAGTTAGAATTACAAAACAGATATCACCAGATAAAAGAAGTGCTTGCTTTAGGTTGTGGGCTAATATTTATAAGGTAGATGACCCGAAACGCTATGAAACAGAAATAGTATGGAGTGTAAACAGAAAATTAACTTGGGACGATTTTAAAGGACAGCCAGACCAAATAACATATCCGAATGCATTAGCGTTGACAAATTCTGGGTTTGGCTATGAAAGTAGCGCAAACCTTTTTAAAGATGGAAAGCTATTTATTCAATGTGTTTTTAAGACCTATGAAAGTTGGGTTCTGCCAAATTCTAGTACAGATTACATATTAAGACACGAGCAAATTCATTTTGATATTACAGAAATCTATTCTCGAAAACTAAGAAAAGCGTTAACTGATTTAAAAATAACGGCAGTTAACGCAGATAAGGCCAAACCTGTTTTTGACAAAATATTTAAGGAATTTAATAAAAGACAAGATCGATACGATAGTGAAACAAAGCGTGGTGCTAAAAAAGAAACGCAAGAATTTTGGGAAGCTACAGTAAAGATAGAATTAGCTAAATACGCTTTATATAAAGAGAACGAATAAAATATAATGTTTTATAATTCTTGTATTAAATCAAAGATACGTAGGCGTTTACTGTAATCATCTTCATTAATATCTCTCACAAAACAATATGCACTAATTTCTTCGTTTTTAACTTTTTCTGATAGTATTTCTACTTTAAAAGGTCCGAATTCTTCAGACTTTTCTATATAATAGAACTCATGGTCGTAGATGATATTGCTTACTTTCTTCTTATACTTATCTTTTAAAAACGATTGAACATCTTCTACTGAGCTCAGCTCTTCATTATAATTTGTTGTATTTATATAAAGCGCAAATTCTTCTTTCTCTTGGTTGTTGAGTACTAAAATATCATCATCTTTAAAATAGGCTTTAACCTCAATTAACCCATCTTCAGTTTCAATAGAGAGTATATTTTGAATATTTATGTTCCAAGATGTTTTAATGGTAGCATCTTTTCGTTCAATCTCAAGAATATTATCTTCTCTAAAAGTGTATATGGCTTTCTTTTTAGAAATACCATTCACTAAAACCCATTGCTGATTTATAAAAAGGGAATCGTGGTGACGCTCATAATTAAAAGGTTGTAAATTAGGAATAGTGCTGTGTAGGTAGTCGTTCATTAAGCGGTTTAAAAAATAGCGGATACCGCTATAACGTTAGATTTGGGTTTTTAATTATCTAAAGTTAAAACTTTTCTAGCTGTTTTAAAACTTCTTTCTTATAACTTCGACTAATGGATAGTGCTAAACCATTAATTGTAATATATTCATTAGTAAATGATTGAATTTTTACAATACAAATAATATAAGAGCGATGGATTCTTAAAAACAGCTTTTTAGGTAGTTTAGCTTCAATAGCACTTATGGTTTCTCTGGTAACAATTATAGTATCGTTGAGATGTATTTTTATATAATCACTATAACTCTCTATGTAGATGATAGCATCAAAATCTATTTTTATCATCTTTCGGTCTGAGCGTACAAAAATAAAATCAGTGCCTTCATCGACTTGTTTTTTGTCATTATTAATTTGCGATGAGACTTCAAAATAACGATTTACAGATTTGAGTAAACGTTCAAAAGCTATAGGCTTTAATAAGTAGTCTACGGCCTGTAAATCAAAGCCCTCAACCGCATAATCCCTATAAGCTGTAGTAAATATAATTTTAATATTCTTGTTTATAGATTTAGCAAAGGCAATACCAGAAATCTCTGGCATGTTTATATCTAAAAAGACTAAATCTATTTCATTATTACTAATAAAGTTAAAAGCTTCAATAGCATTTTTACATTGTGCTTTAATCTTAATGTTATCGATTTGTAATAAGTGAGAGGCAATGATTTCTCTTGCAATAAGCTCATCATCAACTATAATACAAGAGACCGACTTAAGCATGTGCTGCAATTGATTTAGAATTAATTAGTAATGTCACAGAGAAATCATCATCAGTCTTCAAAATATCTAAACTATATTGATTTGGATACAATAACTCTAATCGCTTTTTTATATTCTCTAAACCAAGACCTTCATTAAGACCTGAATCTTTAGAGCTACTATTTTTAATAACAAACTCTGTATGATTTGTTTGAGTTTTTATTGCAATATTAATCTTTAAAATACCATCTATAATAATACCATGTTTAAAGCTGTTCTCTATAAAAGGAATAAATAACATGGGAGCAATTTCTATAGATCCTGAATGAATATCTTTTGTAAAAGTTACATTTAACGTCTCATTAAAGCGCATTTTTTCTAAACTAATGTAATCTTCAATATGATTTATCTCGTCTGTTAAACTCACAAAGGGTTTATCTACTTGGTAAAGTAAATAATCAAGGAGGTTAGAGAGTTTTAAAATCATTTTTGGTGTTTCATCTGCCTTTTTCAACGCGAAACCATACATCGTATTTAGAGTGTTAAATAAAAAATGAGGATGAATTTGCATTTTTAGATATTTCAGTTCTTGCTCTTTGAGTTTTAATTGTGTTTCTAAAATTTTAGTTTCAAGTGTTTTAGTTCTTTTTGAAGCATCAATATTTAACTTCATAAGTTTAAAAGCACTAACAATAAAAGTAACTAGATATATACCTGTCATAACAAACAAGATATTTCTGGTTAAGGGATTCATGTTTTTGTACTCAAAATTTGAAAGATATATAAGACTAAAAAAGATAGAGACCATTACTAAATAAAAAGAAATAATAAGTGTATATATACTATAAAGTACAAAGAGTAAATAACGCTTTGTTACGAGGTAACCTGGAATTAACTTATATATTGAAACATAAGTTGTTGCAATAGTTATTGGCATTAAAAACAAAGAAAACATTAAAGTATCATTGAAGTTTTTACTACTAGAGCTAAAGAAGTAAGTGTAGAATAAAAGGACGCAACACCAAAAAAATATGTGTAAAAAACCTCGTCCTATTTGTTTTAAAATAAATTTTCTGTTTAGCATTTAATTAGCTTCTTAATACAATAATAGTATAATTTTTAAAGGCACTCTAAGTTCGTAGACGAATGACAGATTTAGTTATGGTTTTAGCATTTTGTTGTATCGCTAATTAAAATGGTTGTCTGTCGCAATTAAAAATTATTAGATGTTATTAGTTTTAAGTTTGGCCTATGTTTAATTAAAATCATCAATTATGAACGAATTAGTAATTTCAAATTTTTTAGTAGTAAACCGTTTTAGTGAGGGTGGCTCATTGTTTATGACAGTAATATTAATTTTTTTATTACTATCTCTATTCTTTTTAATCAGAGGATTTATAAATAGTAAAAAAGATATCCCGACAACCGAAAAAATGTTAAAGCTTACAGTAGACTCAAGTTTATTAGCACTAGTATGTGGTTTTTTAGGTTCGGTTTTAGGATTAATTACAGCTTTTGATTCACTTGAAGCTATGGGTAATGTAGATCCTGCAATATTTGCTGGCGGACTTAAAGTATCATTATTAACAGCTACGTTTGGTCTGTTTTCGTTTGTTATAGCTAGACTCGGAATTTTAATTTTACGTTGGTCATTAAAGCTAGAGGATAAAGCGTAAATCAATATTATCTTTATTATATGAAAAACAGAACCCAATTAGAATTAATTATAATAGTTATGCTTTGCTTTAATTTGTCAATTAAAGCACAAGCTAGTCAAAATGAACAAGAATTAGCAACTAGTCAGATAGTTGATAGTATATATTCAAAAACTTTAGGTGAGTACCGCAATTTTTGGGTAAAATTACCAGACAATTATAATCCTAAAAGCAATACTAAGTATCCTGTAATTTATCTAT
>NZ_DEXW01000012.1 GCF_002364335.1 Winogradskyella sp. UBA3174 | reverse complement strand
ACCAAGTAATTTACATTGAGCTCTTGAGCTATTTCTTGAATACCCTTATTCGAATGTCTATATTTCTCTACCGAGGTTCTACTAATAACGCGTAAGTCACCAATCTTCTGTAGGTTGTTTAAAGCAGATTCCATAAGACCATTCACAAAATATAGATTCAAAGAATCGCTACTTTCATTTTTGAAAGGCAACACTGCTATAGATTTTTCAATTTCAGTAGTAACCTTAAGTTCTTTTGGAAGAAGCAAAACAGATATAACGATGACTATTAAAGACAACGCTGCTAATATATGCCATTTGTATCTATTCAAAACAGAAGCTTGAAGAGCGATATTCTCTCCTTCCAATATGTCTTTTCCGACCTCACCAGGTGGGTACCCATAATATTCCCGAAAGCACTTAATAAAATAGGACGTACTACCAAATCCGACTTGGTATGAAATCTCAGAAATAGTCAAAGTATGCTGCTTAACCATCTCCATACCTTTTAAAAGACGTACTTGACGGATGAATTGACTCGCAGAAAGCTGTGTCTGTTTTTTGATATTTCTGAGCAAGCTAGAACGGCTCATGTTCATCAGCTCTGCGAGCTCTGAAACGCCGAATTGTTCGTTGGAAATATTTTCCAGAACAATGGTATTTGCCTGATTAATAAAGTCTGATTCAGTGGTTGATGTGCTAGACATACTGTTTTTGCTTGGCCTAAATTAGACAAAATTATGCAGATATGGGTCATAAGATTACTGGCATAATTATTAAGAAAAACAATTTTTGCGTCATAATTTATACCATTGCGCCATAGTTTTTATCTCATCCTCAAACTTGATACATATTGCTTGATTGCTCATACACAAGGATCTCACTCTTATCCCATCTTTGTAGAAACAAAAAAACAAAGTCAAATTTTAAAAACTAAAATCATGAAACGAGCAATTAAAAATTTTTACACAGAAGAGAATCAGCAACAACGCGTATTAACAAATACCGTTAAAAATTTAAAATTATTTAAAATCACAGCATCTAAAAGTAACGCCTTTAAAAGGGTATTAAACGTTTCGTTTATTATCCTATTACTAACAAGTTCTTGCGCCCAAACGAGTGAGGATCCCAAAACAAAATCGAACACTAGTGACAACACTAAGTCAACAGTAGATACGCCAAAAATTGACATTCAAACGGCAATAATGACTGATAACCTCGATATCGTTAAACAACATATAGAATCAGGAACCGATATCAATATAAAAGATCAAATGAGTGGGGCAACACCTTTAATCTCGGCAGCGACCTTTGGCAAAACGGCCATTGCTAAGGTATTAATTGATGCTAAATCAGATCTCACCATTAAAAATAACGATGGGGCTACAGCCTTGCACGTGGCGGCATTCTTTTGTCATGTCGAAATCGTACAACTGCTTATTGATGCCAAAGCAGATAAGACCGTAAAAAATAACTTTGGCGCGACACCAAGAGAAAGTGTGTTGGCCCCGTTTGCAGAGATAAAACCCTTCTATGAAATGCTACAACAACAATTAGGACCATTTGGATTAAAATTTGATTTAGACGAAATCGAAAAAACACGTCCTGTCATTGCTATGATGCTCCAGTAATTTGATGTTGACTATAATTTACTCTGGCTGCGTTACAGGTAAAAAAAATAGTCATTTACAAGGGTGAAATCGATTTTTTTGATCCCGATAGCCATTGGGTAGCAAGCCTTGTTAAACATCGTTTAGCTCAGACACAAAGTATATGGGCAGACTCCAATTAATTTAAAAATTATAGTATAATGACATCAGAAAGAAGACACGATATCGATTGGTTACGGGTAATTGCAATCGGCTTATTATTAATTTATCACATCGCCATCATTTTCCAACCGTGGGCCATGTTCATCGGTTTTATTAGGAGTGAGGAGACCCTAGAGGCTCTATGGACGCCTATGACCATGCTAAACGTTTGGCGAATTCCATTTTTATTCTACGTATCTGGAATGGGGCTCTATTTTGCGATGCGCAAACGAAATTGGAAGCAATTGCTTCTGGAGCGGACAAAACGAATTTTGTTGCCCTTCGCTTTTGGAATAGTGGCCATAACACCACTGCATCTATTTATTTTTCAGAACTACTATAATATGCCTTTGGGTTATTATCCCCATCAAGGTCATTTATGGTTTCTAGGAAATATCTTCGTGTACGTACTTTTACTTTTGCCAATTTATTACTATCTGAAGACCCATGAGAACGGTAAGATCAAAAAAATGTTAGCCTCTCTAATGAGTCATCCCGCTGGCCCTTTGTTGATATCTCTATTTTTTGTCATAGAGGTTGTGTTGGTAAAGCCCCAGTTGTTTGCTTTGTATGCCCAGACTTGGCATGGCTTCTTTAACGGGTTTTTGGCCTTCTTTTTCGGTTTTATTTTCGTGTACAGCGGTCAAACGTTCTGGCAAACCGTTTTGAAATGGCGCTGGTTGTATGCCAGTTTAGCCATCATTCTATATTGTACTAGATTCGTGCTATTTGGATTTGAAGCTCCTGGTTATCTCATGGCTATCGAATCAAATTGCTGGATTTTTGCAGTATTCGGTTTTGGTTATAGGTACTTGAACAAACCAAGTAAAGCCCTAAGCTATTTGAGTCAAGCAGCTTATCCCGTGTATATTATTCACATGTTTGTATTGTATGCAGGTGCTCTAATCATATTGCCATTGGACATACCCATACTATTAAAATTCGTAGGTATTGTAGCTTTTACCGGTTTAGCCTGCTATCTCATTTATGAATTTATCATTAGACGGATTGGTTTCTTAAGACCTTTGTTTGGACTGAAATGGACATTTAGCAAAGTGGAAAAGCCAAAATATCAAAACAATGGCACCTCTAAAAAAGAGGTATTGGACATAAAACAGCCATTGGATTTAGCATTGAAAGACGGATTTGAAGCCAATAAATAGGATACATACCTATGTTAACGCGGAAATTGTTAAGAGTAAATCAGTTATATCTGCTGATATCTAGCAAGTTATATGTAATTTGAGGATTCATACGCTTTTGTAATTGTCTAGAGTTTATAATATTGTCCGCTCAATCAATTATCAAATAAATAAAAACTATGAAATCAAATAAAAAAATGGGAAGACTTGTAGGAGTGTTATTTCTGCTCATTTTTGTTATAGGTATTTTGGTATATCAAATTTTACAAGGCCCTGTACTTTTTTCGGATGATTACCTAACGGCAACTTCAGCTAGTTCTAATAAGATCATAATTTCAATCTTACTTTTATTTTTAAGTGGAATCACATCCATTAGTATAGCCACTATTTTGTTTCCCATTTTTAAAAAATACAGCATCACTTTGGCTTTGTTATATTTTGCTTTTAGCATATTGGGTTTTATAGCTATCGCTATTGATAATAGTAGTGCTATAGCTTTGTTAGAATTAAGTCAAGGTTACGTAAAAAACAGCACTGACAACTCCGACGCACTAAAAATATTAGGACCGCTGTTGTACAAAAAACATTGGTGGACGCATTACTTGAGTCTGTTAATGTCTTGTTTTCCAGTTTTTATTCTATACTATACATTATACCGGTCTAAGTTAGTTCCAAAAATAATTTCAATTGTTGGGATCGTCGCTTCAATTTTAATGTTTATTGAATTATTATGTTCAATTTTCGGACATAGTATTAGTATGCATATGATGCTTCCCATGGGACTTATTCAGCTCATCCTTCCCTTTTGGTTAATTAGCAAAGGATTGAATGCATCAGCTTTAATAACGGACATGAAATAGCGAAATTTAAAAAGTGTAAAACAGTTATACAATGTGGTGTATTACGCCTGTAAACATTTAAAAATGAACATTATAAAATATAAAATAAATAAAAATTATTAGATACAGTACTAGTTCTTAATACAATTGGATTTACACTTATGGGTATTGGAATTGGAAAATTTTTTAATGAATATTGGGTTGGAACTCTTGTTGGTCTAGGAATAGGAATGCTAATATCCACTCATATATTATTAAAAACTATGAGAAGTTTAAGCGTTGAAGAAAATAAATAAAAACGATTACTAACAATAGTTAGAAATTAGAAAACAATGTAACCTAGCTTGACTTCTATTCGCCCTAACATAAAATAAGAAATCAAAATGAAGAAAGCATTATTTTTATTTACGGCAATTACAATGGTACAATTACTGGGATTCACTTTAAGTGCACAAGAAAAAACAGAGTCAAAAGCGCTTTATACCAAAATAGACTCCTACTTAACCGCTGGGTCTAAAAATGGTTTTTCTGGAGCGATCTCTGTTGTGAAGAAGGGAGAAGTCGTTATTAATAAAGGTTATGGAGAGGCCAACAAGGCTGCTAAAACCCTTAATAATCCTAACACTATTTTTGACATTGGCTCTAACACAAAACAGTTTACCGCAACAGCAATTTTAAAATTAGTTGAATTTCGGAAACTAAAATTGACGGATTCTTTAAGTTTATTTTTTAAGGAATTACCAACTGACAAACAAAACATCAACATACATCAATTATTAACTCATACTGCTGGTTTCTCAGAGTCTATAGGACGTGACTATTCGTCATTTGGAAAACTATCAAAAATTTCACAACGGGACTTTTTTGAAACACTTTTCGCAAGTGAATTAGTAGCTGAGCCCGGAAAAAAATATGCTTATTCTAATACTGGATATAGCCTATTAGGACGGATTATAGAATTAGCTTCTGGTCAGCCCTACGAAGCTTTTTTAAACGAGCATCTTTTTATACCAGCAGGAATGTTACAAACCGGGTATCTTCTGCCTAAATGGGATACAAAACAGATGTCTCATGGTTACAATAGAAATATAATGGAAACCGAGTCGACAATTACATATTATCAAGATGCTGGAGGTGTCAATTGGAACTTAAAAGGGAATGGCGGCATTAATTCGACTCAAAATGATATGTTGCTTTGGTATAAAGCATTAAAAACAAATATAGTATTGACACCAGAATCATTAAAAAAATTAACAACGCCATATTCTTACACGTTATCTTATAATAGCAAGACTAGTTATGGCTATGGGTGGGGAGTTGAAAAATCAGAAAATAGTAGTAAAAGAATAACACACAATGGTTCTAATGGTACGTATTGGCATACGTTGATATGGTATCCGAAGGAGGATATATATATCGTATATGCGACCAATGCAAATAGCTCGAAAGTAGAAGGTATTGCTTATGTTGTTGCAAAAATAATTTTTGACGAAAGCTATATTCCAGAACCAATTAAAAACAATGTATACTCCTTTATGATGGATTATACAGAACAACATTCAGCAGATAAATCGAAAGAGTTACTTAGGTTACTACAAGAAAATTACGTTGATGATTTTACAAGTGCTGGGCCTTTAAATACCATTGGAAACCTATTAATTAGGTCAAATAAAAATTTAGAATGGGCATTAAAACTATTCAGAATGAATGTTCAACTGTTCCCTGAAGATGGGAACCTTTGGGACTCTTTAGGGGATGGCTATAAGGCCAATAACCTAAAAGAGGATGCCATAAAAAGTTATCAAACGGCAATTGAATTAGGATACAAAGATTCACAGGAAAAGCTAACAGAATTAATTAAGAACTAGAAAAACTAGTGTTGCCAACAAAACCTAAACAGCATTAGAACCAAGTTGCGTTTAACCCCTAACACACATTAACACACTAACTTTAATTAATACCCTTATGAAATCTATAAAAATTAGTGCTTTGGTATTTATAATTTTAGCACTAGCCTATGGCTTTGTGTTCTTTTTAAAAATAGAATTCCCTGCAGGGTTAGAACCTTATTTTACTAAAGCATATTATAGTCAATTCGGGCCTTTAACACTATGCGCTGCGCTTTTGACTGCAGGAATTTATCTCTTTAATAGAAACACAAAAACTAATTTTGCATTAGCTCTATTCGGATTTACTGTTTTGTTAGATATTATTTTTAATCTACTAGGAGTCTTTTCTAGTTTGCTTCCAATCTATGCAAGCGTTCCTTTTTTTGGCTGTGCTTTATTGGCTCTGTGGTTAGCTTTTACGGATACCTTTAAGCTTGGACGAATTTCAATTATTGGAGCCTTGATTAGTTTTGTTCTTGGTACTGTAGTAGAACTATTTTTTAATATATGACACGCTGTTCTTTTTAACAAACAACAATTAAAAAATGATAAAATTATTCAGAAAAAATCGTCAAAATCAAATTATGAGAAAACACCCGCCTTTCGAAAGAGCAGGTACGTTTGGAAAGTATCTTGCTTATGCCGTTGGAGAAATAATTCTTGTAATTATCGGAATCCTTATCGCCTTAGCAATTAACGAGCATTCGAAAAATAAAAAAAATTTAGAGCTACGTGATTTATATATTGTTCAGTTAAATGACGAAGCAAATCGTAACATAAAAGAGCTAACTGTCCTTAAAAATGGGGCAACTGAAATGATTAAAGAGCTCGACACACTGGTTCAATTATTAGGCAACAAAGCATACGATAACCCTAAATTATCTTTAAAATCATTCGTGCTTATCGCTTCTAATAAATTTTACCCAATAATGATCACGTATGAAAACTTGAAATTTTCTGGCGATCTAAAATTATTTGACGATTTAAGTTTGCGTAATTCTATATCTGAAACCTACGAAACATTCAACCCTATAAAAAGATTTGAATCTTTAGATCAAGATGCAATCGCAGCCTTTTATGAGAATTTTTTGATGCCAAATGTAAGATTTAAGTATATGGGCGTCTCTTCAGAAAATTATGGAAAAGAGGTCTATTTTGAAAATATGGTTTTATCGAGAATGGTTACAGTAAGACAAAATCGAACTACTTATGCCAATGCAATTGCATCCTTAAAGAAATTAAAAAACACGTTTGCCGAATTACATAAAAATTAGAAATAACTGCCAGGAAAAAGGGGATAGTATGAAGAAGAAACAAATAAAACGAATATTCAAAGTAGTATTTATTAGTGCAAGCATAGCCTCTTTGTTTTTTGTACCATGGATACTCTTGAAAGCATGGATAATGCCCTTACCTGATACTGTTCAAGAGCAAGTTAATGCTGCTATTGGGTATGGGTTTGACGGTATGATTGTTTATGTTGATGAGGCGGGTATACCGCCAGTATGTTATGCTGCCGGTTGGAAAAACAGAGAGAACAAGATACAGCAGATCCACAATCAGTTTTCAAAATTGCCAGTATTAGCAAGTTATATATCGCTGTTGCCATCACCAAATTAGTTTATGACAAACGTTTGTCTTTGGATAAAACGCTCGCTGATTACTTTCCAGAATTGGTGGGACGAATTGAAAATGCAGATAAAATTACCCTGAGTATGATGGTACAACATCGCAGTGGTATTCCCAACTTTATCGACCATCCTGATTATTGGAAAAACCGACCGAATTTTAATAATGAAGCACTTGAGTTAGCCATTGAAATGCCAGCTAGCTTTAAACCCGGTGAAGATTATGGCTATTCAAACACCAATTATTTGTTACTTTCTAGACTAATAGATAAGGTGTTGGGGTATAGCCATCATCTATATATAAAAGAGGAAATTTTGATCCTACTTAACTTAAACCATACGCACAGCTCACTAAGTGAAGTAGTTATAGACGATGTAATGAGTGGCTATTATGTTGGCACAGAAGAAGATTTTAAAACTGAAGAACAAGGCATGTTAGCCACAGCAGAAGATGTCGGCATACTTCTAAGAGCTTTAAACGATGGTTCGTTGTTTAATGAAGGTGAGCAAGACATCTATTCTTCTATATACGTTTACGAACATACAGGTCTAGTTGTAGGCTACCAAAGTATTGCAAAATATTATAAAGATATAGATACAGTTATTATTCAATTTACGAATACCACTAATTTTGACGGTGACTATACTTGGAATACTTCAGAAATCGTATATAGTCGTATTGTTAAAATATTGAAACGCAAAGTAACAAAACAGCATTAAGTCTATTGATTTTTGTGGTTATATTTTTCATTCTAACTTTAAGTATATAACTAAACTTCCTATAACCATAAAGAGCCAATACTTTACCTAAGAATACATTAGTTAGAAATAAAATTAGTAATGGATAATCTAGATTTATATTCAAATAAATCATTTTTTTTATTTAAAAATGAAATGATTAAAACCCAATAAATCAATACAGTTGGATTGACCAATCCGAGAATAATACCTAACAGTATAGCAGCAATCTTATATTGAAGCCAGATATTTATGCCTATAAAATTTTCAATCTGCATATTGAAACTAATAGCAATTAATACTAAAATCAGGTCTGATAATACAGCTGTTTTAAAAAAAAATTAATGCACTTTGTACATTTTCTTTTATCGTTGTATAGATAACAGCTACATAAGTTGTTCCTAATGGAAAAGCTCTAATTATAGCTACTAAAAGCCCAATGAAAAAATAGGTTGTTAAATTCATGTCGTATTAAATGCTAAAAGAATAAAAGTTAATATATTAAAGAGGTCTGTTTTTAAAGGCTTTTGTATACCAAATTTTAGCTTTATCTATATCACCAACATTAAATATGGTGGTTCTTAATCCTAGGACATTTGATTTTTCTATATTGATATTATTTGTATTGGATAAATAGTCAGAAAATTCTAATAAATATAAGTTTTATCGATTGCATATGTAAATTGATTTAATCGGTTATTTTTCGCAGCATCCATTCCAAGGGGCCAGACTTTTTATATTTTCTCCAAACAACCGCAAATAAAATACACAGAAAACTAAACACGATCGCATAACCAACTGAAAATTCAATTGAATAATTCCCCATTTTAGAGGGGTTTATTATTTCAATAATTCCCATTCCAACAATAACGTGAGCTACGTAAAATGTCAGTGCTAATTGTCCTGTTTTATTTAAAGCATCAATGATGAAACTGTTTTCAAATTTCTTTGCAATTAATATACAGGCTGAAATTATTGCAAAAGCTATGGCAATACCACTCAACATATAAATTGGTAGTGGTGGCATTGGTTTTGTTCCAAAAATTTCAGTTAGTTCCAAAGCAGCTTCATGGCTTCCTTCTGATAAAATTGAGATGGACAGATAGGACACAACTTGAATGATAATAAAAATAATCGTACTCATCCAAAATGTTTTTTTAACGAATTTCTCTTTGTGTAAATCCTGCTTTCCGAACCAATAACCAAAGAGCATAAAAGCAGTCCAAGGCATTACGGGATGGAAGCCATTAAAGAAAAGGTTTCTCATAAAGCCTTTAAACGTCCAAAAATCTTGATAATCTAAAGTTTCAAAATTCCAACCGGTCTCGTAATTCAAAACTGTTATTAGAATTGGGTACACTAGAATGATGCAAATACCTAAAATTATAATTGTTTTTTCTTTACAGGTTAAGACCATCACGATGATTGCCATATAAATCCCATAAAAATGTAGAATATCTGCCGGCCAAATTGTGATATAAGAAAGTCCAAGAATAAAGAGAAATAAAGCTCTTTTAGCTATTCTAATTCGAGCAACTTTAATTTTCACTTTATCTCTATGGTTAATTGCTGAGTTTGTCATTAAAGCAAGTCCAACACCCGCTAAAACAACGAATGTTGCTGCAGCTTTTCCATCAAAAATACTAGCGAACGATTTTACCCAAGGTTGTCCATTTTCGCCAAATACAACTTTAAAGTTGACGATAATCATTCCGATAATTGCCAATGCTCGTGCGACATCTATTCCTATTATTCTTTGTTTCATTACGTTTTTTTAGTTTAAAAAAATGTTAATCTATTAGCCTATATTATTTGATTCTTTCTTAAAATAATCTGGTCTCCATGATAAATTTCCAAAGATTATCTTAAATCGATCTTTCCATGATTTGCACCTTTTTAGATCTTTTATGATGCTTTTAAATTCTACAATATTAATTAACAGTGGGTTGTTGGTATTAATATCTTTTGTTAACCCATAAATAACTTGTTCTTCTTCCTTTTGATAGGTTCCAAATATCCGATCCCAAATAATTAAAAAACCACCATAATTTTTATCTAAGTATTTTCTGTTTGAACCATGATGTACACGATGTACCGATGGTGTATTAAAAATCTTGTCTAACCAACCTAGTTTTCCAATACGTTCTGTATGTATCCATGTTTGAAATTGTGCTACTAAAATAAGTCCAACTATAGCTTGAAAAGGACTAAAACCTATTAATATCATAGGAATTAAAAATACCCATTCAATCAAACCTTCTATAATACTCAACCGAAATGAAACACTTAAATTGTAGTCTTTAGAAGAATGATGGACACTATGTAAAGCCCATAAAATTCTGTGTTCGTGCTCTATTCTATGCATCCAATAATAGGTCAGGTCTGCAACAAAAAATGCGAGTACCCAAGTCAGTAGATTCATGGGTATAGAAAGTGGTGTAAGCCAATGAAAAGGCATTAAACATAGAAGTCCAATAGAACCGACTATTGTTTTTTCTAGTAACTGATTTATCATAAAAATCATAAAATTAGCACCTGTATCTTTCCATCTTCTTTTTTTTGAGGTCATTAAATCTATCAATGTTTCAATGAAAATCAGACTAATATTAAAAATAAAAAAATAAGCAATGAAGGTCATTATTTGAGACCCTTCAAATAAGGATATTAATTGTGTAAAACTCATTTTATAAATGTTTTAATTTTAGTTGTGTAATTAGGACTCATGCATGCTGAGATAAAATGTAATTAAAAATTAATTCCTAATTCTAACTGAAACCCAAAATTTCTATTGATTACTTTAGACGTCTGCCATTGTTGAAAGAGACCTGCACCAATTACGATTCCATAATCTTTCCAAGGAATTATTTTCACTCCTTGATTAGCACGTAGACCTATTAAAAAATTAGTTGATTTTTTGTCTTCCAAATCTCTTAAAACTTCCACTCCAATAGGGACATTTAGACCAAGATCGAAATAAACACCAGGTGTTATTTTGAGATAACCATTGAACCCAAAACCTAAGGCATAGGAATCAACAGAACTAAACCCACGTTCTTGTACTATATCTGATTTAGCCCTAGATTGACCATAGCCTATTACAAAAGGAATAATAAGGTCTTTGTCATGATCTGAAAACCCAGTATATGAAACATTCCAACCCTCGTTATATTTATCCGTCACTCTTTTGAATGTTAGCATATTAAACCACTTACCTAAGGGCACATAGGTTTCAATAGCGGATGCTTTTTTAGAAGAAATAGCGTCATCTGGTATTGCATCTTTTAACAGTTTAGGGCTTGTATTTGCTTTTTGGGCATCAATGAAGCTCCATAAGCAATATTCTAATGCTGCGCGGATTCTTTGTTCGTGGGTTTCGTAGATTTCCGTTAAACTCGAAACTGGAAAAACCTCATCCTCATAGTGAACGACTTTATAAAGTTCTTCTCCATTTGCTGCATAGAAAGAGAATTCAACATAAACTCTAGCCGTTCTCTTATCGATACTTGTTTGTGCTTCTTCAATTTTTAACTGATTAACCTTTAAAGTTATCGGAACGGTTTCTCCTGATTTAGGCAAAGCGGCATCCATAAAGTTTTTGATTGTTGTTGCAGTGCCATTCTCAAAACGTAATTTCACTTTCTTATTAGAATTATTTTCAATAACTCCAAGATGCAGCTCTTGACGATTATCTATAACGTTGTCTATATAAAAATTCTGATTCGTAATCTCGAATGGCACTAATTTTAAATCTATAGTTGTCTGCGAAAAAGATGAACTACAGCTAAAAAACACAAGTAAAATAATAACAAATTTTTTCATAATTTCTGAGTTTGATTGGGACTAGTATAATGTACTTCGATATCTCTAATTTCATCAATATCATACTTCAGCACCAAGGATTTATTTGATATTGAAATGATGTAGGCTTTTACCTTTTCACCATTTTCGGAGTTCATTAAAACATAAGCACCGTTTGTATTTAGGATAAAAGTTCCGTCGTCTTTTTTACCTTCTGATTTTGAAGTATAAGTCATGTCTTTTTTAAAAAGAATGTAATCGTCTTTTTCCTTTTTGTTGAGCGGATAAACCTTACTTTCAATTTTATAGGTCTCTAAATGCCACATGTTAAATAGCAGGTTTGTTTCATCTTGCTGAGGAGGTGTGTTACTTCCCATAGATATCAATAAAAGACTTGTAATGTTTAAAAGACAAATGATTACAATCGCCCTGATCCCTATTTTTAATTTTTTAGAATTTCTTTTCATTGGATTTATTTTTGTTCGTTTATAATTGATGGTGCAAATATATTTAGGCATCATCAGTTTAATGATTCTCCCTATAATACCGAACAAAAAAAAGTGTCTTCATTTATAGGGAAGCCACTTTATTAACTGTAACATAATAACAGTCAATAAGTTATGTAAATAAAAATAATGTATTTAATAGACCTCATAAACAATTAATTATACATAAACCTATTATATATACGACCCAAAAGTATCACTATTACTATTTTTCTTGTAAAAAGGAAAGGGGTAAAGTCCAAAAGAAGACTGATGAATATCTCAAAGTTATAGTATCTGATACTTTAATAGACGAAACAAGCCTGTTTAAAATTTTATTATCTAAAGGACTTACTAATGGAGAACAGTATGTGACCCTTTGAAAAATAATAAATAGTGACAGACAAAAAAAACATTATATTATCAGAATATAATGACGTTTGATAACGTCACAAAGTTAGAAAATCAAACGTTTCGTTATCGTAGGTTCGTTACGGGTTCTAAATTTCTGAATAATACTAATGTAATGTTGTGCAGAAAGTAAAGTCGCTTTTTTATTATATAACGATGTTAGCCATATGTATAGCAATAGAAAGGGGATTTGTATACAACAAAATAGAATGAAAAATGAACAAGCTTAAATGCAACATTGTTCTATATGGTTTGCTGCACCAGTTTGCTTCGCTCGGGTGTTATGTGTTTAAGTACCTAATGTAGTAAATACAGACTGAATAGAAAATCCGCGAGGGTTTTCACAAGTCAGCTAGAATTAGCAATAAATGATACTTTGTTGAGAACTGGTTTTATTTGTCTAAAGCGGGTTTTAAATTACTCAATTCTTCTACTTTTTTATGTCTAAAAGTTTTCTCGTGTATTTTCTGCCATTTAAAAACTTCCCAATAAATGAACTTCTTACAAAATAATGATAAGTTACAAAAGAGATTATAGTTGTACTTATCATTACTGTTAGGAATTTAATTGTTGCATGTACGTCCCAACGAAAGAGTAGTGCTGAAATAAATATGGTTAAGGTGTAATGTACTAAATACACCCAATAAGATGCATCTGAAATAGATCTCATTCTAGCAGAATGTTTACTTCCATAGCGAATAAATAACCCAGTAATTCCGAAAATAAACAACCACACCATCAGAGACTGAAATACAACTTTAGAAATGTCTTGATATGGTGAAACATCTACAAGTTTTAAATCATTTATAGCTAAGCTTATCATAAATAGTATAAGTCCTAAAATTGTACATAACCAGTCTAATCGTTTAAAACTATCTAGTAAATGTTTGGACTTGTATAAAACCCAACCCACCATATAAAAAGGGAAATAAAAGATGAAGAGATTTGTGTCAAATATTGAGTTATTTGCGGACGGTATGGATGATTCACCTATTAGAAGGTAAACAACGCAAGTCATACCAGTGAAAATAAAAACCCTTGTAATAGGCTTTTTAAGAACCCAATTAAATGTATTTGAGATTTTAGCAGATAAATTTGGTAGCCTTTTAAATACTAAAGCCATTAATACTGAACTTATAATGAAAAGGATTAAGTAAAATAAAAACCAATATCAGTAACAAAATAAGCAATAGCTGAATGGATAACAATTCCTAATAACATCATAATCGCACGAAGAGAATCTAGTGCATGTATTCTTTCGGTTTTGTGTAGTTGTGCTTTCATATTTTAGTTTTGAGGTTCTCGGTTTAACTCATTGCCAGCTTATAATTATCAACAAGAAGACACCTTATAATTAAGGTGTCTTCTTACTTTAGATATGGTATTATTTATAATTTATACCCCAATGAAATTTGAAATACACTACTTTTAATTTCAGGATTTTCACTAATAGATGTAATGCCATAATTATATCGAACTTGCGTAAATAGATTAGAATTGATATGGTATCCAAAGCCTAAATTAAGTCCAAAATCAAAACTTGAGGCGTCTGTACCAGCATCTGGGATTGAGCTATCATTAAAATCAAATTTATCATTGATTAAAAATGATATTTGTGGCCCAGCTTCTAAACTAAACTTTTTAGATAAATAATATTTTGCCATTAAAGGTATTACTAAATAATCTATTTTTAATTTTACTAAATTTTTAGCTTCTGAACCTTGTCTAGAATATAATAATTCTGGTTGAAGTGAAAATTTTTCACTTATCTTAAATTCAGCAAATCCACCAATGTGAAAAACAAATAAGTTATTTCTATCTATGTCACCTCCTGTTACGTTTGAAATGTTAAGACCTGTTTTAAATCCGAAATCAACATTTTGAGCATTCATTAAATTTGATATTCCGAAAATAGCGATAGTTGATAATAGTAATATTTTTTTCATGATTGTTATGGTTTTAATTTGTTTTTAAGAGCTAATCCAAAAGTCGCGCTAGAAAATGTAATAGCTATTTAATTGAGCTCAACTAATTATAATTAGTCACTTTTATTTTGATTTATATCTCTTGTTTTTGTTTTTATACCTGTTATAGCAGATAAGAAGTAAGACTCATAATGATTTTTAAAATTGCTACCTTTAGTTTGCAGGTAACGTCTCTGTATATAGCTCGTAGCGTGTAAATTATAAACTTATTTTCGGATTATACACAAGCCGAATTTTTAAATTTTATTATTACCTTTTTATCAATAAGTCAAATTTAAAAATTTGTCGGACTCGCAAAAACACTTTAACTTAGAGTAATCATCTACCTAGATATGATCTATATACGTTGTTGCTTAACGTTTTTTATTTAGGCTAAAATCTATATCCTAATCTCAAATGTAAATTGAAAGCTGCTTCACTTTTATTTTCCGAAAATCCTGCTTGTTTCGCAAAAACATACCTATAACCGATTCCAATTCCAGTTTCATAAGTAAAATGTTTTCCTGCGTTTCTTCTAATTCCCCAAGTCGGTATAATTGAAATATCACTAATTACACTAACATTTTCCGTATTAGAAATAACAAACCAATCTGGATGATAGCTGGTTTTCAAAGAAATAAAATTTCCAGAATTTCCATCAATTCTGCGAGATTTCCTTACTCTTTTATTCAAATTATAATATAGTCTTGGTTCGAGTGTAATAACAGGTGTCATTAAAAACCCAGTTCCATCGTAGAAACTTCCTCCCCAAATTCCGCTGTCAAATCCGATTTCAGTTCTTAATGCTATTGAGTTTGTGAGTTTAGATTCATTGTGAACCCAAATTCCCAAAAATCCAGTTTGAATTCCGTAAGTCAATTTTTCTACACTAGCAGTTTGAGATTTAGCCATTAAAGCCATTCCACACAAAGCCATTGTTAATAAAACTCTTTTCATTCAATTTAATTTTTGTTCTAAAGTCTAATTTGTAGTTAAATGTTGCATAACACGTAATGGTTAAATAATTTAGACAGTTTGCAATAAACCGCTATAAGAGGCTGTTATTTTATTTCCATTTTCGCCTACGAGATTTACCTTTATAACCTGATTAGTACCCGTACCAGTTATGGTTACAGTACCGCTAGTTGCAATAAAATAGTTTCCATCGCCAGTTTGAGCATTTAAATTTGTACTTGCTTGTGCACTTACCAATTTAAATTCTGAACTTTCATTAGCAAATGAATAAGTCCCTGGTAAAAGACCTGATAGACTATTTGTGTTGAGCTCTAAAAAGATACTAGATCCAGTTCCAGAGGCGTTCTCTGGCTCTGATATATTGATAATAAATCCTTCTGACAATAAGCTAACGTCCCAATCAAAACTACCATTACCATTTTCTCCATATCCCACTATAACCCCTTTTTCTATGCTAATTTGCTGTCCTTCTATAGTCATTACATTATCTGGAGCTTTAACGTTATTGTCATCATCACTACTACAAGAAACAGTAACAAAATTTAAGGCTAAAGCAATTAGCACTACTAATTTTAAATTTTTCATTTTAAGTATGTTTTTTTAGATTTTAAATTAAGTGGTAAATGTATTTTGAAATAACCACCATCGTGTTTCTCCCTATAATCCCAAACAAAAAAAAGTGTCTTCATTTATCGGGAAGACACTTTTAATGTGTTTAAAAATTACATAATCAATGCGTTACATCAATTTACAGGCTTGTGAAGTTTTTTAAATTCGGTAGGGGTCATGTGTGTGTGTTTTTTAAAAGCAGTGTAAAAAGCTGCTTTACTATTAAAACCTACATCTAAAGAAATAGCAAATATTGTATCTGGTTTCGGTTCCATGAGTTTCTTTTTAGCGTCTTCAATTCTGAAACTGCTAATAAAATCGGGAAAACTCATTTTCGCATTCTGATTGATAGCCTGTGATATATGATGAATGGATTGGTCTAATTTTTCAGCGACGGTATTCAGTTTTAAATCGAAGTCTAAGTAAATCTTTTCCTCATTTACGATAACTTTTATTTCCTCGAAAAGATTTGAAGAATCAGATAATGATGACTTTGCATATTTCTCAATAGTAGAAGTGGATAGATCTTCAAAATTTCCAGAATAGGCAAATACAGGAAAATGCATTATAGAAAATGCGAATATGAAGAAGAATATGGAATAAATAAGTGTTTCAAATTTTAAATAAAAGTTAAAATGACCAATATCTAAACTGCCTAGAATTGTGGTCACAAAAACTAAAATTTGCATAAGTATGATTACGACTACGATAATCTTAATCCACTTGTAAAGGTTTCTTTGACTTTCATTTAATTCAATTAGTAATGGCGTATTTTTCAATTTCTTATAGGCAAGAAACATAAGTGCTATATTGATAGAGCTCACCAAAATATATTCCATTAAGACTAATATGCCGTAGTTTGAAGTCTCCAAAGCTGCTACAAAACTTTGTAAATCTTGATTATGATCAAAAGGAAGAAACACTAAAACACGGAGTAGGGTATACCCAACAACAATAGGCACCCATTTTTTCGTGTTTATTTCAGACTTGGTATAAAGAGCTATGAAATAGTAAAATAACAATCCTGTAAAATGATAGAAAAAGTAGGTAACCCCTGAATAGGTTGCAGGTATTTGGTTAGTGATAGAAAGATGGTAGTCTAATGCCGTAATTACATAAACAAATAGTAAGGCGGATAAAACATATCGTATCTTATTGTTGTTTCCAAGGCCAAATTTATTAAATAGAATAAAAATCATTAAGACCAGTCCAAAAATAACACTCAATACTGGAAAAACAGCTAAAACATTCATGTTACAAAAGTAAAAATTTGTTCTAGAAATATAAGATAAATAACTGGTTTTTAATCAATCATTTCTAAAACAATAGGAGTGAAGGTGTTGATTTCTTTAACCGAAGCTAATGAATGTTTATACAATTATTAACTTTAGATACTATTAATACTGGTGCTAAAAATTCAAACTTACAATTAGCGCAACATTATTATCTATATATAAAAACTTTGTGTGTTCAATTCGTTTTAATTATAAATCATCTACTGGATCATTCATAATTAAAAGTATAATGTTCTACTTTATGTCACTTGACCTTTGCTTACCTCTTTTATACTTTATAAAGTGGTGTTTGCGAATCTCATGCTTCGGTTTGAGTTAAAAGCAGGACAGAGCGTTAAGAGTACAGAATTAAAAAGGTAATGACTTATCTTTTTAATGATGGGCCAGCTGTAGCTTAGGATAAGACCTTTTAGTGACATCGAAGATTCTACGAAGTCAATGAGCCAGATTGCGCTTTGGCAGAATTACTGTTTCTTTATTTTTTTCTTCTCTAATGTTTCTCTACTCAGTTAATGACATCGAAGGATAAGATTGCCCAAAGGAAAATCTCATACATAATTCACGATTACCCATTTAATAAAATAGAAACGAAATGGATAAGCCCCAATAGGTAAGCTGTGCAAACCGAAGAATGAGGTTAGGCGCTAGCCAAACTTACTTGAGATTCATGATTTCTTAAAACAATAGAAGTGCTTTTATAAGTAAGTCCTATAGGTATATTATATTGATCTGTTCAAATTCTGTGGCCTTCAATAAATCTCATTTTGTCCATATGACGAGTTTGAAATGACCGTTATTATTAGTAGGATAATTAGTTTTCTCATTTTGTTTTTATGTGTAGTTATTTGTTTTTAAAAATAACAGGGTGATATTTTTTAACAAACTGGTCAACATCTTTTTCGGATATCATACTCGGGTATGACATTAGTAATAATTGCAATGGAGATTGGTCTTCTTTTAGAGGAGGTATTTCATAATAATGTTGATTTAGTTTAAAACCTAGTCTTTCATAAAATTTTATCCTGCGTTCATTAATAGTGGATGTAGGTAATTCAACCTCCAGTATAACCGGTTTGTCATTACTATCAATAAGATTATTTAAAATAAACTTTCCGATACCTCTATTCCTTTGTTCTACCGAAGTTGCAAAGTGGTCTATGTATCTATGTGTTTCAAAATCCCACCACAAGATAAATCCCATAAATTGGTTTTTATCAATTAAAATATCAAAATGATAACGGTCATTTTGTAAGACGTAGGATTGATTATCTAATAGTCTTCGTTCTTCAAAAGGGAAAGCATCTTCATAAAGATTCCAAGCCTTCTGGAAATAATTATCTGAAATGTTTTTTAGCCTTATTAATTTCATTGGTCGCTTGCTGTTATTGGGTTCGTATATGTTTGGTAGCGTGGTTCTCGCAACTAAATTAGTAAACCTAAAACGAATTAGAGGAAAATATGCAAGATTTTCCTGTATACCCAGATCGAGCAATTGACTATATACCTCGTTGTGATACGTTTAAAATTCTAGACAAAAATTTGCAGAAGCATAGAAGCCTTCATCAATTCCAATTTTGTCATTATCTGGTCTGAAACAACTTAAAAAGCCTCCTATTCTAGCGTTTGTTTTTATTTGTCCCTTTACAAGTTTTGCAAAGGGCATTCTTTTCACTAGTACAACTTTTAACTATTTTGACAACATAGAAATTGTTTGTTTTATAAACTTCAATATCTGCTTTTTTTTCTTTGGTTTTGTTATCATAAGTCTCCCATTGTCCAACAATCGTTTGCCCCTTGGTTGTGATGCTTAAAGGTATGATGAAAAGTATGTATAAATATATTCTAGGTTAATAATATCTTTTTATTAAATGAAATACGATGTGGATATTTAAACTTTCAAAAGTTTGTATATTATATATGAAATCGCGGAAAAATATAAAAAAGTTACATTAATTTTGCGCTTTATATACCTTTCATAAAACTGAAATTTGTTAGAGAAAATACAGCAATTACCCCAAGAACAATTCACAGATACAGATTATTTCATTTACTGTTTAGAAGCGGTTTATAATATAGAAACGGATGAGGTTACCGAAGCACAAAAAAATCTAGAACAATTGACCTCGCAATATGGAATAGCCTGTATTTATAAAACATGCGACACTATTGAAGGTCTAGAAGCTAGCTTAGATGCATTGGTCTCGGATGATCATAACTTTAATGACTATGAGATAATCTACTTGGTTATAGCTGGTGAAGCGAATAGTATTTGTTTAAATGACTACTATTACAGTCTCCAAGAAATTGCAGAAATTTTTGAAGGACGATTAGAAGGAAAGATTGTACATTTTTCAAATGCAAAAGTTCTAGATTTAGACGAAGAAGAAGCACAGTATTTTTTGGATATCACTGGTGCAAAAGGTGTTTCTGGTTACGGTAATGACTGTAATGGAATAACTAGCTCAAATCTTGATAAAGCATTCTTTAACTTATTTAAGGAAGATGATGATATCTTAGATGTTGTAGAAGAGTTGCATCAAAGACATTACAATGTCTGTAAATTACTTGATTTTAGATTGTATTATTAAACCAAAATATATAACTTAAATCACATTATAGCGAGCATTTTTTTTTATAAATGATAATAGACAATGATTTTAGTTGTGCTAAGTGTTTCATTAACTTATTAGCGTTTTTAAAAAGCTAAGACACAATCCTGTAAGGAAACAGTTTTAGTTTTTGTTTTTTATGAGATGAACTTATCGAGATTAGTTTAGTGTCACCTAATAATTCTTGTTGTTATTAGTACGACTACTGTTTTGCTTGAACTTTAGAGCTTTCAACTTATTGTAGTTCTCAATTTTTATTTTGTAAGTAAAACTCACGCCTTCAAGATTACTATATGT